>NZ_SMSG01000004.1:0-300000 GCF_004382795.1 Cumulibacter soli | reverse complement strand
CGGGCCGGACGGTCGACCGGTCGATCTGGATATTAAGGAATCGGCGCAAGATGGAATGGGCCCGCACGGGCTGCTGATCGGGGCGACCGGTTCGGGAAAGTCCGAACTGCTGCGAACCTTGGTGCTCGCCCTAGCGATCACGCACAGTTCGGAGAATCTGAACTTCGTGCTGGTGGACTTCAAGGGCGGTGCCACGTTCACCAAGCTGGACCGGTTACCGCACACCTCAGCGGTCATCACGAACCTGTCGGACGAACTGCCGCTGGTCGACCGAATGGTCGATGCGATCAACGGTGAACTGTTACGCCGTCAGGAACTGCTGCGTACCGCCGGCAAGTTCTCCAGCCTGCGCGATTATGAGAAGGCCAGGCTCGCCGGCGCACCGCTAGATCCGATGCCCAGCCTGCTGATCGTGTGTGACGAGTTCTCCGAGTTGCTCTCGGCCAAGCCGGACTTCATCGACATGTTCGTGCAGATCGGCCGCGTCGGGCGCTCGCTGGGCGTGCACTTGCTGCTCGCGTCCCAGCGGCTGGAGGAAGGACGTCTTCGAGGCCTGGACACGCATCTGTCCTACCGAGTATCACTACGCACAAACTCGGCGTCCGAGTCACGAGTCGTCATCGGAGCGCCCGATGCGTTCGAGCTTCCGCGCGCTCCCGGCCACGGCTATATCAAGTTCGGCACCGACCCGCTCGATCGCTTTCGCGCCGCGTACGTATCGGGTATGTACAAGCGAAAGAAGGCTGGCCAGGCTGCGGGCGGAACGCCGAGTGAGGTCGCGATTCTCGCGTACGACACGCTTTACCATGCGCCCAAGGTGGAGGCCGAACCGACGACGGACGTCGAGGAGAAGCCCGACGATCCGGACGAAGGCGTCGGTGAGAGCTTGCTCGATATCGTCGTCGACCGGATCGAGGGCCGTGGCCCGGAAGCGCACCGCGTGTGGTTGCCGCCGTTGGCCGAGCCCCCCACCTTGGATCAGCTGCTGCCGGGACTCTCCGTAGATCCGCAGTACGGGTTGACGGTCTCGGGATCCGACGTACGTGGCACGCTCCGGGCGAACGTCGGAGTGATCGACAAACCCTTCGAACAACGTCGTGAGACCTTGCAGATCGACCTCACCGGAGCCGGCGGGCACGTGATGGTCGTGGGTGCGCCACAGTCCGGGAAATCCAACTTCCTGCGCTCGATCGTGTGTGGGCTCGCGCTGACGCATACCCCAGCGGAGGTCCAGTTCTACGGTTTCGATTTCGGTGGCGGCGGACTGGGCGCGTTGCGCGAACTACCGCACGTCGGTTCAGTTGCCTCACGGCGCGATACGAACACGGTGCGGCGCACCATGGCCGAATTGAAGCAATTGCTGGAGATGCGTGAGGCACTGTTCGCGCAGCACGGCGTGGAGAACATGGCCGCATACCGACGGGCCAAGGCGCGCGGGGAGTTCGCCCAGGACCCGTACGGCGATGTGTTCCTGGTCATCGACGGATGGCAGACCGTGCGCAACGATTTTGAACCGATCGAACCCATCTTGAACGAGATCGGCACCCGGGGCTTGTCGTACGGGATCCACTTGGTCGGTTCGGCGTCGCGTTGGATGGACCTGCGATTGGCGCTGCGCGACATGTTCGGCACCAAGTTCGAGTTGCGCCTGGGTGACCCCGGAGATTCAGTTTTGGGGCGTCGCGTCGCCATGAACGTGCCCGATGACAAACCAGGGCGCGGTCTCACCGACGACCTGCTGCACATGCTCACGGCTATACCGAGAATCGATGGCGTGCAGGAGGTGGACTCGCTACCGGACGGTGTTGCCGATCTGATCGCGCGCGTGAAGGAAGCCTGGCCGCACCCCGGGGCGCCCGCGGTTCGGCTGCTGCCGCCTGAAATCGGGTATGAGGCAGTGCCAAGCGATCCAGCCCGCGGTGTGTCGATCGGCTTGTCCGAGACCGACCTCGGGCCGGTGTACGTCGACGTCGCCAACGAACCGCTACTTGTGGTCTACGGCGATAGCGAGTCGGGTAAGTCGAACCTGCTGCGGGTGATGGCGCATCGGGTGATGGAGCAGTACTCGCCGGATGAGGCAAAAATCATCATCATCGACCCGCGCCGGTCGCTACTTGGCGAAGTCCCGGAAGACTACCTACTCGCGTACGGGACGACGCCAGATCACGCCGGCAAGATGTGCGAACAACTGTCGCGTTCGCTGACCAGACGGTTGCCCGGTAGTGACGTCACCCCGGAGCAATTGCGCAACCGAACGTGGTGGAGCGGCCCTGAGCTCTTCTTCTTCATCGACGACTACGACCTCGCGAGCACCGGATCACCGCCGCCGCTGCAACCACTGGTGGACTTCATGCCGCAAGCGCGTGACATCGGGCTGCACCTGAGTGTCACCCGTCGATCCGGCGGCGCCGGACGGGCGCAGTACGAACAAATGCTGCAACGGATGAAGGAGCTGGCCGCGCCCGGAATCGTGATGTCCGGCACGCGCGACGAGGGTGCGCTGGTGGGCACGGTGCGTCCCGAGGCGCTGCCGGCGGGTCGCGGTTATTACGTGACTCGACGTGAGGGAACCCGCCTCATTCAGATCGCCTGGAAGCCTCCCGCAGACCTGTAGTTCGCGTGCCGCGAGCGGCGATGTCGGATCCGCATAAGGCGGACGGGAAACGTCCGGTGAACTTCTTCGCAAGCACGTCGCCGCCACCCAGGATGCTCTGTATGTTGGGGAACGGCTCGGCGGGCGGCCACGTCCCACACGCGGTTGCCGACGAATTCAGATGATGTGACGAAGGAGCAATTGTGGGCGATTTCGACCTGCCCGGTATCAAGGTGGAGTCCCAAGCGTTGATGAACTTCGCTAAGGGCGCCGCCGAGGACTACCAAACGCATGGCACGACGATCACCGACAACTTCTCGAAGTTGGGCATGAAGGTCGGACTCAGTGGTCTGCCGTCCGCCGCGTTGCTGGCGACCTGGAACAACAACGTGATGCTCGCGACGTCGAACTTCCTGACGGACGTGAACTACGGACTTCAGGCCGTCACGACCGGCGCGGTTTCTGTCGCAGCGATCTACCAGGAGAGTGACACCGACGCCGAGGCGCAGATGAACGCAGTGAACTCCGCGTTCTACCCGGTCTCCAGCGATCAAACTCTCAGCGCGCAGCGCGCCGAACAGCAGGCTCAGGCCGAACAGAACGGTGAGCAGACCGAGCAGGAGATCCAGGAAGAGGCGGCCAACACCTCGATCACGGAGTCGTACGTCCCCACCGCACCGGTGACGTCCTCGACAAACGTTTGCCGCCCAGCGGATCCGTACAGCGCTCAAGGTGCCGAGTCGCTCGTGGACCAGCACCAGGCCGAGGACCAGAACGATCAGGAGAACGGTGGGCACACCCACTACGACGAGTACGAGGCTCCGGAGGACACCCCGGAGGGTGCCAACGTGCCGGGCGCGCCGGAAGCAGAACAGCCCGACGAGGTGATTCTTGCGCCAGGGGCAGAGCCAACCGGGTCAGATCCGACGGTCGTAGCGTAAGGGGCGCTCAACAATGACCGATAACTTCGGCGCGCCCGATCCCGGCGCCGGTGCGTATGAGCCCGGGGTTCCAAGCCAGAGCTACTACCCGTCCTACGATGATGCGCCCGAGCCGATCCCGGCCAATCAAGACCTGCAGTACGGCGACATCAACATGCACTACGTGGCGATCACGAAAGAAGAGCCGGACACGATCTGGGACGCGGGCTGGGCCTGGGGCCAGATCGGCACAGCGCTAACCTCGGGTGCCGACGCCATCCGGCAGCAGGGCATCACGCTGTCCTCGAAATGGGAGGGCGCGGCAAAGGAAGCCTTCTTGATGAAGGTGGGCATGCTCACCGCAGTGCTGGATAACTGGGCTGAGAAGGCGAACTCCAACAAGTCTGCACTGTGTTACAACCTGTACGGCGAAGTCGTTCGCAAACGCAACGCAATGGTCACCTTGTGGCAGGAGTACAAGGAGAAGTCTGACACGCTGCGTTCGGAAGAGAACGCGAACGACAGCATAGGGGAACTCGGCACCGACATTGTCGAAGCCTTCGGCGGCAAGGACCGCCTGGCGGAGAACCTGGAGCACTACTCGAGGCGCTCGCGGGAGGAAATTCTCACGCCGATGTCGACGGCGTACGACACTGCCTTCCAATCGATGAGCACCGGTGCGGTCTACCAGGGCCCCAAGGACGCGCTCGTGAAAGAGTTCACAGCTCCGGGAGTCGGCCCCGGCCCAGGTGCGCCGGGCACTCCTGCGGTTCCGGGTGCACCGGCCCCAGCCGCGCCGACCGCGCCCGCGGGGTTGAATCAGCCGATGCCGGGAGCCGTACCTACGGCTGCGTTAATCGGTATGTACGGACGCCCGCAGTCGCCCGACGTCGGCCAGCTCCGCGACCAAATCATGGCGGGTTTCCGCCAGCCGCCGACGAATCCGCTCAACGAACAGGCCATGCGCGACGTGCAGCAGCACATGCTCGATCATCTGCCTGCACCCGAGGCGCCGGAAGGAATCTCCACCCCCGCCATCGCGCCACCGCCGGTCGCCCCGGCCTTACTGCGTCCGACGAGCTCTGCTCCGGCCAACTCCGCGCAAACCGGCCGCGGTGCGGCCCCGACGGCGCCTAATCTTTCCGCCGGCAGCGCCCGGCCGGCAGCGCCCGGGATGCCCGCAGGCCTCAATGGCCGCGGCGCGGCGCCCGCGGCGCCGGGCATGGGCAGCCCGGGGGCCGGTACCCGACCGCCGACCGCACCAGGCCTTGGCGGGCGCGGGAGCGCCAGCCCCGCTGCGCCTCCCTCGCGATCCGGCCTGGGTGCTGGCTCACCTGCACTTGGCGGGCGCTCCGGAGCGCCGACCGCACCCGGCGTGGGCGGTCGACCAGGCGCCCCGGGTGTCGGTGGACGCCCAGGCGCCCCAGGTGTCGGTGCTCGCCCCGCCGCACCCGGCCTCGGTGGACGGACCGCGGGCGGTCGACCGATTACGCCGAGCACGTCGCCCAACGTGCCAAAGACGCTGCAGGGTCGCCCGACGGCACCCGGCATCGGCGCGCGCCCCGGTGTGACCGGCAAACCCGGCGCCACCAGCAGACCAGGGGTTGGCAGTTCGGCGTCGCCACGGCTCGAGTACGGCACACCCAAGGGTGCTGGGTCGTTGGGTGGGCGCTCGACTGCGGTTCCGACGTCACGGCAGGCCAACGCTGAAGCGGCGCGTCGCGCGCTGCGCACGTCGCTGACAGGGCGCCCCAACGACGTCGCTGGGCATCCGCAGACGAGCAGAGGCGCGACACCACGGCGCCAACCAGCGGCCCAGCCGCACAAGGCGCGGTTGGCAGAGCGCAATTCGCGGTCTCGCGCGGACGAGAAGCCGGATGAACAGTTGTCGGCGGAACTGGCGTTGGTCGGCGGCACCGAGTTGTTCGAGGCGGACGGTGCCGGTGACGGCGTCATCGCGGCGCGCACGCCTAACGAGCGCGTGACGCGATCGGGCCCCGCGATCGGCGCCAAGCGAGACTGATTGCGGTCGGAGCGCAGCCGGTGTCTCGTTAGGATGGTGGCGTCCACCGCAAAGGAATTCACGTGACAGATCGTCAACAGCAGGCACCAGACGCCGTATTGCGTGCGCCGCGACCGGCGGCCGAGCCGGTCGCGGCCCCGAACGAGGCGCGCTCGGACAGTGCCGCGCAGCGACCTGCTAAAACGACGCCTGTTCCGGCTGCCGGTCGGCAGGAATCTTCGCAGCGAGAGGTCATCCAGGGACGGCGCGCCGAGGTCAACACCGCAACTGCGCCGGCGTCGGCATCGGCTGCCGCGACATCCCCGATCGCGCGTCGGCGCGAGGCCGCGCAGCGATCATCGCGTGAACTCGCCGAACAGCAGGCGATTGCGGCGGCAGCGAAGAAGGCCGCACCGCCGGCCGACCCGCAGGACGATCAACGAGTTATCGAGCCGCCGGTCGAAATCCGGCAACGCCGATTCGGCACCGTTCACGCCGGGCAAGTCATGGCGGCTGAAGGCGCGATCGTCGCTGTAGCGGCGGTTTCTCGAAGTTCTATGGTGACGCTGCTATCGGTGGCAGCGGTCTCATTGATCGCGCTCGCGATCTGCTTCGTGCGCATAGATGGACGATGGCTGTACGAATGGCTGGGCACCGCCCTGCGGTATCTCGCCCGGCGCCGCGTCACGGCCCTCGAACCGGCTTCACCGGGTTCAGCGATCGTGTCCGCGGTTGCGCACGGCGGCGCCTTGCGCAGCCTCGACGTCGACGGCCGCGGAGTTGCGGTGCTCACCGACTCGACCGGGTTCACCGCGGTGCTCGAGGTGGTTCCCAGCGATCGTGCAGATCTGAGTAGTGAACGAAGCCTGCCGTCGCTGGCTGAACTGCTGCCGCACAACGAGGCCGGCGATGTGCCGATTTCGGTTCAGCTCATCACGCACGTCGTACCGGCGCCCAATGTCGCGGCCCTCGACGACGCCGCCGCCAACTCCTATCGGGAACTGAGCGGCGGCACCATCCCCGCTCGACGCCGCACCTGGGTATGCGTGCAGGCGATGTTTTCCGCCGATGTGCCCTCGCCGGCGACGGTGGAGCAGTCGCTGCTGAATGCGGTACGACGGGTAGAACGCAGGATGCGCAAGGCCGGATTCCGGCCCCGCACACGGACGGTTCGCGAAGCTGCCGAGGATCTGGCTACGTTGATCCGGATGGATCCGACGCAACCCACGGGGACACTGCGCGAGAGCTGGCGTCAATGGCAGGCGGACACCGCGATGCACGTGACGTACGGGGTACGCGAATGGCCGGCGCTCTCCGAGCGGGAGACCGCCAGCGCATTGATCGAAGGCATCGAGTCAGTGCCCGCACTGGCCAGCACCACCTCACTGGCAGGACGCCGCGTCGGTGACTGCGTGGATGTGGAGGCGGTCATCCGATTTACCGTGCGCGAGGACTCGACACAAGAAGCCGTCGACGGAGGTCTGCAGCGCGTGCTGGGTCAGTCGGGCGCCGATCTGCGACGACTGGACGGTGCACACCGCTTCGGCGTCGGCGCGACACTACCCACCGGCGGTTTTGCAGTATGACTGACAAATTCGCGGACGTACGCCGCATGGTCGACATGAACGCGCCCACCCAGGTGCGGGGGGTGCGCACCAGCAACGAAGTGCTAGGTGGGGTGGAGTACACGGCAGGTGGCGCCGGCATGATTCTCGGCCGCGAGCACGGCGGCCAACTCGCGGTGCGCGAACTGTTCAGCAGTGAGCCGCGCGAGATCCTCGCTGTCGGCACGATCGGGCTGGCCAAGGTCCTGGCCTTTCGCGCCTTGGCGTTGGGTGCCCAGGTATGGGTGGAAACCCGCCGCGTCGCGGCCTGGGATGCGTTCATCCGAACGTCCGCGGGCGCGTCGGGCGCGATTCGAGTCGTCCGCGAGTTTCCTGATGCCCGATTCGCCAGCGAAGATCGCCCTGTGTTCGTACTGGTGGACAGCGATTCGTCGCTCGCTGAAGATGACCAGGTAGGGCTCTCGTGGACGACGGTATTAACGCTATATTCGCAACTTACGCCGTGGAACGTCGCAGACCTGACGTACGCCGACCTGGCGATCCTGCAGAAACTGACCCCCGCCGAAGCGCGGCTGGCCGCCGGGAGTATTCGGGGAAGTGACCTAGCGCAGCGGCTCGAAGCGGTCTCTCATAACGAGCTTGGGCTGCTGTCCGGGAGCAACCTGGACGTCGTCACCCTCGAGTTGACGGCAGTCGAGCGTTACATGATCGGGGACGTCAGCCGAACTCGCCGCCGTGCTGCGGCGCGGGATTGAGATCGATGAATTCCAAGCGATATTGGCGAACCTGACTCGACGGTACCCAACTGCGGTACACGCCGCGCTCTACGCGTTCTAGGCCGGCTTCGGCGGCTGCGGGCGCGTCGTTGGCCAGCGACTCTACGAGCAGTTCGGCAGGTTCGGTCCGCTCGTCGAGGATGGCGACCGGTACGTCGCCGACTTCTCCGATTGGCCGCACATAGTGGATGGTGTCGCACTCGGCCAACGGAACTTCACGCACGAACTCCTCGCCGATGGGTTCGAACCCCTCACCGTCGCGTGTGCTGTGCAGGCTGACGAGCTGTTCATCCTGACCAAGGTAAATCGCGGCGTCATACTCGGTGCCGAGATAACTGGCGACGATGCGGGCACGGGCGATCATCGCTCGTCCTGCCCATGTGCGGAGGCCTGCACCTCATCGGTGCGGGCAATGAGCCGCCAGCCCCCGGCGGCCAGGTCGAGCATCGCGATCCGGCGTTGGCCGGTTTCGCTGATCTCCCACAGTTCGGCGCCCGTCGGCAGCGGCGCGCAGTTCGCCTTGAACTCGCGGATGACCTGCGTAGGCGCCGGCCCGAACCCGAGCCCGACAAAGGGCGGCTCTTCGACGATTGAGCCGCCAACCAGGTCCCGGGCGGCGGCCGTCTGACCGCCGTACGCGTCCGCGTAGAGAGAGAGGGCCAGCGGCCGCCAGCGCAGCACGAAGGTGGCGCCGTACTCGTCGAGGTAACGCTCCCTGGGTAGGCCGAGGTCATCGATCAGAACGCCCGGATTACTGAGATGTTCGACATGCCAGTAGAACTGGCAGTATCCCGATACAGTGCGCACGCGCGCTTCGATCATGGCCTCGACGTCGGTCGGCGCGATGACCTTCTGCAGGACCAGGTCGAAACGCCCCTCGGGCGTATCGAGCAGTTCGATCGGTGGGGCGGCTAACCGTGCGAGCATGCCCGACTCGAAGTAGAACGCGACGCCGAGCCCAGGGTTGATTGCCAGCCCGAACGCCGGGTCGGGCCAGGCGGCGGCGAGATCGTCCAGGCGGACAATGACGCCGTGCGTCAGGTTGCCCGATGCCGCCATCGCCATGGCTTCGAACGACGTGTACACGACAACGAAAGTTCGTTCGTCGTCGGTATACGTCGGCCATCGGGCCGGGTCCTTCTGCTCGAAGGCCTCCTGCGTGGTGGGCATGACGAACTGCGCGGGCATCAGCAGCCCGTAACAGCGTGCGGTATCTGCCGCAGCGAACGCTTCGGTCAGCTGTTGCTCGAACTCGCTGGAGGCCTGCCAGGGCAGGTGCGCTCGGATCGGCCCGGTCATCGTCCGCCGTGCAAGGAGCACCCGAAAGCCAATGACGACAACGCGTGTCCGGCCTGCTGGGTGGCCGGTTGCAAGCTGTCGAAATCTATGTAGCCGCCCGGCGAGATGGCCGGATCCGTGGGGATGCAGACCACCGCGTGGCATATCTGCTCGAGTCCGCGCTTTGTCTCCGCGACGTCGATCACGGGCTGCTCCGGCACATTACCCATCACCACAATTGAGCGGCTGGCAAGTTCGCCGTGCCCAGTCGCCGTGAGCCAATCGAGGGCGTTGTGCGCCGCGAGTACGCCGTCCACGCTCGCCGACGTCGCGATCACCAACGCATGCGAAGCCTCGATCACCCGGCGCATCAGCGAACCGGCGATACCGGTTCCGCAGTCGGTGACTGACACCGAAAAGTAGCGATACAGCGCGCGCACGGCCGCGACATAGGTTTGCTCGCCGAACTCAGCGCTTTGCGCCGGGTTGCGCCCTGACGGCAAGATCCACACGCCGTCGTTCGTACGGGCGATCACACCGCGCAGCACATCCAGCGTGCCGGGATCGCCCATGGACGCGATGTCGTGCGCGGAGGCGATCGGTGGCGTGCCGAGCCGCAACAGGAGCGATCCGTACGTGGTGTCGGAGTCCAGCAGCAGCACGGGTTCGGCCCGCACCCGGGCGATGATGCGAGCCAACAGGATCGCCGAGGTCGTCTTGCCCACGCCTCCCTTGAGGCCGACGACGCTGATCCGACGTGGCGTTTCGATCGTGCTGGTGAGCGCGTCGCTGGTGGTGTTGGTGGGAAGCTCGGCGGGGATCGGCCGCCCGCGCCCGAACCAGCGTCGCTTCGGGGGAGTGACGTCGGTGAGGTGTGATACCCGCGGGTCGAGATGCGGGGCGATCGGGCGGAGATCGTCGGCTCGCCGATCGCCCTGTACTGCGCTACCGGGCTCGGTGAATTGCTGATTTATCGGATCTTGAGCGGCGCGCGGGGTGCCGTTCTCGTGATCGTCGAACCCGCGTCCCGCTGCGGCGTGCTTCGGTCCAGATCGTTCAGTCGGCGCCGGGGTAGTCGCGCGTGGCTCAGGTGGCCGGAGCCGACTCTGCGGAGCGTTCTCGGGCTGACGGGGTACCGGGCGCTGAAGGATGGCGTCAAAATCCGAGGGTTCTGCTGCTTCGCCCGACTGCTGCGGCGTACCGCCGGGCCGAGGTGCGGGCGGCGCGGTCGGCGGGGCGGTGGGCGGCGGTCCCGGCGTGGACGCCTCCTGCGGGTCACCGTCGTACGCCCGGCGCGGACGTGGGGGTTGAAGCGACGACGGCGGACGTTCGGAGCCCGTGGGGGCGTGCTGCCCCTCAGGCGGTTTCGTCATGCGCTTCCCATCGAGTGGTTGGTGACTGCACGCTCGATCATAGGCGTCCATGGCGTTTGGGTCAGGCGGCTTAATCTGTGGCCTACCTGACTGCATGGCATACGGCGATGCGCGCTGCAATAATCGCAGTCGATCCCCACGAGCCTCTACGAGCCGAAGAGCGGAGCCAATGGCCCAGACAATTCAGGTGGACCCCAACAGCCCCGGTTGCTATGTGAACCTTGCTGAAGCGATAGCGGAGGCGCCCACGGGCTCGACCATCCGAATCGCTGCCGGTGAGTACCCAGAGAGCATTCGCCTGGACTCCAAGGTGCTCACATTGGAGGGCGAGCCTCTCGCCGAGGGTGGCGATGAGCAGCCGTCCTTGACGACCAGGATCGTGGGCGGCGGTGGATGGGCGCCAATCGTCGAGCAGACCGGTGGCGAGTTGACCCTGCGCCACCTCGCGGTGAACGCTGCGGACGCCGACGCGGTGAAGGTCGTCGAGGGGACTCTCACGGTGGAGTCGTCGGTGTTCACCGCACGATCGGGAAACGCATTGCGGATCTCCGACGGGTCGACGTTCTCAGGTCGCGATGTGACCTTGGAGAACTCCCAGGTGGGGTTGGTGGTGGAGGACGCCGAGGGTGAGCTGATTGACGCGCTCATCCGGGAGATTGGCGACGACGGCGTCGTGGTGCGGCTCGGAGCTTCGCCCACGTTGCGCAATTGCAAGATCGCCAATGTCGGTGGCCGCGGAATCTATGTGTACGAGTCGGCCAAGCCCGTCGTCGAAGGCTGTGAAATCACCGGCAGCCGGGCCGAAGGAATCGCGATCGCACAAGGTGGCGCGCCGACGCTGAACCTGTGCAAGGTGATCGGGGCGGGGTCGTCGGGGATTCGCTTCGGTCCCGGTACCGGAGGGCAGTTGCGCAATTGCACCACCGAGCGCTGTAGCACGCCCGAGATCGATATCGCCGAGGATGCGGACGTCGAGCGGATTGATACGAACGCCAAATCGGCAGGTTTGGGCGCCGTGGAGGCACCCAAGGGTGACCCGCAGCGCGTCGAGTCCCTGCTCGCCGAACTCGACGGCATGGTGGGACTGCAAGGGGTGAAGGCCGAGGTCAGGTCGATCATCGACGAGATCCAGGTGAATGAATGGCGCCGTGCGGCGGGCTTAAGCGTCGGCGGAATGTCGAACCACCTCATCTTCGCCGGAGCGCCAGGCACCGGAAAGACGACAGTGGGGCGCATCTACGGACAGCTCCTCGCAGCCCTGGGGGCGCTACCGGGCGGACCGCTGAAGGAGGTCTCGCGTCGCGATCTGGTCGGGCAGTACGTCGGGCATACCGCGGAAAAGACCGCCGCCGTCTTCGACGAGGCCAAGGGCGGTGTCGTGTTCCTCGACGAGGCCTACACGCTCACCAGGCAGGCCGGCGGCGGCAGCAACGACTTCGGTCAAGAAGCCGTCGACATGATCGTGAAGCTGATGGAAGACATGCGTAAGGACATCGCCGTGATCGCCGCGGGATACACGCACGAGATGCGTGACTTCCTCGATGCGAACCCCGGCCTTGCGTCCCGCTTCGTCAAGACCATCGAGTTCGAGAACTACGATGCCGACGACCTCACCAAGATCATCACCGGGATGATCACCAGCAACGACTACGCGATCGCCGACGACGCGGTGGGGCTACTGCGCGACTACTTCGAACGGATCCCGCGGGATGAGAACTTCGGTAACGCGCGAGATGCGCGCAAGCTGTTCGAGAAGCTCCGCAAGGTCCAGTCGGGTCGGTTACGGCAGCTGGCGAGTCGTCCGGAACTGAGCGAGCTCATCACGATCACCTCCGCGGACGTGCAGGAAGCGACGAGTACGCCGTAGGCCTGCTCGTCGCGACTCAGCGGCGACAAAACTTTGAGGGCCGCTCTCGTAGACGAGAGCGGCCCTCAAGGCGTTATGCGGCAAATGTTGTGGGGCGCTACTCGACGGTGATACCGCGCTCGGCGAGCCATACCTGCGGGTTCTCGCGCGCGCCGTACATCCCCTTCGTCACCTCAAAGTGCAGGTGCGGGCCGGTGGAGTAGCCGCGGTTGCCGACATCGGCGATGTGCTGGCCGGCCTTGACCTTCTGCCCGTCACTGACGAAGTACTCGTTGACGTGGCCGTAGACCGTCACGTCGCCGTTCTCGTGCTGGATGTAGACCGCGAGACCGAATCCAGTCGCCGGACCGGCGCGCATGACGGTGCCGTCGCCGGCTGCGAAGATCGGCGTACCGATCGAGTTCGCCAGGTCGATGCCCTCATGGAAAGTGCCCCAGCGAGCGCAGTAGCAACTGGTGAGGGTGCCGTCGACCGGCTTCGCCCACTTGCCCTTGACCTCGCCGGTGATCTTGTCCTTCGGTGCGCTGGCAGCGCTGGGGGCCTCACTGGAGGTCTCCGGCATGCCGGCTTCAGCCTTGAGCGCGTCCATCTTGACCTGCGCCGCAGCGAGTTTGGCCTGGCTGTCGGAGGAGACCTTCTGAGCCTTCTTGGACTGCGCGGACGCCGTCGCGGCGGCCTCGTCGGCCGACTTCGACGCGGCCTGCTGCGTCGACTTTGCCGCGAGCATCGCGTTGATGTGCTTGAGTTGGTAGTCGGTCACGGTGTCGCCGAGTACAGCCTTATCGATGAACTCCTGCGGGCCATCGGAGGACAGCAGCGTCTGCTCGGTCAGGGACATCGGGCCCTGCATGTACATATCGGCGGCGACGGCGTTCGCCTGATCGGTAGCGGCCTCGGCCTCAGCCGTGGCCTCCTTGAGGGCCTTCTTGGCCTTATCCGCCTTCTCCTTGGCGAGGCTCGCCTTGCCTGCGGCCTGGTTCGCCGCATCAGCGGCGGCGAGCATTTCGGCGTTGAGCTTCTCGATCTCGAGCTGCAGTTGGGTGACCTCGGGCGAGTATTGGCCGCCGGTGCCACCGGTCGCGCCGTTAGCCTCGCCCGTGCCGGCGGTGCCGTCGGTAGTCCCGGTTCCGTCGCTGTATCCGGTTCCGTCGTTGGTTCCGGTTCCGTCGGTATATCCGGTGTTCGCGTCGCCAGTTTCGCCGTAGCCGTTGGACTGATCGTCGTATTGGTACTGGCTGTTGTATCCGTACTGATCGGACTCGGAACCAGAAGACGGGGCGGCGCTCGCGGCGAGCGGGGTGCTCAGTGCCACCGTGGTGGCGGCGAGCGCACTCACGATCGCCATCTTGCGTCGATGCACTAGGTCGGGTCCTTACGTTGATTCGGTGCCTCAGCAGCGAGACAAACGATAACGGACAGATAAAGACTGTCAACAGTCTGTACCCGGCCGCACTCCCGGAGTTCAGTTATCCACAGGGATAACCGTCAGCCGGCTTACAGCATTTTGGATCGATTCGAGGGGGCCACGACCCACTGCGTAACGATCCGGTAACACGGTAGTGCGGTCGGGCCGACAGGTCGAGCGATCGGGGCATAGGTAACACTTTGACCCCCGTTCGTACCCGTATCGTTCACCCCCTGTTGTCCTTGTTGACCTGGGGTTTCGGGGACTTTAATGATTCTTGTGCGACGTGCGGCACATTTTTGGTGATGCGGTTTGCAGTTCACGCCGACACGATGTAGACCCGTAAGATTCGACGGGTCATCCGTTCGCCGTCACCTGCGCGTGATCCTTGCGCACCGACCACCGTGGAGCATCTCGATGGCCGCTGGACTTGCCGCGTTACTGGACGACATCGCTGCGTTCGCGAAACTGGCTGCCGCGTCGCTGGACGATATCGGCGCAGCGGCTGGCAAGGCGAGCGCGAAGGCAACTGGCGTCATCATCGATGACGCCGCAGTGACACCGCGGTACGTCGAAGGCCTGGCGGCCGAGCGCGAGTTACCGATCATCAAACGCATCGCCGTGGGATCGATTCGCAACAAACTCGTCTTCATCCTGCCGATCGCGTTACTGCTGAGCGAGTTTCTGCCGTGGCTGCTCACACCGATCCTGATGTGTGGCGGTGCATACCTCGCCTACGAAGGTGCCGAAAAGGTCTGGGAGTGGATCTCCGGACATGACGCACACGCGCCGGCGGATGGAGCGGCGGCGAAACCGACCAGGGTCGACGAAGACAAGGTTGTGAAGAGCGCCGTGACCACCGACCTGATTCTCAGCGCCGAGATCATGGTGATCGCGTTGAACGAGGTCGCTGACCAAGCGTTGTGGATGCGAGCGATCATCTTGGTCCTCGTCGCGTTGCTGATTACCGCGATCGTGTACGGCGCGGTCGCGCTCATCGTCAAGATGGACGACATCGGGCTCAGGTTGGCGGGACGCGAATCGGCGTTCTCGCAGAAGCTCGGGCGCGGGATGGTCGCCGCGATGCCGAAGGTCATGAGCGTGCTGTCTACGGTCGGAATTGTCGCGATGCTGTGGGTCGGCGGGCACATCCTGTTGGTAGGCGTCGACGAACTCGGCTGGGGATGGCTCTACGAGCAGGTGCACCACCTCGAGGAGGCCGTGCACGGCGTCGCCGGGATTGGCGGATTCCTCGGCTGGCTCGTCAACACCGTTGCCTCCGCCATCGTCGGCCTCATCGTCGGCGCGGTGATCGTGGCGATCATGCACCTCATCCCGCGGCGTACGAAAGCAGCCCACTGACTGGGCGTTGTTTCGCGATTGTTGACGCGCGCGGGGCGGCAATCAGGTCGATCCCGTGGATGGCGTGGATCCCGGAAACTAGCAGCGGCGTGCGGGGCCTGCCGGGCAGTGTGCGCTGGGGCATAGAGTGGTTCAGGCTCCATCGTCGGACGCTGAGGAGAAGCGATTGAGCACCACCAGCACTCCGCCTACTGAGACGGCTATGCGTCGGGCGCTTGCCCGCGTCGAACGCGGCAGCACCATTGATGAGGTTGAAGCGGAGATTCTGCTGCACGCCCGTGGTGCCGACCTTGAGCGACTCAGTGCGGCAGCGTCTCGCGTTCGCGACGCGGGTCTCGAGTCCGTCGGTCGCGCCGGCATTCTGACCTACAGCAAAAAGGTATTCATCCCGGTCACGCGACTGTGCCGCGACCGGTGCCACTATTGCACGTTCGCGACCGTCCCGCACCGCGTGGAATCCATCTACCTCTCACCCGACGAGATCCTAGAGATCGCTCGTGAGGGTGCGGCGATGGGCTGCAAGGAAGCGTTGTTCACGCTGGGCGATCGCCCCGAGGACAGGTGGGACGCCGCCGCGCAGTGGCTGGATGAAGCCGGCTACCCCGACACGCTCTCTTATGTGCGCGCGATGGCAATCCGGGTACTGGAGGAAACCGGGTTACTGCCGCACCTCAATCCGGGCGTGATGTCGTGGCAGGAGCTGCAACGGCTGCGTCCGGTCGCGCCGTCCATGGGGATGATGCTGGAGACGACATCCCGGCGGCTGTACGAAACGCCGGGCGAGGTGCACTACGCCTCGCCGGACAAAGATCCCGACGTTCGGATTCGGGTACTCGAGGACGCCGGCCGATCCAACATTCCGTTTACCACCGGCCTGCTGATCGGTATCGGCGAGACGTACGCCGAACGTGTCGACTCAATTTTCACCCTGCGCCGCATCGCCCGCACCTACGGCGGCATTCAGGAAGTGATCATCCAGAACTTCCGCGCCAAACCCGATACGGCGATGCGCAATGAACCGGATGCCGACATCCAGGAGTTCGCGGCGGCGCTCGCGGTCACCCGCGTGCTGCTCGGACCGAAGATGCGGCTGCAGGCGCCACCGAACCTCGCGCCCGACGACCTGAAACTGCTGCTGGACGCCGGCATCGACGACTGGGGTGGTATCTCCCCGTTGACCCCGGATCACGTGAACCCGGAGTATCCGTGGCCGCAGCTCGACGAACTGACGGCGTTCGTTGCCGAGCAGGGATTCACGCTGCGGGAGCGCCTGACCATTTACCCCGAGTACGTTGCCCGGCGCGAGTCCTGGCTTGACCCGCGGCTGTTCGCGCACGTGGATGCCCTGGCCGATGACTCGGGGCTCGCCGTTGCTGACGCGGTAGTGCAAGGGCGAGCGTGGCAAGAGCCGCCGTCCGCGATGATCGCCTCCGGCCGCGTGAACCTGAATAGCGACATCGACAGCGAGGGGCGACGGACCGAGACCCGCTCAGACTTCGACGGTGTGTACGGCGACTGGGAGGAGATCGGCCGCGCCGTGACCCAGCCTGCGCCGCGTGGATCATCGGGCTCGATTCGCCCCGAGTTCGCCCAGGCGCTCTCGGCCGCGGAGAGTCGGCAATCGGCGATCAGCGATGCCGAAGCGGCAGTGCTCTTTGATGCGCAGGATGGCGCGGAGATCGATGCATTGGCCGGCTTAGCCGATGAGTTGCGTCGTGAGGTCAACGGCGACGTCGTCACCTACATCGTCAACCGGAATATCAACTTCACCAACGTCTGCTACACAGGGTGCCGATTCTGTGCGTTCGCGCAGCGGCGAACCGACGCCGACGCGTTCACGCTGTCGCTGGAACAGGTCGCTGACCGGGCGCAGCAAGCGTGGGAAGTCGGCGCCACTGAGGTGTGCATGCAAGGTGGCATCCACCCTGACCTGCCCGGTACGGCGTACTTCGACATCGCTCGGGCTGTGAAGGACCGGGTGCCGCAGATGCATGTGCACGCGTTCTCGCCGATGGAGGTCATCAACGGCGCTAGCCGCACGGACCTATCTATTAGCGACTTCTTGGCGGCGGCGTCCGAGGCCGGTGTCGATTCCTTCCCCGGTACGGCCGCGGAGATCCTTGACGATGAGGTCCGCTGGGTGCTGACCAAGGGCAAACTGCCGACCGCGCAATGGATCGAGGTTGTCACGGCCGCACATCGGCAAGGGCTGCCCACGACGTCCACGATGATGTACGGGCACGTCGATCATGCCGGACACTGGCTAGCGCATCTGCGACTGCTCGGCCAACTGCAGGACGAGAACGGTGGCTTCAGCGAGTTTGTGCTGCTGCCGTTCGTGCACTCGTCCTCGCCCATTTACCTGGCGGGTCTGGCGCGGCCGGGGCCGACCAAACTGGAGAACAGGGTCGTACACGCGATGTCGCGGATCCTGCTGCACGGCAAGATCAACAACATCCAGACGTCCTGGGTGAAGACCACCGAAGACAGCGTGCGCGATCACCTGCGCGGCGGGGTCAACGACATCGGCGGCACGCTGATGGAAGAGACCATCTCGCGGATGGCGGGCTCGGAATCGGGCTCGTTCCGCACTATCACCGAACTTGAACGGATCGCGGCCGAGGCGGGGCGCCCAGCTCGCCAGCGCACCACCGAGTACGGCGAGGTGTCGGCGGAGCGTCGTGCGGTGGCTGTGCAACACGATGGCGTCTTGCCAGGGGATCTGCTGCGGCACATCCCCGTCGCCGGCGTCGTCTCTCGCTAGCGCCAACCGCCTAATGGCCCCCGGTCTTCGGCGCGTCAGCAGGTGTAGACCGACACGGCCCAGTCGGCGTCCTCGCGCCACGGCTCTAGTTGCCAGGTCGCAAACCGATGTTGCAACTGGAGCTCGATTGCTGCGGCGTCCGCGTCCTGCGTCGACACGGAGTAGTCGCGGCCGGTGGCGAACCCGGTGACGATCCGTCCGCCCTCGCGCAACAACGTGCGCAGATTGGCCAGCACATCGCGTTCGGTGCCAGGCGCGAGGTAGACCATGACGTTGCCCGCCAACACGATGATGTCGTACGACGTCGGCAACCGCGCCGATCCCAGCGCGCTCGGGGTGAGCGTGAGTAGGTCGTGCGCCAGGAGCGGCAGTCCGGGGTACCGTGCGCGTCCGACCGCGATATGTCCGGCGTCCTTGTCGACACCAGCGACGTGGTGACCGGCGGTCGCCAGCGCTGAAGCGACTCGTCCCGCACCACAACCGGCGTCCAGAATCGCCGCGGAACGGTCAGCGATTGCGTCGATGAACCGGGCCTCGCCGGCTGTGTCGGCGCCAGAGTCGTGCAGGCCGGTGAACCGGTCGACGTACGCCTGCCAGCGCGATCCGTGCGCGATGAGTTCGTTGTCCCAGCGAGTGGGCTGCGAGGCGGTCATGGCTCGATTGTCGCACTCAGCAGCGCGATGGCGGTGGGGCCGAAGAGATCCCGCGCGACGGACAATTACGGCGTTGAGTATGATGTCTTCTGCGTCACTGCGGGCGTAGTTTAATGGTAGAACTTCAGCTTCCCAAGCTGATAGCGCGGGTTCGATTCCCGTCGCCCGCTCCAAATAAAGGAGCCCCATATTCCAGCGATCGTCACGATCCGCCGGACATGGGGCTTCAACATTTCTAGGCACTGCGGCGTGAGTGACGACCGGGCCGTCCGTCGGCGGCTCTTGGGACGCCGTGAGGCGCGCTGACGGCGGGACGCTCACCACGATCGACGTTCGTGATTAGGAGGCCGACCATGTCCGCTCAAGCCGCTGCTGAGGATCCAACTCCCTCGCCGAACGCGGCACCTTTGCCGCCTGCGGCATTCCACCGCTGGTACGGGGGTTGGGACCCGCTCGATCCGACGTCGATTGGTCCGTTCATGGAGGGCTTCGATCGTCCGTGGTGGATCATCGGCGGGTGGTCGGTCGAGAAATGGACCGGAGTTTCGCGATCGCATGAGGATATGGACATCTCGATTTTCGCCTCGGACGCTGAGGCGTTCCGGTTGTTCCTCGCGGATCGCTGGACGCCGTGGAACATGGACGACGGGTGGCTGCGTCCGTTCGATCACCGCTTCCGCATCGTGGGTCGCACCAGTTCAATCTGGGTACGGAAGAACGCGCAGTCCGCGTGGGTCCTGGACGTGCCACTAACGCCCGACGACGGCGGGAGATGGACGAACAAGAAGCTCCCAGGTCACGCGGCCCCGCTGGATGAGGTCACCTGGGTCGCGGACGACGGCCTGCGATACCTCAACCCTGAAATCGCGCTGTTCATGAAGCACCAGCAAGCGCGTGAGAAAGACCGAGTTGATGCCGCGACGCTGCGCCCGCGATTGGACCGACACCAGCAGCGATGGCTGCGGAGTGCGGTCGCGCAGGTACGACCCGATCACCCGTGGGCGGTATCCCCGCAGCCATAGCCGCCGACGACCCGCCGACGGCGCGCCGAGGATGGGCATGAGTGACTCATCCTCGCTGTCGTCACCGACGGCCGGTTGGCGACGAGAGTGAACTCTTGCGTCAGCGGGATCGTGGCTACTTCTTTTTGGTGCCGGGCAGTATGCCCGCATCGATCACCGACTTCACGAACGGCCGCACGGCGGCGAAGAACTCGTCCGCGTCGTCCACGTTCGCCCAGATCGACGCGGCAGCGTCGTCTGTCTGGTCTTCGATCAGGTCGTACAACTGCGCCCCAGCGGTGGTCAGCCGCTCGGCGTCCGCTTCCAGCAGCCCGCGGGTCCGCAGCCTGTCTGCCGCCGCCTCCCAGGCCTCATCGCCCCACGCGCGGGACGACTTCGTCGCGTCCTTGCTCAGCGCGCCGCCGCCGACCGAGGGGTCGGGGTGCTCGGCGGTGTGCAGCACGAGTGCCTCGACCGGCGGCAACTCGTTGGCGATCAGGGCACCGATGTGTCCGTCGCCGCGCCATTCGCGCCACGTCGCGGTCGCCTGCCAGAGGGCGACATGCGGCTCTGAGTGGCGAGCGACGTCGAGGTTCGCAGCGCCGAGCGCTCGCCCAGCCTTGGTCGCGTTCGACAGGATCCCATTCAGTCGGTCGACCACCCGCGGCAGTTGATCGCTGCCGAGCAGGTCGCCGAACGCGCCGGTCAGAGCCTTGTCGGCGATGCGTTCGCGGGCCGCCAGCAACTGTGCCGGGGTGTGGCTGGCCAGCGCATCCTGCCAGCCCTTCTCGATCACTGCCGGGTTCCAGTTGTAGAAGGCGGCAGCGACGACGGCGGGGGAGCAGGCGCCGAGTGGCGCTCCCCGGAAGCCGACGTACGAGCCGTAGAAGTTCAGCCCCTCCGCTTTCGACACCTCCCCGACCTGTGGCCCGAAGTACGCGACGATGTGCAGCGGTTCGAGGGCTTGGTATGCCTGGCGGGCGTAGCCGCGGGCGCGTTCGTTGTGGCGGAGGGTCATGCGATGCTCCAATGCGACGAGCGGACGGATATCCCCACCTAATCACGACTCCCCGGCCGCGAGCAGGTCGTGGAGGTTCGCCGCGGCTCGGCTACAGGTGTTTCTGAATGTCCGGCAGTGCCTCGGTGAGCACGTCCAAACGCGCGCGGGTGCGATCGGGTTCGCCGACGACCGCCAGATTCGCCATCCCGGCGTCTCCGCGTGCTATCCCGGCCGCGATGCGCTCGCAGGCCAGGGCCATCCGCCGCTGTGCGGCGTGCGCGATGCTCAGCGCCGACGCCCCGCCGTACGAGGCGGCGAGCAGCGATAGCCGCCGTGCCACAAGCGCCGGGTCGAGCCCTTGGTACAGCGGTATCGCCGTCCACGCCAGGAAGCCGAGGTCGTCCATCGCGTCACCCGGGCCGGCCATATCCCAGTCGAACAATCCACTGGCCCGATCGCCGTCGAAGGCCCAGTTGTAGACACCGGGGTCGTTATGGCAAATCACCTCATCGCTGCCCAGCGTGCGTTCGCCGTACCGCCACTGCCGCGGGCCAGTCGGGCGAAACGACGCCATGGCATCGTGCAACGCGCGAAGCGCGGCGCCGCACGAGGACACCTGCGCGTCGGTGAGTAACTCGTCATCCGGTGCCACGGTGCGTCCAGGTATATAGGTGAGGACCTCGCGGCCGCGATCATCGATACCGATCGGAGTCGGCGCGAACTGCAGTGGCCGCAGGTGCTCCAGCAACTCGTGCACTGCCGGCGTCCAGGGTCCGGTCGGACGGCGAACCGTGGATCCGATCCGCACGGCTCCGTCTGTCGCGCCACCGGCGAGGGGTTCGCCATCGAGCAGGCGTTCACGCAGTTCGGGTAGGAACGCGCGATCGGCGCCCACCCAGTCCACGTCGTCGAGCTCGTCGGGTCCGACCCACCGCAGCGCGGAGTGCTCGCGCGCGACCGGAACACCGGCCGCGAGCGCGGCGTACACGGCGATCAGCCGTACCCCGGGACGTGGCTGCGCCGACGCGCCCAACTGGTCCAGCACCCGCACCGTGCACCCGAGCTCTTCGGTGATCTCTCGGACGGCCGCGTCGGCTATATCCTCGCCAGTCGATACCTTCCCGCCGGGAAGCTCCCAGCGTCCGGCGAGGTCTGGTGGGTACGCGCGTTGCGCGGCGAGGACCTCACCATTCGCGATAATGGCGACCGCGACGACGAGCTGTTCGATGGTGGACATCCACCCACGCTAGTGATCCGCTTTGGGTTCGCGAGTCCGAGGTCAGTACGCTTGGCGAATGCTGCTGTCAGACCGTGACCTGCGTGCCCGCATCGACCGAGGTGAACTAGGCATTGAGCCGTTCGATGAGGGACTAATCCAGCCGTCCAGCATCGACGTACGGCTCGACCGCTTCTTCAGGGTGTTCAACAACCAGAACTACACCCATATCGACCCGGCGCAACAGCAGGACGACCTCACCAGCAGCGTCGAAGTCCCCGAAGGTTCGCCGCTCGTCCTGCATCCCGGCGAGTTCGTGCTCGGTTCGACTCTGGAGGTCATCTCGCTGGCTGAGGATCTCGCGGGACGGCTGGAAGGCAAGTCCAGCCTCGGTCGGCTGGGGTTGTTGACGCACTCGACGGCCGGCTTCATCGATCCGGGATTCTCCGGGCACATCACCCTCGAACTGTCGAATATGGCGAATCTGCCGATCACGCTCTGGCCGGGGATGAAGATCGGCCAATTGTGCGCATTCCAGCTGAGTAGCCCCGCCCAGCACCCGTACGGATCGGAGATTTACGGGTCGCGGTATCAGGGCCAACGCGGGCCGACCCCGTCGCGCTCATCGCGTAACTGGCGGGTCTGGCCGACGATCTGAGCAGGTGTCGTTTGGGCGGAGACGCTGGCGCCACCGTCGTACAGACGCGCGCCGGTATGCGGACTGTCGCTGAGGCATGCAAGGTTGCGCTCGCTGACTGTGTTAGTACCGGTCTCGCCGAGGCGCTGCGCGGGAACGAGTTGCTATATAACGATCGTTCGCCCTAGCCAAGTCCGGTGCACATGGTCGAGAATCACGGCTAGTGACCGTCCGGCGGAGCGCCGGCGGCAGACGAGCCGCAGTGCGCGGCTGGAAGGGAACACCTGGTGACGTGGTACTCCTATGCCCAGACCGACCCGGACCGAGCGGCGTTAATCGCCGACGACGTACGGGTGAGTTTCGGTGAACTCAACGAGCAGGTAAATCGGATCATCAATTCGCTCGACTCACTCGGCGTTGGCCGCGGTGATGCGGTCGCGATCGTGCTGCCGAATGAGTGGGAATACCTGCCTCTCGAGTTGGCCTGCCTGAGCACCGAGCGGTACATCGTCCCGGTCAACCGCCACCTGACCGCGCCCGAGATCGCGTACATCCTCAGCAATGCTGAGCCCAAGTTGGTGTTGACCAACGCCGACCTGCTTCCCGTGGTGCGCGAAGCAGCCGCGGAGGCCGGGTTGCCCGGCACCGATCGGATCTACACCACCGGTGACCCGAGTGCGCCGACTGCATGGGCGAGTGCGTGGCAGAACTCTCCTGCCGATCCGCCGAAGGACCGGCTCGCGGGCTCGGTCATGTTCTACAGCTCGGGTACGACCGGCAAGCCGAAGGGGATTCGGCGTGCGTTGAGCGGGCTCACCCCTGAACAGGAGCACGAGGTCGGCAGGCAGACGTGGGGGCTGCTCAACTTGACCGAAGGGCCGGGCGTGCACGTTGTTGCGGCGCCGTTGTACCACTCGGCGCCGAACGGTATGGCGCTCGGCGCACTCGGTCGCGGCGTCACGTTGGCGTTCCCGGCCATGGGCCGATTTGACCCCGCCGAGTTCCTATCGTTCATCGAACGGGTCAAGATGACCGAGTCGTTCATGGTGCCGACGATGTTCCAGCGATTGCTGCGCCTGCCGGACGATGTACGCGCGGCATTTGATTCCTCGTCACTGCGTGCGGTGGTGCACGCGGGCGCACCATGCCCGGTCCCGACCAAGCACGACATGATCGCGTGGTGGGGCCCGGTGCTCGAGGAGTTCTACGGCTCAACCGAGAGTTCCGTCGTCACCACGGTGAGCTCGAAGCAGTGGCTAGAGGCGCCCGGCACCGTCGGGCAGGTACGCCCAGGGTGGCGGATGGAGATTCGTGGCGCTGACGGCAAGCCCGTCGCGCAAGGTGAGGAAGGGCTGATCTTCAGCATCGGCAGCGCGCCGTTCGATTACGTCAAGGACCCGGAGAAGACCGCTGGCACCTGGGAAGGTGAGGCGCTGCTGATCGGCGACATCGGCAAGGTCGATGAAGAGGGCCGGCTGTTTGTGCTGGACCGTCGTACTGACCTGATCCTGTCCGGTGGCGTGAACATCTACCCGGCCGAGATCGAGTTCACCCTCGCCGAGCACCCGTCCGTGATCGATGTTGTCGTGATCGGCGTACCCGACGAGGAGTGGGGCCAGAAGGTCGTCGCGATCGTGCAGCCTGTGGAAGGTGCGGACCGCTCGGCGCTGTCCGAGGAATTGGTGGAGTTCTGCCAAGGTCGGTTGGCGAAGTACAAGCAGCCGAGCCGTATCGACCTGGTCGATGAACTGCCGCGGATGCCTACCGGCAAGATCAGCCGCTCGAAGGTGCGCGACTCCTACCTCCCCGCGTAAGACCCGACGCGCCCTAACTGGTCACCGACCCGCGCCATCCCTGCGCTCTCGGGCTGGTCTATTGCGCGAACTTGCGGGGGAGTGGGTAACGCTATCCGCTCGATAGCGTTACCCACTACCCCGCAGATCGCTCCTAGGTGGGGTTGCCGGAGCGGTCGACGCGTACGGCGTCGCGGTGCGTACTGATCCTGCCGACGTAACCCTTCCAATTCGCGTCGATACCGCCGCGCTCGTCAGCCGTGGTCTCCCGGACCACCTTGCCGGGCGAGCCGAGCACCATCGAGTTCGCCGGGATCACGGTTCCCTGCGTGACCAATGCGCCAGCTCCGATGATCGATCCGGAACCGACGACGGCGCCGTTCATCACGATGGCGCCCATGCCGACGAGGACGTCGTCCTCGATGGTGCAGCCGTGCAGGATCGCGTTGTGGCCGACTGCGACGCGTTCGCCGACCGTCAGCGGAAACCCTGGGTCGGCATGGCAGGTCGTGCCGTCCTGGATGTTCGATCCGGCGCCGATCGTGATTGGCGTGGTGTCGGCGCGTAGGACGGCGCAGTGCCACAACGATGAGTCGGGGCCCATCGTTACCGCTCCGGTCACAATGGCCGTGGGTGCGATGTACGCCGACTCGTCGATCTGTGGCGTGCCGGTGTCGATCCGATAAATGTGCTCAGGCATGCGCCTGATTCTGCCCGAGGTACTTCCGCTGGCTCGGCGGTGGCCCCACCCGTCGTGAATTAAGGTCCTGGCCAATTGCCGGGTGTGCCTGAGCTTCCAGACCTGTCGGACGTGACGGAGCCGGGTTCTCGTTTCTTGTCCTGACTGGGTCGACGAGCGGTTGGTTTCCGTGCGCTGGTTGGTCGACACCGGCGGTGCTACAACGACGACGGGCGCCCGCCGGCCGAAGCCGAGGGCGCCCGTCGCGGGAGCGGCTATTACTGTCCGGACTTGTAGTTGCCCTTGACGGCCGACTTGTAGGTGCCGTCCTGGCCCGATCCGGCCGGCTTGGCCGGTGCTGCCGGGGGAGCCTGCTGCGATACTGCGGCCGGAACCTCAGTTTCCGGGGCGGGTGCGGAGTCGTCCGCGGCGTGCCTCGGTCCCGGAGCGGGAGCCGGGTCGGCCGCGGGCGCTGGGGCGCTCGCTTCCGGCTCGTCTTCCGCGGCCGCGTGACGACCGCCGGTTGACTCGCTCGCTGGTGCGGCTTCGGCCTGGGGCTCCTCGGTCGCTGGCGACGCAGGTGCCGCGGCCTCAGGTGCCGCTGCTTCGGGCGCTGACGCCTCGGCAGCAGGGGCCGGGGTCGGTGCTGCAGGAGCGGACGACGCCGGGGCCTTCTTGGCGTACTTCGACAGGTCGGAGTTGCCGTACGACCCCTTCACCTCTGACTTAGGCAGCGCCGCTGGAGCGCTCGCCGCCATCGTCTCCGCAGCCGGTGCCGCAGGGGCCTCGGTAGCGGCGGTGTCGGTGGCAGGCGCTTCCGCAGCCGGAGCTTCGGAAGCAGAAGCCTCGGCAGCGGGCGCGGTAGCCGGAGCCTCGGCAGCAGGAGCGGCCGCGGCCGGCGCCGCCTTCTTGGCGTACTTCGACAGATTCGAATTGCCGTACGACCCCTTCGCTCCGCCCGTGCCCTTCGGCGCGGCCGGTGGCTGCGCTGCTGGAGCGGACGGCGTGGAGGTAGCCGACGCCTGTTCGGTAGCCGGAGCTGATGCCTCGCTCGCCGGGGCATCAGCCGCCGGAGTAGCAGGCGCCTTCTTGGCGTACTTGGCTAGGTTCGATGAACCCGAGCCGTACGAACCCTTGGTGCTCGAGCCGTACGACCCCGTCGGCTTGCCCGCCGCTGCCTCGTCGGCAGGAGCCTCAGCGGCCGGTACGGCAGGCGCCGCAGCGTCACTCTTGGCGTACTTGGCCAAGTTCGATGAACCCGAACCGTACGACCCCTTACCGCCGGAGCCGTAGGAGCCCTTGGTCCCCGAACCGTACGAGCCCTTTGGCTTCTCGGTCTCCTCGGCGGGCTTCTCGGCCTCTTCAGGTTTGCCAGCGGCACCAGCAGCAGCACCGCCCGAGGCGTACGACGTTGCCTTGCCGCCAGAGCTGTACCCGCCAGCCTTGCCGCCCGATGAGTAACCACCGGCCGAACCGCCGGAGGAGTACCCGCCCGAGCCGGTCTTGGAACCACCCGAGGAGTAGCCGCCTCCACCGGAGGAGTAACCGCCTCCCGCGGGCTGCTCCGCGGCTGGCGCCTCGGCCGGTGGTGCTTCGGGCGCCGCGACGGACGCCGTTGCTCCGGTGTCTTCACGCTCGGCGACAGCAACCGCGGTCGCCGCGGCGACCGGGGCCGCGACGGCCGCAGCCGTCGCCGACTTCACCGCCGTCGCGAACCGTGCTGCCGATTCGGCAACGCCCGCCGACGCCACAGCTCCTACCGGCGCCAACTCACGCTTGGTGGCTCCGGCCATCGAACGCTGCATAATCTGCGCGACGTCGAGGACCTCGATCTCTTCACGCGCCTCACCGGACTGCTTGCGTGCAGTCACGGCGTCCGACAGCATCGTGATGCAGAACGGGCACGCAGTCGACACGATGTCCGGATCAAGCTCGAGCGCCTCATCGACACGTTCGACGTTGATCCGCTTACCGATGCGCTCTTCCATCCACATCCGAGCGCCGCCGGCGCCACAGCAGAAGCCGCGGTCCTTGCAGCGGTGCATCTCTTCGGTCTTGATACCGGGAACGCCGGCAAGCACTTCGCGCGGCGGGGTGTAGACCTTGTTGTGGCGGCCGAGGTAGCACGGATCGTGGTACGTGACCTTGCTGTCGATCGGGGTAACCGGGGTGAGCCGACCCGACTCGACGAGGTGACCAAGCAACTGCGTGTGGTGCACGACTTCGTAATGACCACCGAGCTGCGGATATTCGTTCGCGAGCGAGTTGAAGCAGTGTGGGCAGGTCGCGACGATCTTGCGAGTGCCCTCAGCACGGTTCTCGAATACGCCGTTGAGCGTCTCGACGTTCTGCTGAGCCAAACCCTGGAACACCAGCTCGTTGCCGAGGCGGCGCGCCGGGTCGCCGGTGCATGTTTCTCCCGAACCCATGACCCCGAACGACACACCGGCCAGGTCCAGCAACTCCGCGACCGCGCGGGTGACCTTCTTGGAACGGTCCTCGAGCGCGCCAGCGCAGCCGACCCAGAACAGGTACTCGACGTCGTCGGGGATTTCCCCTTCGATCTTGCGGACGTCGAAATCGAGGCCGGTCATCCAGTCCTCGCGAGCGGACGCCGACATACCCCACGGGTTGCCCTTGCCCTCAAGGTTCTTCAGCATGACGCCGGCCTCGGACGGGAACGCCGACTCAATCAGCACCTGGTAGCGACGCATGTCGAGAATGTGATCGACGTGCTCGATATCGACCGGGCACTGCTCAACGCAGGCACCACAGGTGGTGCAGGACCACAGCACGTCCGGGTCGATGACGCCGTTCTCTTCGGCGGTGCCGATCAACGGGCGCTCGTGCGCGGCGAGGGCGAGAACGTCCAGGCCCTCCAGCGCATTGGGGTTACCGACCTCTTCGCCCATCGAGTCACGTCGTCCGCCTGCCTGCAGGTACGGCGCCGTCTCGAACATGTGGTCGCGCAGGCCCATGATCATCAACTTGGGCGACAGCGGCTTACCGGTGTTCCAAGCCGGGCACTGCGACTGGCAGCGACCGCACTCGGTGCAGGTGGAGAAGTCCAGCAACCCCTTCCAGGTGAAGTGCTCAATCTGGGAGACGCCAAACAGGTCTTCCTCGGGATCCGATTCCTCCAGATCCATGACCTTGCCGTCGCTCATCATCGGCTTCATATCGCCGAGGGAGTTGCGACCGTCGGCGTTGCGCTTGAAGAAGATGTTGAAGAACGCCCACAACCGGTGCCAGCCGATACCCATCGCGGGCTGGCGCGACAGCACGAAGAAGAACGTCCAGGACGTCATGATCTTGATGAACGCGATGAGGCTGATCAGTACGCCGGCCGTCGACCAATTCACACCGATCGCTTCCCACAGGTTCGCGATAGCGTGCGAGACCGGCGCGGTCCACACCTGAAGGGTCTCTTCGCCGGCAGCGTCCGCGCGCACGATGCGGAACGAGCGGATCAGCATGATGGTCAGGCCGATCGTGAAGACGACAGCCTCGACGAAGTACGCCTGCCAGAACGTGGATCCGCTGAAGCGAGACTTGCGCTGCGGGTCACGCGGGTGTGCCCGCTGACGGAAGATGATGAGCGCGACGATTCCGAAGATCGTGCCCAGCGCGAGGATCTCGGTGACCAGCGACAGTCCCCACCAGTGGCCGATGATGGGGAGGTGGAAGTCAGGGTTGAGCGCCTCGCCGTACGCCTCTAGCAGCGTCAAGAAGAGGCCGAAGAACCCGAGGAAGGTCAACCAGTGAGCGAAACCGACGAAGCTCCACTTGAACATCTTGGTATGGCCGACAGTCTCGCGGGCCAGCGTCTTGGCCCGCGCGCCCTTGTCATAGCTTCTGGTGCCGTCGGGCTGGCCGTGCTTGAAGATTTTCCAGACGCTGCGAGCCTTGCCCACGAACAGCGCGATCGCTGTGACCGTGAACAAGACCGCGACGACGAAGAAAAACCAATTTAAGGCAGTCATCACGATCCTCTCGGGTTCCGAAGCAGGATACTCTGCGGTATTCACCGCAAATACGCTGCGTTCGGCTGGCCATCCACAACGTTCATCTGCTGGTTAATGCTCGGTACGGGTCAACCCGCTATGGTCAGCGTAATGAGAATTTCACGCAAGACACTGAGTTTTGTCGCACTTGTAGTGAGCATGTTGTACGGCGTCGGCTTTACCGTCGTCGACGACAAGCAGACATATGCGCCGATTGGTGGCGTGATCGTGGCGATCGCTTGGATCGCGGTGGGCGTGTTCGGCCGCGACGACCGCGCTATCGAGCGTCGGGACTCCGCGATCGAGTAGTCGGTACTCGCACGGCGACCGACTGGCTGATCCGGGCGAAGGCTGTGCTGGTGAATGGCACGTGAAGCATGCGGGCCGATCTCTCGCTTTTGTCGACTCGTGGCGTCCATCATCGCTACGGTCGGCGCGTGACGGACGTTCAGGAATACGCAGCGACGTACTACGACTTCTCCCGACCGACCGATGGGGTAAAGCACCGGGTCGACGGTTGGCGTGACTGGGTGCTTAGGCGACAGATTCGTCGGCGGTTGCCGCGACGCTCTCCGGGGCGATTGCTTGACGTAGGTTGTGGCCTCGGACTTTTCCTGGAGTCGATGAGCGCTGAGTTCGATCTATGGGGCCTGGACGTGTCCGAGTACGCGATCGCGCGTTGCCGCCAGCGACTGCCGGCCGCCACGTTCGACTGCGGGTCGCTGTCCGACGGAATCCGTTTCTCGGTGAAGTTCGACGTGGTCACCGCGATCAATGTCTTCGAACACCTCCAGGATCCGGCGCGAGCGGCGGACGCCGTACGCAGCCGCATGACGACCGGTGGATTGTTGATCACGCACCTGCCGACCATCGGCAATCGGCTGCAGCGCGCGCTGTATCGAGGCAGTTACGACCAAGACCCCACGCACATCTACCGTCCGTCCGGCACAGCCTTCACCGAACTGATCAGCGCCGCCGGATTCAGGTGCGTGGCCTCGGCGTACGCCCCGTTCGTACCGATGCCGGTGCTGCGTCGGGTGCCCGCGCACCCGGCATTCTTAGCGGTTTTCGAGGCTGCGTAGCGCCTCCGCGGGGTTCCGGCGGTGTGCGGCTGCCGATACGTTTGAGGTATGAAGCCTGATCTGCACGTGCACGCAAACGATCTTGAGTTCGCGTGCTTGGAGCGCGGCTCCGGACCATTGGCGCTGGTGCTGCACGGATTCCCGGACACTCCGGTGTCGTTCATCCCATTACTGGAGGCGCTCGCGGACGCGGGTTACCGCGCCGTTGCCCCGTGGATGCGTGGCTATGCGCCCACGGCGATTCCCGAGGACGGCGACTTCTCCGTCGCGGCGTTGGTTTCCGATACGAGTGCGCTGCACGAGGAACTCAGTGGGGACGAGGACGCGGTGATCATCGGCCATGACTGGGGTGCGAGCGTGTCGTACGCCGCCGCCGCGGCCAACCCCACCCGGTGGTCGAAGACGGTCGTGATGAGCGTTCCTCCGCCGCCGTACACGATGCAGGTGTTGCAGGACTATGACCAACTGAAGCGCTCCTTCTATATGTGGTTGTTTCAGTTGGGCATCGCCGAGAAGATGCTGACCACCCGTGACGGTGTGTTCATCGAGCGGCTCTGGCGCGATTGGTCGCCTGGTTTTGATCCCACCGAGGCGCTTACGCACGTACGTCGAAGCCTGGCCACGCCGGAGAACCTGACCGCGGCAATTGGGTACTACCGCGCGTCCTTTGGTGCCTTCCACCTCGGCGCACCACGGCCGGCGATAGCGCCGGTGCCGCCGCCGACCTGCCGCCAGCCGGGCCTGTACCTGCATGGGGCGGACGACGGCTGCATGGTCGCCACGTCGGAACTACTGGGAAAGATCGTGACGAACTTCGGTGCGGGATCAGCCGCCGAGTTCGTGCCGGACGCCGGTCACTTCCTGGTCAACGAGCAGCCGGCGGCCGTCAGCGAACGCATAGTCCGATTTCTCGCCAGCTGACCTGAATGCCGCCGGACGCTCGCCGACTACGCCGCGGCAGTGGGATCCATCCACATGATTTCCCAGATGTGCCCATCCAGGTCGGCGTACGAGCGGCCGTACATGAACTCGCCCATTTCCTGGGTGCGCCCTTCCGTCGCGCCGGCGGCGACGGCGGCGTCGACCAGTTGGTCGACCTCACCGCGGCTGTTCGCCGATAGTGCGGTGAGGACCTCGTGGGTGCCGGGTTCGGCGGTGGCGCCACTGTGGAAGGTGGCGAAATGGTCGCGGCTGAGCAGCATCGCGAACAGGTTTTCGCCGAGGGCGAGGCTGGCCGCGACGCCCTCCTGGCAGAACTCCTCGTTGAACGAGTACCCGAGTTTGCCGAAGAACTCCCGGCTACGCTCGACGTCCGCGACTGGCAGGTTTACGAAGATCATGTGATGCATGGTGTTGGCTCCTTAGTCTGGTACGGGGCCGGTGCCCCGTTCTGTAGGGCTGTTCTGCCCCGTTCACAGAGGTAGACGACGCCGAGATCGCAAACTCATCGGCATCTCGAAAGAATGTTCTGCGGTGCCGCGCAAAACGCAGTCCCAGCGGTTGCCTATCGCGCATAGAACGATGAGCGGCCTCTGGGACTGCGTCTTTCAGTCGTGCTTTGGGCTACGCCCTCGAGGTGCACCCTGGTCCGGGATGCAACCTGAGTCCGGTTACGCCCTGTGTCCGGATTGCACCCTGTGTCGGGTTACGCCGTGTGTCCGGTTACGCCGTGGGCAACTCGAGTCCGCCCTCTGGGGCGAGTTCGGCGGCGCGGGTACGCAGCAGCTTCTTATCGATCTTGTCCAGCAACCCCGTCGGCATCTCCTCAACGAAGTACACCTCACGCGGCCGCTTGAAGTCGGCGAGTTCGCGGGCGCTCGCGTCCAGTACCGCTGTTCGGACTTCGTCTTCACTCATCGATGCCTGATCAAGCAGTTTGATGAAGACCACCGGCACCTCGTCGAGCATGCGGTGCGGCGAAGCGATCACGGCGACGCTGTGTAACTGCCCTGGCGCTGCGAGCATCACCACCTGCTCGACCTGTTTCGCCGACACGTTCTCGCCGCCGACGCGCAGCACGTCTTTGTCACGGTCTGCGAAGTACACATAACCTTCGGCGTCGATCTGCACCCGGTCACCGGTGTGGAACCAACCGTCGGCGGTGTACGCCTTCGCGTTCGCCTCCGGGTTGTTGAAGTAGCCCAGCGCGAGTTGGACGCCGCGGGTTCCGCGCACGTACAGGTCGCCGATCACCCCCGGTGCGGCGCGTTTGCCGGACTCGTCGATCACCGCGATCTGATAGCCGGGGGTCACCGATCCGATCGATCCCTCGGGGGTGTCGATCATCAGGTCTCGGCGCAAGACGTGCGAGACGGTCTCGGTCATTCCGTACGCGCTGAACGTCGGCACGCCGTAGTGCTGTTCGATCAGCGGCAGCCGCGCCCCGTGGCTGAACAGGCGCAGGTTGTGCTTGGGCACCGGCTGCGAGGACAGTGCCTGGTGCGAGAACGCCTGCATGCTGCATACCGTCACGTTGTGACACAGCACCACGTCCCAGAAGGTGGACGCCGAGAACTTCGGCTGCAGTACGACCCGGCCGCCGGCCCAAATCATTGGCCATACGTTCCAGGCCTGCGCGTGGGTGTGGAACAGCGGCATGTTGGTCAGATAGGCGTCCACCGGCGTGATCCGCAGGTTGTCCGATACGGTCCGGGCGCCCCATAGGAAGTTCGCGTGCGTGTGGATCACGGCTTTCGGGCGCGCAGTGGTCCCGGACGTGTACTGGATTCCCGCCGGCATCAACGGATCAGGTTCGCGCAGTTCGAAGTCGTCGCTGTGACTCAACAACTCGTCGAAATCCGCACCGATCACGATGTACCAGCCGAGGGTGGGCGTGTGCGCCTTGAGCTCATCGAGTAGGTGAGGCTGGGTGATCGCGCCGACGGCGCCGCTGTGCTCAGCGAAGTACGTCAACTCGCCGCCGCGGGTGCGGGTGTTGGTGGTGACTGCGATCGCGCCCAACGTCGCGCACGCGTACCAGGCGAGCATCATCTCGGGGCAGTTGTCGCTGTGCACCTGGATGCGATCTCCGACCTGCACGCCTCGGGCGCGCAGTCCGTTCGCCGTACGGCGAACGTCGGACCAGAACTGGGCGTATGTCCAGCGACACTCGTTACCGTCGCGGGGTACCCATACCAGGAATTCGTCGTCGCCGGAGTGCTCGGCGCGATAGCGCAACAGCCACGGGACGTCACGCCCGAAGAAGGTTTCGTCGTCGAAATCCAGGTTCAGGGCGGGCATCGTGTCCGGCAAGGGTGTCCTCCAGAGGTGAGATCGTGCACTGTTTCTATCACCACGTCCCGAGAGACTGGTAACGATGATCACCGCTGGACGCCGGACTGCGCGAGAATGACGCGAGCCCTGTTTCGCTTTACGTCGGCGGGCGGCAGACCTGAGCAGATGACCCGAAAGAGCAGAACGACATGATCGAGATCCTCTCGCCGCGCGAGATCGAGCAGATGAGGCCGGCGGGCGCATTCGTCGGCAAGGTGTTGAGCACGCTTCAGCAGGAGGTCCGCGTAGGCGACAACCTGCTGGAGATCGATGCCCGCGCCCACGAGATGATCCGGGAGGTAGGCGCCGAGTCGTGCTACCTGGACTATGCGCCGTCCTTCGGTAGCGGGCCGTTCGGGTATGTCATTTGCACTTCGGTCAACGACGCCGTGCTGCATGGCAAACCGCGCGACCAGAAGGTGCAGGACGGTGACCTCGTCAGCCTCGACTTCGCGGTCTCCATTGATGGCTGGGTGTGTGATTCGGCCGTCAGTTTCAATGTCGGCACGCAGCGTGACGAGGATCAGAAGATGATCGCCACAGCGACCGAAGCCTTGCACGCGGGAATTGAGCAGGCGCGCGTCGGTAATCGAATCGGCGACATCTCGCACGCAATCGGCACGATCATGCGCGGCGGCGGGTACGGCTTCAACACGGACTTCGGCGGACACGGTGTCGGCAGCACGATGCACGGCGATCCGCACATCCCGAACAGTGGTCCGCGCGGGCGGGGGATGAAGCTCAAAGAAGGTCTCGTCATCGCGATCGAGCCGTGGCTGATGGCCGGCACCAACGACCTGATCACCGATAAGGACGGCTGGACGCTGCGCAGCGCGGACGGTTCGCGTACGGCGCACGTCGAGCACACGGTCGCGATCACGAAGTCTGGTCCGATCATCATGACCGCCCGCGACTAACGCCGGTACTTACTGGGCTGGTTTAGGGGCCGACAACCGGCCCGTATAGGGGCGGACAACCGCGACCCATCCGGCCCGAAACGAGCGCGGATCTGTCGCGGGTCCTTAGCGCGGCTAACGGTGTGCGGCACAATGGCCGAATGACCACCTCCGAGGCACCCGCGATCGGGGCGGGTCCGATGCGTCGGGCGCTGGTGGTCCTGTGCATCACCGAGATCGTCGCCTGGGGCGTGCTCTACTACGCGATGCCGGTAGCCGCCGAGCCGATGGCGAACGACACCGGCTGGAGTCAGTCGTCGATCTTCGGTACGTACTCGGCGGGCCTGGTGGTCAGCGCGTTCGTCGGTATTCCGCTGGGTTGGTTGCTGGAGCGTCGTGGCCCGCGTCTACTGATGACCGGCGCTTCGATTCTCGTCGTGCCTTGCCTGATCATCGTCGCCACGGCCACCTCGATCACCCAACTCGCCATCGGCTGGATCCTCGCCGGACTCGTCATGCCGGCGCTGTTCTATCAAGCCGCATTCACCGCGTGCACCGGCTGGATGGGCGAGAACAGGGTCAAGGGCATCACGGCGGTCACCGTCGCCGGCGGGATCTCCAGCACGGTGTTCGCGCCACTGACCAGTTGGCTGCTCAGCGAATTTCACTGGCGCACGATGTGGCTGATTCTCGCCGGCGTACTCGTGTTGATCTTGGTTCCGTTGCAGTGGTTCTGCCTGAATCTGCCGTGGACGCCGGTGGCGAAGGCGGATGCCGCGGCGATGCCGGTCGGGCGGATCGTGCGTACACCGCGGTACATCGCGCTGTCGGCGTCCATCACCGTGTTCATCTTCGGCGGGTTCGCCGTATGTCTGACGATCGTGTCGCTGATGACCGAGCGCGGGTTCTCACATTCGTTCGGTGCCACGGCACTCGCGTTGATCGGAGTCGGCCAGCTCGTGGGCCGGCTCGGGTTTGGCCGATTCGGTCACGGCCGAGCGCGGATGGTCCGCAACATGGTGATCGTGTGGACGTTGGTCCTCAGCACCGTGCTGGTAGCGGTGGTGGAGCGGCCGGTGTGGGTGCTGATCGTCATCGTCGTCCTGCTGGGTGCGGCCCGCGGCGCAGGGACGCTGATGCACGCCACGATGGTCGTCGACATATGGGGCCCTGAGCGGTACGGCGCCCTCATCGGAATCTTCACGATGCCGATCACGCTGGCGCAGGCGATCGCGCCGTGGGCCGGTGCGGCAATGGCGGCGCAACTGGGCAGTTTCCGCGCGATGGACCTGGTGATTGCGGGGCTGATCGCGGTCTCCGCGGTGGGGATCTACTTCAGCAGCCGGGTTCCCGCTCCCGTAGCGGAGGTAGCGCGTTAGCTACTTGGGCTCGAGCGTAAGAGAGTCGACTTCTTCGATCGCGTCATCGCAGTCGGCGCTCATGGTGCGGGTCGCCGTACCGCCCTCTTCGGGGATCTCGACGGTGTAGTTCGCGTCGATCATTGCGCCGGCGGTCGGAGTGCACGCGATCTGGTCGGTTCCCTCGCCGGACCAGACGCCATCGGCCAACTCCAGAGTTATCGTGAGACCGCTTTCCTCCACGGTGAGTTCGCAGGTCGTGTCGGTGCAGTCTTCGATCGTCCAGGTCTGCGGCTTGGTGAACGCCTCCGCGCCCTCGGTGCGCGGCGTACCGCCGAGTTGCCCGGTGGTCGGTCCGGAGTAACTGTCGATAGTCCCGTTCACGGAGTAGGTGCCGGCGATCGCAGGGCTGGCCGCTGTGGGCGACGATTCGGACTGGCCTGACGACTCGCTTGATTCGGCCTCGCTAGAAGGCGAACCGCCGGACTCAGCGGCCTCATCCGATTCGTCGGTGCGCTCGGCGGCGCTGGAAGGTGGTGCGTCGCCCGCCGAGGTGTCGTCGTCGGACTGAAAGAACAGGAAATAGCCGCCGACCGCCACGATCGCGACCACGAGGACCGCGGCGATCCCGATGATCCACCCCTTCGCGCCGCCTTTCTCGCCTTTGCCCGGTTCGTCCGATGATGTCTCGCTCCCCGACGCGCTGCCGAACGGGTCGGGGGCGCTTTGGAAGGAGGTCGGCGGGGTGTTGTGGATGAAATACTCGGGTTCGCCCGCTTGTGTGGTGGCCTCGTGACCTGCGTTTTGTTGATTGGCCTCTTGATTAGTGGCGCCTTGACCGGTCGGCGGCGCGGGCGGTGGAGTCCATCCGGGTTGCGCACTCGATCCGCTGGGTGCGGTAGGAGGGCTTGCGGCTGACGCATCCTGGGGTGAGCCCGACGCAGGCGCGCTGAACGGAGGTTCTGGCGTCGGTCCCGGCTGTCCAAACTGGGAATCCTGTGGCTGACCACTACCTGGTTGCTGTCCGTCGCGTGGGTCAGTCATCGCTGTCCTCTCAGGGGGCGGGGAGGGTCGTCGGCGTACGGCGCACCTGGCGGTGGCCTGGTGTATCGGAGGGACGAACCCGCCGGTACGTTCCCGCCCGGCTGAGGTTGCCGAAAAAGTTTCTGCGCGTGGGAATTACCGCACGGACGCGCGCGTTGTTACCGATGTAAAGTTGAGCAAGAGCGACTCAAGTCTTTGAGCACCGACTCGCTCACCTCACGAACTACGCAACAACTCGCACCACCCTAGTCAAAGGAGCATCACCCATGGCACGTGCTGTCGGTATCGACCTCGGAACCACCAACTCCGTCGTCTCCGTCCTTGAAGGCGGTGAGCCCAAGGTCATCGCCAACGCAGAGGGCTCGCGTACTACGCCCTCGATCGTCGCCTTCGCCAAGAACGGCGAAGTGCTCGTGGGACAGGCCGCCAAGAACCAGGCCGTCACCAACGTCGACCGCACCCTTCGCTCGGTCAAGCGCCACATGGGCACCGACTGGACGGTCGAGATCGACGACAAGAAGTACACCCCGCAGGAGATCTCGGCGCGCGTGCTGCAGAAACTGAAGCGGGACGCCGAGACCTACCTGGGTGACACTGTCACCGACGCGGTCATCACCGTGCCGGCGTACTTCTCGGACGCCGAGCGTCAGTCGACCAAGGAGGCCGGTGAGATCGCGGGGCTGAACGTGCTGCGTATCGTCAACGAGCCAACCGCTGCCGCATTGGCGTACGGCCTCGACAAGGGCGAGAAAGAGCAGACGATCCTGGTCTTCGACCTCGGTGGCGGCACCTTCGACGTGTCTCTGCTGGAGATCGGCGACGGTGTGGTCGAGGTCAAGTCGACCTCCGGTGACACCCGCCTCGGTGGCGATGACTGGGACGAGCGCCTGGTCGAGCACCTGGTCAAGACGTTCAAGAACGAGACGGGGATCGACCTGGCCGGCGACAAGCTCGCGATGCAGCGCATCCGTGAAGCCGCCGAGAAGGCCAAGATCGAACTGTCCGGTTCGCAGTCCACGGTCGTCAACCAGCCGTACATCACCGCTGGTCCCGACGGGCCACTGCACATGGACATCACGGTTACCCGTGCCGAGTTCCAGCGGATGACGCAGGACCTCCTCGAGCGCACCAAGGCGCCGTTCAACCAGGCGATCAAGGACGCCGGTGTGTCGCTGAGCGACATCGACCAGGTCGTTCTGGTCGGCGGTTCGACCCGCATGCCTGCTGTCACCGAACTGGTGAAGGAACTCCTCGGTGGGCGCGAACCGAACAAGGGTGTGAACCCGGACGAGGTCGTCGCCGTTGGTGCCGCGCTGCAGGCCGGTGTGCTCAAGGGTGAGGTCAAGGACGTTCTGCTGCTCGATGTCACCCCGCTGTCGCTGGGCATCGAGACCAAGGGCGGCGTCATGACCCGACTGATCGAGCGCAACACCACGATCCCGACCAAGCGTTCGGAGATCTTCACGACCGCAGATGACAACCAGCCGTCGGTGCAGATCCAGGTCTTCCAGGGTGAGCGCGAGATGACCCAGTTCAACAAGCGCCTCGGCATGTTCGAGCTGACCGGTCTGCCGCCGGCCCCGCGTGGCGTGCCGCAGATCGAGGTCGCGTTCGACATCGACGCCAACGGCATCGTGCACGTGACCGCGAAGGACCTTGCCACCAACAAGGAACAGTCCATGCAGATCACCGGCGGCTCGGCCCTGTCCAAGGACGAGATCGACCGCATGATGAAGGACGCCGAAGCACACGCCGAAGAGGACGCCAAGCGTAAGGAAGAGGCCGAGACCCGTAACAACGGCGACGCGCTCCTCTTCCAGACCGAGAAGTTCCTCGCGGAGAACGGCGACAAGGTTCCCGAGGACAAGAAGGAAGAGCTCAACGAGGCGATCTCCGGGCTGCGCGCAGCCCTCGGCGGTTCGGATATCGAGGCGATCAAGACCTCGCACGAGAAGGTTCAGGAATTGACTCAGCAGGTCGGCGCCGCGATCTACGAGCAGGCTCAGGCCAGCGCTGCCGCGGGCGGCGAGGGTGACGCCGGTGCTTCGCAGGCCGGTGCCGATGATGATGTGGTCGACGCCGAAATCGTCGACGAGGATGACGAGAAAGACACCAAGTAGTACGGGTCTGCTGAAGCCCACCGCGATGCCCGGCCTGTCGGGCCGGGCATCGCGGGACATCATCTGCATTGAGGAATGACATGGACCAGAATCAAGATCCGGCCGGTACGTCCCCAGACAACGGCGAGCAGGAGCCGATCGTCATCCGCGACAAACGCCGCGTGAATGACGTTGACGGTGCTCCTCGTACGCCGGATGAGACCCCCGACTCGCCGGAGGGTTCGGCTGCGCCTGAGGGCTCCGCGGCCGAGGACGCCGCAGTGCTGAGCGAGGGAGAGCTCGGCGAGATCGACCGGCTCACGAAGGAATTGGCCGAGCGGACCGGCGACCTACAGCGGGTCAACGCCGAATACGCGAACTACCGCAAGCGCACTGATCGTGAACGCGAATCGCTGATTGCGATGGGACAGTCGTCGTTGCTGGGCAACTTGTTGCACGTGCTCGATGACATCGACCGCGCAGACGAACACGGTGACCTGACCGGTGGATTCAAGAATGTCGCTGACGCGCTACGCAAGGCGCTCACCGACGTGGGTCTGGAGGAGTTCGGCGCCGAAGGCGATGAATTCGACCCGCAGATCCACCAGGCCGTATCGCAGTTGCCATCCCCGGATGTGACGTCGGAGGTGCTTGCGGCGGTCATGCGCAAGGGCTACCGGCAGGGCGAGCGCGTGCTGCGTGAAGCGATGGTCGCCGTCAAGGTTCCGGAATAGGTCGTTTCCGGTCGTCGACGGCCTGAGTGGAGGCGTCACGTGCGAGTCTTCCGGTCGTCTCGGAGCGAGTTGCTACGGGGACGTCGCAGGACTCAGATGACGGTGACCGATTTCAGCAACTAGCGAAGGATGGAGTGAACGTGCACAGTTTGTATCAAGGAGAGCCACCAATGGTGACCTCGTCGTACAACGACGTCACTGCTCGTTCGACGAGCTCGTCCCTCGCTAGTTCGCTTCGGTCGACGTCCGCTGACGAGCCTTTGTTCCTCGCCTACGGCACGGAATTACGACAGGAATCTTAGGTATGAGTCAAAAGGACTACTTCGAGAAGGATTACTACGCCGCGCTCGGGGTCGCGAAGGACGCAAGCGCCGCGGACATCAAGCGGACGTACCGCAAGCTCGCCGGCGACCTGCACCCGGACAAGAACCCGGGAGACGCCGAAGCCGAGCGTCGCTTCAAGGAGGTCTCCGAGGCGTATGGCGTACTCGGGGATGCTGAGAAGCGCGCGGAGTACGACGAGGCCCAGCGCCTCGCCGCGAGCGGATTCTCCGGATCGGGTGGCTTCCCAGGCGGATTTGGCGGCGGCCACCCGGGCGGATACTCGCAGGGGTTTAGCGCCGAGGACCTGTCCGACATCTTTGGCCGCAGCCGCGGCGGTGCCGGCGGACCGGACCTGTCCGATCTGTTGGGCGGGATGTTCGGCGGCGGTGGCGGCGGGTTCAACCAGCAGCCACGACCTACTAAGGGCGCCGACGCCGAAGCCAGCGTGTCGCTGAGTTTCGACGATGCCGTTAGCGGGGTCAGCCTGCCGCTGCGTACCGCGGGGCCGAACGGCACGCGGACCGTAACGGTGAACGTCCCTGCCGGGATCAACGACGGTCAACGATTCCGGGTCAAAGGCAAGGGTCAGCCCGGGAGCGGGGGCGGTCCGGCCGGAGACCTGCTGGTGCGGGTCAGCGTCGAGAAGCACCCGATTTTCGGGCTCGACGGCAACAACCTGACGGTGACTGTGCCGGTGACGTACGCCGAAGCCGTGCTCGGCGCCAAGGTGAAGGTGCCGACGTTGGACAAGCCGGTGACGCTGCGTGTCCCACCTGGCACACAGAACGGCCGCAAACTGCGTGGCCGCGGCAAAGGTATCACCACGAAGAAGGGGACCGGCGATCTGATCGTCACGCTTGAGATCGTCGTCCCGCAGAACCTCTCGGCGGATGCCGAGGAGGCGCTGAAGAAGTACGCGGAGTTGCAGTCGGGTGATCCCCGCGAGCACCTGGGTGTGTAACAGTCGACCGTAGGTCGGCGCGGGGGCCGGCATCAAGCCGGTGGAACGGAAGGATGGGGCGAGATGGCGAACGAATACGACCGGAGCAACGGCGTTCCGCCTGTCGAGGCGGTTGCCGAAGACGCGCCCGTCTTCGTGATCTCCGTGGCCGCCGAACTCGCCGGCATGCACCCACAAACGCTGCGTCAGTACGACCGGGTGGGTCTGGTCTCGCCCGGTCGCACGGCCGGCGGCGGACGTCGATACTCCCCGCGAGATGTCGCGACCCTGCGGGCTGTGCAGCAGTTGAGCCAGGAGGAAGGCATCAACCTGGCCGGCATCAAACGGATACTCGAGTTGGAAAATCAGGTTGCTGCGCTGCAGCGGCGGGTCGAGGAACTCCTGGTGGAGATCTCGGCGATGGATATGCGCGCGGCTGCGGCCGAGGCGGCCGTGCACGCGTCGTACCGCCGCGATCTTGTGCCCTTCAAGTCGATGTCGCTGGTCCCGCGCGGCTTCTTCCGCTGAGCCGCCGCTTTCTGCGAGAAGCGCCGGGGCGTGGGTGCTCGGCTTCTTCTGCTGAGCCTCCGCGTTCAGTCCTGCGTTCGGCGTGCTGGAAACGCAGAGCAGGAGGCTGCTTGTCGGCTATACGTGGATGAGTCGCTTCTGAGGCTGCGTGTTCAGCGAGGAAGCCCAGTGCCCGGCGCGGGCGAGTGCCGCGAACCTGTTCACGCGGCGACGTTCGCCACGCGGCGGCTCACTCGATGACGCGGTCGCCGCGGGTATAGACGTTCAATGCGTCACCGCGGTTGAAGCCGATCACGGTCACGCCGACATCCGCCGCGAGTTCGACGGCCAGTGCTGACGGTGCAGACACCGCCGACAGCACCGGGATCCCGGCCATGGCGCATTTTTGTACGAGTTCGAACGAGGCCCGACTCGACACCTGCAGCACCGAGCCGGTCAGTGGCAAGCGGCCATCGAGTAGCCCCCACCCGATCACCTTGTCGACGGCGTTGTGGCGGCCGACGTCCTCGCGCACGCAGGCCAGGTTCCCGTCCACCAGCAGACCCGCGGCGTGCACCCCACCGGTCTTGCCGAACACCTTCTGCTTCTCCTGGAGCCGCCCCGGTAGGGCGAGTAATTCCGCGAGAGTCACAGCGCCAAGATCGCCAGCGACGGGATAGGCAGATTCCTTCTGCACCGTTTCGATCGACGCCGTACCGCACACGCCGCAACTGCTGGAGGTGTAGACCTGCCGCTGCTGCGAGGCGGCGGGCGGTGCGGCACCGTCCGCCAGCTTCACGTCGATCACGTTGTAGTCGCGGTAGCCGTCGGCGCCAATCCCGGAGCGGTAGTCCATAGTCCGGATTTGCTCGCGCCGCGTGATGACCCCTTCTCCGACGAGGAACCCCGAGACGAGTTCGAAATCGCTGCCAGGGGTGCGCATAGTGACAGTGAACGGTTCGCCGTCGATCCGGATCTCGAGCGGTTCCTCACCGGCGAGGACGTCGGGGCGTTCGCGAGCGGGTACGCCCGCGCCGAGGCGCATTACCCGCCACGGCTTCGTCACGCGTGCCATCGATGCCCCCTCAGTACGAACCTTGCCCTTGCATAGCCTAGTTACGCTGGTGGAATGGGCGAGGAACCACTGAAAATTGGTAAGCGCAAGACCAGCGCGGTCGGCATACCAGGCGTCGCGCATGCGATGCAGCACGTACTGCGTGAGATGGGGCCGGTGCGCGGGGCGAAGGGGTTGCTGAACCTCAACCAGGTCGGCGGATTCGACTGTATGAGTTGCGCCTGGCCAGATCCGGATGCCGGTGAACGAAGCCACGCCGAGTTCTGCGAGAACGGCGCTAAAGCCCTCGCTAGCGAAGCGACCCGCAAGCGGATTACTCCCGAGTTCTTCGCCGAGCACAGCATCAGTGAACTTGCGCAGTACGACGACTATTGGCTCAATCGGCAGGGACGCCTCACTGAGCCGATGATCAAGGAGCCGGGTGAGGACCACTATCGCCCAATCTCCTGGGATGCGGCCCTTAGCCGGATCGCCGACCAGATTCGCGCCCTACCGGATCCGAACCGCGCCGCCTTTTACACGTCCGGTCGTACGTCGAACGAAGCGGCCTTCCTGTACCAGCTGATGGTGCGCGGTATCGGTACCAATAATCTGCCGGACTGCTCCAACATGTGCCACGAGTCCTCAGGCGAGGCGCTGGGACAGACCATCGGCATCGGGAAAGGGTCGGTGACCCTGCACGACGTGCATACCGCGCAACTAATCATTATCGCTGGACAGAATGCGGGCACGAACCATCCGAGGATGCTCACTGCCTTGGAGAAGGCAAAGCGTTCGGGTGCGGTGATCGTCGCCGTTAACCCACTGCCGGAAGCGGGTCTGACTCGCTATCGCAATCCGCAAACGGTCCGCGGTATCGCCGGGCGAGGCACCGTACTTGCCGATCACCACCTGCAGATCAAGCTCGGTGGTGATCTCGCGCTATTCCAGGGATTGGGGAAAGTCCTGGACGAGGCCGAGCGCGCCGGACGCCGTACCCTCGGCATGAGCAGCGTTTTCGATCACGATTTCATCGAGCGCTACACCGACGGAATCGAGCAATATCTGGAGAACTTGCGATCGACGTCCTGGACGGCGATCGAGCAGGCGTCCGGGCTGAGCGAGTCCGAGATTCGCGTCATCGGTGAACTGTTGCTCGCCTCGAACCGCACGATAGTTGCGTGGGCGATGGGGCTGACCCAACACCGTCACGCCGTACCGACGATCAAAGAAATCGTGAACGTCGTGCTGCTACAGGGAAACCTGGGCCGAGAGGGTGCCGGGCTGTTGCCGGTGCGTGGACATTCCAACGTCCAGGGCGATCGGACGATGGGCATTTTCGAGAAGATGCCCGAGCCCTTCCTGGATCGGCTGGACGCCGAGTTCTCCTTCACCAGTCCGCGCGAGCACGGCTACGACACCGTGAACACGATCCGCGCGATGCGCGACGGCAAGGTCGACCTCTTCATGGCGATGGGCGGCAACTTCCTCAAGGCCTCACCGGACACCGCGGTGACTGAAGCAGCGCTGCGATCTTGTGCTATGACCGTGCAGGTGTCGACGAAGCTGAATCATTCGCATCTTGCGCCGGGCAGTACGGCGCTGATTCTGCCGACCTTGGGACGATCCGATGCCGATCGGCAGGCCTCGGGGCTCCAGCGCGTCACCGTCGAAGATTCCATGTCCATGGTGCATGCATCTCAAGGGCGGCTGACCCCTCCGAAGGGTGACTTGCTGTCGGAGGTCGCGATCGTCGCTCGGCTCTCCGCGAAACTCTTCGACGATTCCGCGGGAAGCGCGATCGCCGGAGCGCCGGTAGCGGACTGGTCGGGGCTGGAAGCCGATTATGCAAAGATTCGCGAGCACATCTCGCGGGTCGTCCCGGGGTTTACCGACTACGAGGAGCGAGTCGCCGAGCCCGGCGGTTTCAAACTGCCGCACGGCCCGCACGACGTTCGGACCTTCACTACGTCGTCCTCGAAGGCGAGCTTCACGACGAGTGAGCTGTGGTGGCCCGAGGTGCCGGAGGGGCGGTTACTCCTGCAGACGTTGCGTTCGCACGATCAGTACAACACGACTGTGTATGGGAACGAGGATCGATATCGGGGAATTCACGGCGGCCGTAAGGTAGTGCTGGTGAACCTTGATGACCTGAGAGCGTTGGGATTCGCCGACGGCGATGTCGTCAACCTGGTTTCGGAGTTCCGTGACGGTATAGAACGGCGGGCCGACGGGTTTCGTGTCGTCGCGTACGACACTGCTCGGGGGTGCGCGGCGGCGTACTTCCCGGAGACGAACATGCTGGTTCCGCTGGATTCCACGGCCATCGACTCCAATACGCCGACCAGTAAGTCGATCGTCATTCGACTCGAGCCCGCCGCATAATCAGTGAGTCCCTCGGTTTCGTGTCGAGCGACCGCGAAACCGCATATCAACTGTGAGTTGATGTGCCGTATAGGCACAAAATCTCACATGCGACGCGGATCCCGTCGGCGCGAACAGTATTACCGGCGACATCCTCTTTTAGAGCACGAAGAGTTCTGCCGAGTTGGAGTCGACCAGTTTGAGTTCGCCGTCGCTGTCGCCGACGTACACCAGCGTTGAGCGCGAGGTATGTCCCGTGCTGGTGAAGTAGTCCCAGGTGATCGAGCACACGAGGTCTTCGCCGCAATGCAGTGACGACAACTGCGGTGATTCGATCTGCTCGAAGAACGAGATGAAGCCGTCGTGCCCGCCGCTGAGGGTTTGTTGTAGTTCGGGCGCGATCAACTCCCACGCGGCCTCGGGATCCTCCGCGCCGCCGACGAGGACCTGCGTGACGACCTCCTCGGCCTGCTCGGCTGGCGATAGTGACTCGTCGGGCGACTCGGACGAATCGCCGTCGCCGGAGGCATCCTGAATTGACTCGGTGCCGGATCCGCCGGCCTCGGTGGCCGGTTCGGTGACCCACCGCAGGCCGTAGCCCGCCGCGAGCATCACCACGCCGACGATTGCGACTAACCACCACGGAGAGCGCCGCGGGGCTTGCGCCCGGGTTCGGGCTCGCGGATTCGTCGGTGCTTCGGCGCCCTGTGCGGCTACTGCATCAGCGGAAGCGGGCGCGGGATCGCCACCGCGGGGGGTGGTGGACGGCGGCGGCATCCGGGTCGGCGGCGCCAACGCGCGAACGGTCTCCGCAGCCTCCATCCGGGCACGGCCAAGCGGCTGCTGCGCGAGTTTGCGTAGTACGTCGTCCAACGCGTCGACCGCCTGCAGCGCAGTCATCCGGCGGGCTTCATCGGCAGCCATCAATCCGTCGATGACCCCCGCGAGAGGTCCCGCTGCGCGCATCGGCTCGCGCTGCGCGTTGCCGATGCGCTGTAGCAAGACCAGCGTGGGTCCATCGCCAAACGGTAGATACCCCTCCACGGCGTGGAACAGTGTCGCGCCGAGACCCCACGCGTCGGCAGCCGGTCCGGCCGGCCGACCGCGAACGACCTCCGGCGGCAGGTACGCCGGAGTGCCCGTGATGAAGCCCTCGGCGGTGACGTGCGGATCGCCGTCGGCGCGAGCGATCCCGAAGTCACTGAGCAGTGCTTCGTCCTGTGCGCTGAGCAGCAGGTTGCCCGGTTTGACGTCGCGGTGCACGATACCGAGCGCATGCGCCGCGGCGAGCGCCGATGCGGTCTGTGCGCCGAGACGTGCGACGCGCGCTGGGGGTAGCGGGCCGTGGCGGAGCACGGACGACAGCGCCGGACCCTCGATGTAGTCCATGATCAGCCACAAGTCGCCGTCGGCGGAGATCAAGTCATGAATGGTGACAGCGTTCGGATGACGCAGTTGAGCAGCCAGGCGGGCCTCACGTGTCTCGAGATCACGGTCGACGCCGACGGACGAGCGGATCTGCTTGATCGCGACCTTGCGTTGCAGCAGTTGGTCGTGCGCCTGCCAGACCGTGCCCATGCCGCCCTTGCCGATCGGGTTCTCCAACCGGTAGCGCCCGGCGAGCACCTGCGGTGCCTGGCTCATGCGCCTTCTCCCTCGTCGTCGCAGCGCACTAGAGCCTATCGGCGCCCATGTTGCGGTCGTCGAGATGGCCAGAGGGTCCCCGTGCCCGCGTTGTGATTGCTCCCCGCCGAAGCGGCAGCCACCGCAAGCACCGTCGGCTCGAGAGTCGTTACTGCGAGCAACGTGGTCGCAGTTAGCGCAGAGCGGCCGCGCGCTCGCGGCATCGGCGAGCATCTTCGGGGGCTTGGGCCACCGTGAACGAATCGGCAGCCGCATCGAACATCGCGGCCGCATCTTTGTGGTGGGCTTCGGCGAGGATCCCACCCACCGTCTCGGCGTACGACCCCGCGAGACGATGGTTGCCGTTACGCAAAGCGATCCCGTAGCGCAGGACGTCGATTTCGGCACGCTCCTCGCCCGTCGTGCGCTCCAAAAAGGGTTCGTTCTCGCGCAGTACCCTTTCGGCCTTCGCATGCTCACCGATGCCGATCAGCGTCTCGGCCAGCAGCTGCACTTCGGAGGCCAGCGTGTGTGTCCAGGCGCCGTTTCGTTGCAGCACGATGGACCGCTCCAGATCCGCGCAGCCGACCAGTATGGCGCCGGTCGCCATTCGTAGCATCCCGCGCAGGCGCAGTGTCGACGCATAGAGGACGTCGCCTAACCCATCGGCCAGATCGGCCGCCTCCTCGGCGATTTCGAGCGCCTCGGTCGTCTCCTTGGCCATTCCGTGCACACCGGCTAGGAAACGCAGCATGGTTGCGAGTTGAACGTCGTCACCGGTGGATCGGGCGTGCGCGATCGCCTCGGCGGCCAGCTCGCGAGCTGATGTGTCGTGGCCCGCCTGCTGCGCGCACAGCGCGCGTGCCCCGAGCGCCTTGCCACGCTCAATGTCGTCGTCGGCCAGTTGGTGCGCGCGCTCGAATATTGCCCGGGCCACTTCAAGACGATCGATAGCAAGGTTGGCGAAACCGGTGGTGAGCACCGACTCGACCAGTTGACGGCGGGTTGGCTGGGCCGCCTCAAGCGCCGTCAATAGATGGTCCAACTTTGCCGCCAGCGGGACGATCGCGAGTGCGTCGGGGTGAGCCTCGCCGATCTGCGCGGTCACCACGGCCATTCGCATCGCGAGTTCGTTGGCATGCGCATCGATACCGCGCCACGCTTCGGCTGCATCGGTGGCGAATTGAATCGCGTCACTGAACCGCATATCGGTCATCGCCAGTAGCGTGTGCGCCTCGAACATCAGCGCGCGTTGCCGCAGCGTCAGTCCGTCCTCGAGAATGCAGCAGGACGCCGCGTCAACCAACTGCGCTGCGCGCAACTGCGCCAACGAGGTGCCGGACGCTATCGCCGCACCGAACTTCTCGAGGGCCTCGATCTGGTGCGATAGCGAGTGCGAATGCGTCATGCCTCCATAGTCGCGCATCGCTGCGACATTCTTGGTGAACTTTCGCAGTCTGTGGATAACGCGGCTCAGAGGACGAACGCCAGTGCGATGGGTAGGAATAGAAAGGCGAAGAGGTTGCCGAGCAGTACCGCCGAAGCGACCTTGTCGGGCTCTTGGTGGTAACGCTCGGCGAACATGAAGTTGAGCACCGCGGGCGGTAACGCACCGAAGATCAGCAAGGTCGCGGCTTGAATGTGCGGCAGATCGAATACTGCGATCAGCGCCGCCGCAATCAACATGCCGATGATCGGCCGCGAGATCGCGACGATAAGCGCGAAGCCGAGTGTGGAGATCTTGGTGGTGGCCATCCGAACGCCGAGACCGAACAACATCAGCGGAATAGCGACGTTGCCGACCATCACCACGGTCTGCAACAGCGGGTCCCAGATCGGTATGTCCAGCAGGCTGACGCTCAATCCGGCGATCGCCGCGAGCACCGATGGATTGCGCAGTACCGACCACAAGTTCGCGTGGTGGTCCAGATACCAGGCGCCGAAGGAAAAGTGCAGCGTGTTCGAGAGCGCGAACAGCACGACCGCGGCGGGGACGGCGTCCTCGCCGAACGTCAGCAGCGCGACGGGTATGCCCAGGTTGCCGCAATTGTTGAAGGTCATCGGCGGTACGAGCGTGCGCGGGTTGTGCCCGGTGAGTAACGCGATCAGCCGACCGCTGAGGCCGCTGCCGATGATGACGATGAGCCCAGCGAGCGCCAGCCAGCCGTAGGTCGATGCCTCGACGTGTCGCCCAGCGAGCGCACCGAACACCAGCGCCGGGGTGAACACATCCATGTTCAGCCGATTTGCCTCGGTCAGGTCCGGCGTGCGGCGACGCGCCACGACGTACCCGAGGGCGGCAATCGCGAACAGGGGAAAGAGAATCGAGATGATTCGTACGGCCATGGTGCCGGTAACGATAGCGACGGCGGCGCGCGCGACCTGCGCCGCCTGTGCGGGAACATTGACGGATGCCCTTCGGTGCCACCACTCAACCCCGCCGATGAGTCGTACGGTGGGGGTATGTGCCGAAACATCAAAGTCCTGCACAATTTCGCTCCGCCGGCCACCTCCGACGAGGTTGGCGCCGCCGCCCTGCAATACGTGCGCAAGGTCAGCGGATCCGCCAAACCGTCCGCGGCAAACCAAGAGGCCTTCGACGCAGCGGTTGCTGAGGTCGCCGCGGCGACCCAGAAACTGCTTGATGCGCTCGTGACGAGTGCGCCGCCGAAGGACCGTGAGGTTGAAGCGGCTAAGGCGAAAGCCCGCAGCGCCGCTCGCTTCGGCTAGGCAACTGTCCGGCTAATACAACGATCTAGTCCCCGGTGCAGCCGTGGAACGATCGTTCACTAGGGTTGTCGCCATGCGTACCTGGCAGGTAACTGAACTCGGCGACCCGACAAAAGTAGTCGCGCAGACTGAACTCGATGAACCGCGCCCGAGCGGCGATGAGCTCCTCGTGCGGATTCAGGTCGTCGGACTCGGCTTCCCCGACTACCTGATGGCACAGGGGCTGTACCACGACAAGCCAGAGTTGCCGTTCGGCATCGGCGGTGAGTCATCGGGCGTCGTGCTGCAGGCCCCACCAGGAAGCCCCTTCAATGAGGGCGACCACGTGCTGACGCTCGCCGGAAAGAAGGGCGGTGTGGTGCTGACGAGCCGCGTCGCCGCCGCGCCGGAGCGGCTGCTGAAAGTCCCCGCCGACATGCCGCCGGAGCACGCCGCGGTGATGTTTTCCGGTTATCAGACCTCGTACGTCGGGTTGATGCGACGCGGACATCTCGAGGCGGGTCAGACCGTAGTGGTCCATGGCGCCAGCGGTGGGGTCGGTATGGCCGCGGTGCAGATCGCCAAGGCCAGGGGGGCCAAAGTCATCGCGGTGGCCGGCGGGCAGCGCAAGGTCGATGCGTGCCGCGAGTGGGGTGCTGACGTCGTGATCGATCATCAGAAGGAAGACTTCGTCGAGGTCGTCAAGGACCTCACGAACGGTCGCGGTGTCGAGATGGTATTTGACCCGGTTGGCGGCGAAGTATTCGACAAATCGCGTCGAATCATGGCCGTTGAGGGACGACTCATCGTTGTGGGGTTCGCTGGTGGGACGATCCCGTCGGCGCCCGCGAACCATGTGCTGCTGAAGAACTATGACGTTGTCGGCATGCGGATGCGTCCGTTCCGGGAGGACCCGGAATACCGCCAGTTCGTGCATGACGAACTGATACAGATGTACCAGGACGGCGCGCTGAAGCCGTGGACCAGCAAGTACGCATTCGATGATCTGCCCGCCGCATTGGCCGAGATCGGTGAGCGCCAGGTCATCGGCCGCGTGGTTGTGACAGCGCCCGAAGAATAGGACTACCGGGACTCGGTTCGCTGACCGATCTCGGCCGTGACCCACGCTAGGCGCTTGGCGCAGCGTGAATGCGGTCTGCGTAGCGGGATAGAGTCTAAAGGTGACGGCGATGCCAGAGAGACCGCAGCGAATTTTAGTCGCCGGCGTATCGGGGTCAGGGAAGACGACCTTGGCTCGTCAAATCGCTGATATATCAGGCATCACGCACACTGAGATTGATGGGCTCTATCACGGTCCGAACTGGACGCCGCGCGCGGAATTCGTCGATGACGTTCGCGAGCTAGTCGCAGCCGAGGCCTGGGTCACCGAATGGCAGTACCGCGACGTACGCCCGTTATTACTGTCGCGGGCCGAATTGCTGATCTGGCTGGACCTGCCGACACACATGGTGATGTTTCGGGTGATCCGCCGTACGCTCTCGCGCCGCCTAAATCGAACGGTGCTGTGGAACAACAACGTCGAACCTCCGCTGCACACGATCTTCCGGGACCCTGAGCACATCATCAGATGGGCATGGCGTACGCGCGGGAAGTACCGGGATATGCATCAGAACCTGGACGTTGAGCATCTGGACGTCGTGCGCTTACGCAGCCGCCGCGCGGTGCGCGACTGGTTGGCTGAGTTCAGTGCGGATGCCGCAGCGCAGCGGCACGAATGACGAGCTGATCGCGTTCGGCGGTACTCGTCGCGTCGCGCGCGGCGTCGGCGTAGAGCGCCGCGGCAGTTTCCAGATCACCGACTTTCTCCTGTAGGTACGCAGACACCGCCTTGTATCGGGGAAGGGTCGGTTCGAGGTTGGCAAGCTCCGCGAGCGCAACGTGCCCACCATCGGCCTCCGCTGTCGCGACGACGCGGTTCAGCCGCGCGACTGGGCTGTCGGTGAGCGCGATGAGTTCGTCGTACCACTCCCGGATTTGGACCCAGTCGGTTTCCTCGACGCGGCGAGCATCCGCATGTAACGCAGCGATCGCTGCCTGTGTTTGAAACTCGCCGAGCTCATCACGCGCAAGCGCCCGCTGCAGCTTGTCGATTCCTTCGGTGATCAACGCGGTGTCCCAGCGCGATCGGTCCTGATCGGCCAGCAGCACGAGAGACCCATCGCTTCGGAATCTTGTGGAGCGACGAGCCTCGTGCAGCAGCATCAGCGCTAGCAGGCCGGCCACCTCGGGATGGTCGATCGCGACGTACAACTGACGCGTCAGGCGAATAGCTTCAGTGGCGAGGTCTACTTCGCCGCTATATCCCGCATTGAACACCAGGTAGAGCACGCGAAGCGCCGTCGCCACGTCGCCCGGGGCGTCGAGTCGTACGTCGGCAATAGTGCGTTTCGCGCGGGTAATCCGTTGTGCCATCGTCGATTCGGGCACCAGGTAGGCCTCGGCGATTTGCCGAGTCGTGAGGCCACCCACGGCACGTAGCGTCAGCGCTGCGGCCGAGGCGGCGCTCAGTCGCGGGTGAGCGCACAGGAAGTAAAGGTGCAGGGTGTCATCGACGTCCGGCACGACCGGCGCCTCGGCGTCGACCTGATGATCGGTGTCGACCTGCTCCTCGCGGCGGTGCCGAGCAGCATCCGATCGCGCGGCATCAAGAAACTTCCGCCACGCGACTGTGATGAGCCAGCCCTTGCGGTCCTCCGGCTCCTGCGACGTCCAGGTGCGGACAGCCTCAAGGAGTGCCTCCTGAACAGCGTCCTCTGCCGCCGCGAAGTCGGCTCCGCGGCGGCAAAGGATCGCGATCACACGTGGGACCAGCGCGCGTAACTCATCCTGGTCCATCCGCTACTCGCCGTTCGGCGCACCGCTCAGCAGCGGGCGGACTTCCAGCCATTCGTGCAACGGGTCCCCGCCGGCTCCTGGCGCCGCGGATAGCTCGCCGGCCAGTTCGATTGCGCGTTCCTGACTGTCGACGTCGATCAGCATCCAGCCAGCGATCAGGTCCTTGGTTTCGGCGAAGGGGCCGTCGGTGACGGGCGGGCGACCTTCGCCGCCGAACTGCACCCACATCCCGTCGAACGCTAATGCCTGGCTATCGACGTACTCGCCGGACTCACGCAGGCGCGCCGCGAAGTCGTTCATGTACTGGATGTGTGCGGTTACTTCTTCGGGCTTCCACTGGTCCATGGGTACGTCGTTCACCGATGCCGGTGCGCCGCGGTAATGCTTGAGCATGAGGTACTTGGCCATGACGATCTCCTCCGATTCGATGCGGCCCTCTTGACCGTATTCGCACCTGGGACGGAACGGATCTACCGATATCGACATCTCCGCCAAAAATCTTTCGGCTCACCGCATTTTGGGCTCGACTGTGATGCGCGTGTGAGGTGTGCCATAGTGCAGTGGAGACTGCCTGCACGATCACTGGGCACCATCTGAGGGAGACAATTTTATGCCGTTGAACCCGGAAGTTGAAGGCTTGCTTGCTGCTATGGCCGAGGCAGGTGCACCGCCCACCGCTGAATCGCCGGTGCCGTTGGCGCGCGCCGCTACCGAGGCGTTTGGCGAGATGCAAGGTGAGGCAGAGGAGGTCGCCAACGTCGAGAACCGCACCGTGCCAGGTCCCGACGGCGCGATTCCTGTGCGGATCTACACGCCGGCGACCGATGGCCCGAGGTCGGCGATCATCTATTACCACGGCGGCGGCTGGGTGATCGGTGATCTGGAGACCGTCGACAAGCCATGCCGGACGCTGGCGAACCGCACCGGTTCCGTTGTCATATCCGTTGATTACCGGCTCGCGCCCGAGCATGCCGCACCGGCAGCGTTCGATGACTGTTATGCCGCGACTGTGTGGGTTGCCGATAACGCTGCGGATCTGGGCATTGACCCGGCGAAGATTGTCGTGTCAGGCGACAGCGCCGGCGGCAACCTCGCAGCCGCGGTGTCCTTGGCCGCGCGGGATCGCAAGGGTCCGCAGATCGCCGGACAGGCGCTGATCTACCCCGTCACCAACTATGACTGGAGCAGTCCGTCGTTGGAGGAGAACGGCGACGGTTACCTGTTGACGCGTTCGTCGATGCAGTGGTTCTGGGCGCACTACCTCGGTGCGGCCGATCCGACCAACAACCCCTACGTGGTTCCGGCGCGTGCGGAAAGCTTCGCTGACCTGCCTCCGGCGTACGTCGGAACGTGCGAGTTTGATCCGCTGCGCGATGAAGGCGAGGCGTATGCGGGGGCGCTGCGTGATGCTGGAGTTGAGGTCACCGCCAAGCGGTACGACGGCATGGTCCACGGCGTGTTCTGGCTGCAGGGTGCTGTCCCGAGCGCGAAGGTTCTCATGGACGATGTGGTCGATTTCGTACACGGGGTCACGAAGTAATTCGTGGCTATCTGACGCCCGTGTCGGTGATTTCTCGCCGACACGGGCGTCGTGCGTTCGCAGGTCAGGCGCCGAGGATGACCGAGGCCTAAAGTCATCGGTCTGCGCTGGGTGGCGTAGCGCTGCGTGGGTACCCTCTGCCAACGGCACTTTCCGATGAAGCCAGAGAATTCCCGCCTCGTCTGAGGTCGCACACGTAAGTCCGATCCCACATAGTGAACTGCGCCCATCATGCGTTCCGGCTCGCGAAATCCTTGTCGCGCCGCGCCTTCCTCGCGATCAAGGTGTAGGGGATGCCCTACTAGCCGACCCGTAAATCCCGGTCGTAGCGTGATCTCACTCACCAAAGACCGCTCGAGATGCCAGCGCCCCTTGAACGGTCGAATCGGACCGGAGAAAGAAGGCACGCTGCACATGCCGGCTGAACGCAGTCTCACCGAAGAGCAAATTGCGGAGGACATCCGTCGGCGGCAGCGCGATGTGTGGCCGACAGAAGTGCCCCAGGAATTCGGTTACGAGCTGGGTGAGCGGCCTTTAACGGAGTACCTGCGAGAGCGTGCGCGGATATCGCCCAACGACCCGGTCTTGGTCTTTTACGGGTACGAGATGACCTTCGGCGAGCTCGACGAAATCAGCGATCGAGTCGGGGCTTATCTCCTGCAGCAAGGAATACGTCGGGGCGATCGGGTAGCGGTGATGATGCAGAACTGTCCGCAGTTCATTGCCGCGTTCTACGGAATCCTCAAAATCGGCGCGGTGCACGTACCCGTCAATCCAATGTTCCAAGAGTCAGAGTTGGTGTACGAGCTAGAGGACTGTGGCGCCGAACTGATCTTCGTGCTCGACGATCTAGCGCCGCTAGTGAGCCGAGTACTGGACCGTACGGCGCTGCGCGCGATGGTCACGACCTCCTTGACGGAGTATCTACCGGCGAAACCTTCGATTCCGACGCCTTCAGGAATGGCGAATCACCATCCCGCCACAAGCCACGCGGCACGATGGCGGGATGTAATGCGCGCTGCGTTGCCTGAGGAGTGGCCTCAGACGCACCTGGACGATTTAGCTGCGCTGAACTACACCGGCGGAACGACGGGCCTGCCGAAGGGATGCGAACACACACAGCGACACATGCTGTACACAGCCGCCGCAACGCAAAACTCGCGGTTCACCGGCGGGCAACACGAGCAGCCAGTCATGGTCAGCTTCCTGCCTGTGTTCTGGATTGCCGGCGAAAATAGTTGCGTCATATACCCCGTGTATACCGGTCGGCCATGTGTCTTACTGACGCGCTGGGATCCGGTCGCTGTAATGACGGCCGTACACCGCTACAAAGCGACTGCAGTCACCGGGACTGTCGATAACTATATCGAAATTCTCGAGCATGATCGATTCGATGAATTCGATCTCTCTTCGCTCACGGCTCCGGCCGCTATGTCGTTTGTGACGCGACTCAATTCCGATGTGCGAGCCCGGTGGCGAAATGCGGTGCACGTTGACAGCGTTCTGCGCGAGGGTTCGTATGGCATGACCGAAACGCATACCAGTGACTCCTTCATCAGAGGATTTCAAGAGGACGATTATGACCTCAATTCGCGGCCGGTCTTCTGCGGTCTGCCGATGCCAGGGACGGTTTTCAAAATATGCGATTTCGGCACCGGGAAAACTCTGCCGGTAGGTCTTGAGGGCGAAATATGCGTGAAGAGCCCATCACTGCTTACCGGTTACTGGAATAAGCCCGATGCGACACGTGCAGCGCTCAAGGATGGGTGGCTGCACACGGGAGACATCGGTCAGATCGGCGAAGACGGCTGCTTGAGGTTCCTTGGGCGAAGCAAGGAGATGCTCAAAGTGAACGGTATGAGCGTCTTTCCGTCCGAGATCGAGGTGCTGCTGTCGAAGCATCCCGCGATCGAATCAGCGGCCGTAATCGGAATCCCGGACGTTAAACGGGGCGAAAGCCCACTCGCGTTCGTGCTGATCGATGAAGCCGCTGGGGCGGATGTCGATGAGCGATCAATAGAGGCGTGGTGTCGCGAGAATATGGCGAAGTACAAAGTCCCGGGCATCGAAATCGTTAGCGAGATGCCTTTGACGGCGACCGGAAAGATTAAAAAGCATGTCCTACGGGAGCGCCTAGTCGAATTGACTAGTCACTCAGATGAGTAGCTTGCCGGATTGAGGAAACTTAGGGGGAGTAGTCGTAATTCGCGCATCGTAACTTGTTTCCGCGCGCCGACAGAATCGGAAAGTTGCCAGAACCGCATTAATCGACTTGGCCGCTTGAAGTCTGAGCCGCAGTATGTGCGACCAATCTCGCGTCGCCGCACATTCGGTCAGTGTCGCTGTGGTCGACGAGATTATCGAGGGGAGCACTTATGGCGTTAGTTGACGAGCACACCAAGCCGTCTGCGGCTACCGGTTTTTCTCCCAACAGGAAGGACTCACGCCGCACAACACATGCCGCGAAGGGGCGGCGCCGCAGGGAATTCAGAACACCGTGGGTAGCGATCACGTGGCTCGCGATAATCGTTCTGACGGGCGTGTTCGCTCCGCTTCTAGCTCCCCACGACCCCATCGAACAGCAACTTTCGGTTGTGAGCGAGGGCCCCGGTTTTTCATCGGACGAGTTCGGGATGTACCTCTTAGGTACCGACAACCTCGGCCGCGACATGCTCTCGAGGTTGATCTGGGGCATCCGGCCGATGCTGATCGTCGCCGGCCTCAGCGTCCTGATTGCTGGCACGATCGGCTTGATCGTCGGTCTGGCTGCCTCGAACGGTGCGCGATGGCTCGAGTTCCTGCTGATGCGGCTTAGCGACATCCAGCTTTCGATCCCGACATTCGTTCTGGCCATGTTGATGGCGTTCACCTTCACGCCCGGCGTTAAGAGTTCGATCCTTGCGATATCGGTCGCGACGTGGCCCTACTACGCGCGTCTTGTCCGCGCCGATGTCATTACCGTGCGTTCGTCGGCATTCGTACAACTCGCGCGGGTCGCTGGTCGGAGAGGTCCAGGACTTGTGTTCCGGCATGTGGTGCCGAATGCCCTGAACTCGTTCCTCGCGCTTTGCGTTCTGAATCTCGGCGTCTGCGTATTGATCGGAGCGTCGCTTTCATTTCTCGGGGTCGGGGTGCAGCCGCCGCAACCGGACTGGGGAAGCATGATCGGCCTCGGCAAGGACCATCTTGAGTCGTGGTGGATGGTGGTCATTCCTGGCGTGGCGTTCTGTTCTTTCGTGATGGCGCTCAACGCCTTCGGCAACTGGACCCGCTTCAAGTTGTCAGCTGACACCGGAAACGTCATTGGAGCACCGGCTATCGCGCCGTCGACTGAGGTAGCGACGTCAGAGAGTAATCACGGCGACACGGATGCTGCCGAGTTAGACGATGGCGCGATCGGCAATGACACGGTCTTGCACGTCGACAACCTCAGCGTCCATGACGATGCCGGTAAGTACGTCGTCAAAAATGCCTCACTCGTGCTGCGCCCGGGCCGCGTCATGGGAATTATCGGCGAGTCCGGCAGCGGAAAGTCCACCCTGTGTAAAGCAATCACGGCGCTGTTATCGCCGGGCCTGACCGCGTCTGAAGGGCGTCTTCGGTACGGCGATGCTGTGATCGGCGTGGATGAAGCAGCGGCATTGCGTGGCCGTCACGTCGGCATGGTCTTTCAGGATCCGTTGTCATCATTGAACCCGCTTCGCAAGATCGGGTGGCAGCTCGGCGAGACCAGGCAAATCCACGACATAGGTTCCCCGAGCCAAGTAGGGGAGTGGGTCCACGAGACTTTGGACGACCTCGGTTTCCAGGACAGTCAAGCCGTCGCTAACGCCTACCCGCATCAACTCAGCGGGGGAATGCGTCAGCGAGTCTGCGTCGGCATCGCCTTTGCTGGCGAGCCGAAGGTCGTGTTGGCCGACGAACCCACCACCGCCCTTGATGTATCACTCCAAGGACGTGTGCTTCGTTTACTGCTGGACGATTGCCGACAGTCTGAAGCGAGCCTGGTTCTGATCAGTCACGACGTCCGAGTGATCCGGGATACCGCCGACGACTTGACGGTCATGTATGGCGGCCGAGTGCTGGAGCAGGGGTCGGCCAAGCAGATCCTCGAGGCGCCTCGAAGCCCTTATACGCGCGCGCTACTCGATAGCGTTCCCGAGTTGACTCCGGCCCTCATCGATCGTCGGATGTCGTTCATACCGCCGGCCCCCGAAGGCACCGACACGACTGCCGGCTGCCCGTTCGTCGGCAGGTGCGCCAACGCTGTCGATGCGTGCCACTCGGCGTTCCCGCCGGCCTCGACCGTCACCGAAAACCATGTGGTGTGGTGCCACAACCCAGTAGCTGACGGGGTTGAGGGAGGACATCGTGTCTGAGATTCGCAACGACAATGATCGTGGCACAACTGTGCCCATTCTCGAAGCCGAGAACGTCGGACGACACTACCTCGGGGGCCGGGGAAACCCGCCTGTCATCGCGCTCGACCAGATCGACTTCCGCCTGACCGCTGGACAGTCCGTAGGAATTGTCGGCGAATCTGGGTCAGGTAAGACAACGCTGCTACGGCAGCTTCTGCACCTGGAGGAGCCGACGCGGGGACGGGTTCTTTTTCATGGTTCTGCATTGGGCAACGCGCCAGCTGCCGACCGTCGGGAGTTCCATCGGCGGGTACAGGCTGTCTTCCAGGATCCACGCAGTTCGTTGAACCCGCGCATGCCGATTTGGAAGTCGATAACCGAGCCGGCGACGGTCACGAACGGGCTGAATCGAACGCAACAAATGGAACTCGCGCGCAGATTGATCAGATCGGTAGACCTGCCGGAGGCATACCTTGCTCGGCGCCCAGGAGGTATGAGTGGTGGCGAGTGCCAACGGGTGTGCATAGCGCGCGCCATGTCCTCCGAGCCGGAGGTGATTGTTCTGGATGAGCCCGTGACGTCGCTTGATGCATCACTGCGTGGGCTCGTGCTGAACCTGCTACGGGACACAGCGCGCGAGCACGATGCGAACTTCATTGTGGTGTCCCACGACGTGACCCCGATCTATTTCCTCACGACCTACCTGTACGTCCTCTACCAAGGTCGCGTGGTCGAGGAGGGGGCGACGCAAGACATCGTCAGCAGCCCCGCACATCCGTATACGAAGCAACTCATAGCGGCCGTGCATCACCCCCTTCAAGACAGTGGCGATGAGGATCCCAGCGCCCGGGTCTCAAGCGGCTGTCCGTTTGTGGCGCGGTGCCCCGATGTCATCGATCCGTGCAGGGAGATGGCGCCTGCGCTGACGCGAACTCCCAGCGGCACCCAGAAGGTGAGATGTCATGTATATGGCGAATCGCCCGCGATCGTAGGGGGACGGGCATGACCAGGAGCGCGGTGAAGGCCGATCCAACTTCACTAGTCGAATTGGACCTGGCGATACAGCCGAAGTGGCGTCGTACGAAGTTCATCGGGGTTCGCCTGGTTGCGGCGATGGTGAGCATCTGGGGAGCGGCCACGATTGTCTTTTTCTTGACTCGACTGACCGGTGACCCGGTCTCGTTGATGTCGCCGCCGGGAGCCGATCCGGCGCAACTCGACGCGACAGCCAAGTTCTTCGGCCTTGATCGCCCTTTGATTATCCAGTACTTCGATTACTTGAAAGATCTGGCCACGTTCAGTTTCGGCGAGTCGTACTACCAGCGGCAGCCGGCGGGGGCTGTCGTAGCGAACGCAGTCGGCCCGACGCTCATGCTCGCAGGTATCTCTTTCCTCGTCACGCTGGCCGTCGCGATCCCGGCGGCGATGCTGGCGACGCGCAAGGCAGGCAAGCGAACCGATAAGTTGCTTACCTCCTCCGCCAGCGTCGGGATCTCCGTACCGGATTTTTGGCTTGGTCCACTGCTCATACTCCTTTTCGCGGGGACGCTCAGGTGGGTCGACGGAACACAGATGACCGGTCCATCGAGCTTCATACTTCCGGTAATAACACAATCGACCACACAGATATCAATTCTTTTTGTCCTCGCACGCGCCGCGCTCGTGAAGCAACGTAACGAGTCATACGTATATACAGCACGGGCAAAGGGTGCGTCCGAACGTCGAATACTCCTGCGGCATGTCATGCCTAACGGAAGTCTCGAGATTCTGACTGTCATGGGCTTGATACTCGCTAATCTAATTGCCTCAAATATTGTCGTGGAAATGGTGTTTGCGTGGCCCGGATTGGGTCAATTGTTGGTGACGTCGATGAGTAACTACGACTTCCCTATTATTCAACTATTAACGTTGATATACGCGTCGGCCTTCGTGGTTATTCTGCTGGTCGTCGACGCGTTATACCGACTAATTGACCCGAGGGCATAAGCGCGAAGGAGGTGAGGTCATCGTGACGACCGTGGGATTAGGGCCAACAGCACTACCGCTAATTGGTCGCGAGCGCCAAGTGAGCGAGCTCGTTGCGATGGCCAAATCTGCAATGCGCTCCGAGCGCCAAACCTGTCTCATCACCGGGGCCGCGGGGATCGGCAAAAGCCGCCTGATTGAGGAGTTTCTGGCCATGGCGCGCCGCTTTGGCATGAATGTTCTCGTCGGGCGGGCGATGAGCGTCGATGCTGGAATCGCGTATGCAAGCCTGCGAGCGATTCTTGAGAGCGCAAAGGACAACTACGAGCCGGATGTGGACAAGCTCGGGCAGGAGTTGCTGGAGCAAATCGACGAGGCCATGGGTAGCCCACAGGCCGGCGGTATGAGCTACTTTCGACCGCCGTCTCGCGAGCTCGTCACCTATCTGGAAAGACTGACGAGTGACGCTCCAACCGTGGTCGCGCTTGACGACGCGCATCTCGCCGACGAGGAAAGCATCAAGGTGCTAGTGCGACTTGCGGGCCGATTGGAGGATCGCCGGATCTTCTTCGTAATGGCTGCACGCGGTGACGGCCACGAGTCTGTTCGAACGCGCCGAGGGATCAGGCACTTCATCGAGGCCATCGGTGGCCATAGCGTCAATCTCGAGCCTCTGGACCGCGCCGACATCATGGCACTGATTACGGAGATGGTCGGTGCACACCCAGATGAGGAACTGAGCGACACCGTATTCCAGCACTCTCGCGGCGTCCCGTTCTTTGCGCAAGAGCATATCCTCGCGCTGCGACAGCGCGGGGTGTTGTGCGTTATAGGCGGTCGAGCCCGGCTGGCCAGTTACGCCGACGGTTCGCCGAGTGTGGCGAGCAACCCAACGATGGTCGTACTGGAACGTGTCGCGCAGCAACCGCCGTATGCGCGCGAGGTAGCAGAGATCATTTCGGTATTTCAGCGCGTAGTCGGTACTCAAATTGAACTCGTAAAGATGCTGTCGGGTCTCGATGCGGATCAGATGAGCGTAACTCTCGAGAAGTTGGTTGCTGACGCGATATTGGTCCGAACGGCGAACGACGGTTTCGAGTTTTCTCATCCGCTGATCGGCGAAGCGGTTTATCAAAGCCTTGACGACAATTTTCGGCAGCGCGTGCACAACGCCATTCTGGTGCAATTGGAATCGAGTTCTTCGGTGGAGGAGCTAAGCGCATCTGAGATTTCTTTGCGAGCCTGGCACACGGTGGAATCTGCTCAGCGTGGCGATCAGGTAGCGATCCGCGCAGCGTGTCGTGCCGCATCAGCGGTTCGATTCTCGTCGCCCCGTATTGCGGCCCAGTGGTACCAACGCGCCATTGACCTGCTGCCTGACGAAAGCGACATGAGGGCAAAACTGCTCGCTTGGCAGGCCGCCGCATTTTGGCGAGGATCGCTTCCCGAGCGCGCGATCGACGTGGGCCTGGACGCAATCTCAACGCTGAAGCCTGGCTATCTTGCCGAACGGACCAGGTACGCGGTGCTCAACGCGATGTATGCGATGGGCAAGTTCGAAATCACGTGCGACCTGGTCGACGAATACGCGCCAGTGAGTTCAGATGCGGTGCCGATGCACGCCTTGAAATCTCTCGCCGCATCGCATTTGGGACGTGTCCAGGATGCGCGGGCGTCGGTCGAGGGGCTGTTGGAGAAGGTTTCGTACAGCGCGCCGACCAATGAAGTACTGGCTCTGACGTATTTAGGCCAACTTGAGAACGGGATCGGAACGTACCGAAAGGTCGCGTCCGTGACGAACCGGATCGCAGATATAGCAGGGGACTCGCGCGGCCAGTACCACACCAATCACAAAGCGACTGCTCTCGAGGCGGGGCTGTACATCAACGTAGCCGCCGGGAACCTCAGACAAGCGCGGATATTCAGAGATCAGATCGACGACCTGTTGGACGGGAGAGAATCGCGTAATTTGGGCGCTCAGATGTCCTACGCGCAGGCCTTGCTGTCCTACCGTACGGGATCGTGGTACGAGGCTCTGCGACTGATCCGGTCGCGATTGGTCGATGTCGAACTCTCGGGATTCAAGGTCAATGCCACCCTGCTGAAATTGCTCGAGTCTCGCATTTTTCTAGGGGTGGGTCGCGTCGCGGCGGCTCGGCAAACCATCGGAGATGTACTACACAACGCAGAATGGTCATCCGTCGTGGAGTACGCCGACGCGTTAAGAACCCGCGCGCAGGTGATCGATCAACAAGTAACGGACGGCGCTGACCGCCTGCTGGAAATCGCACAGCGAGCTCGGGACGCTGGTTGGAATCAGGTCGAATATGGTGCGCTGGATCTGTGCCTCGACGGGCTATTCGATGCTGGTGATCCTCAATCGGCTGCCAGGCCCCTGCGGGACCTGCGTTCCTTGGCGCAGCGAACGGGGTTCCCGCGCTTCAAAGCCGTCCTGAATCTGCACGAAGCACTCTTGAACCAGAACGTATCCGCCGCGCAGCGCACATTGACGTATGGGGAAGCGCAAGGCGATCTGGTCTTGGTCGGTCAGGCCCGATACGCGCTGGCATCAGCGGGCGTCGCTACACGCCGAAATTTGGAACGTTCGCTGGGGATCTTCGAAAATCTGGGAGCCAAACCGTGGCTCGATCGCGCAGAGAAACTCGGTGCTGCAGTCGGGCTGGAGAGGGACGGCCGCGCAGCGGGTGCACGCGCGATCTGCCTTACCGAATCTGAGATGCGTTTAGCGGATCTGGTGCGCCACGGCTTAACGAATCAGGAGATCGCTGCCGCTCTGCACTACAGCCGAAAGACCGTCGAGACCTACTTGACGCGCCTATATCGGAAAACGGGTCTGAGATCCCGTGTCGAGCTGTCACTTGCTTTGGAACGTGGCGACGTGCAAAGCCGACTAGTCCGCAATTAGTAACGACCACTCGTGTCGCTGTCAGGAAGGAGCGTCTCGAATGCCTGATGAAGTGAAGGCGGGCCGAGCCGGAATACTTGAGCACGGGATCGCGGCCGTGCTTGATCACTGGGCCTCGCGCCGACCGGAGGACACCTTCGCCGTCTTTGATTCCGGCGAAGAGTGGAACTACACGGAGCTACGCGAGCTGGTACTGGATACCGCGCGTGTGCTACAAGACGCCGGGGTAAGACCGGGCGACATGGTCGTGACGTGGTTGGAAAACGGACCGCTCATGATCCGCACGTGGCTGGCCGTGAACTATTTAGGCGGCGTGCATGTGCCGATGAACACCGCCTACCGTGGCGCGCTGCTCGAGCACGCACTCAGCCTCGCCGAGGCAAAGATCATGGTGACTCACGCGGATTTGGTCGGGCGGTTGGATTCCGTGGATGCCGGCGGGCTCGAACTCGTCTACACCCTTGGCGCCCTCGAGCGTTCGCCCGAGCGAGTCTCGCTGCGTGATAGCGGGGAGTTGTGTCAGCCTCGGTCGGTTGACCCGAGCGCCGAAAACGTTCGGCCGTGGGACACACAGATGGTGCTGTACACGTCTGGGACGACGGGACCGTCGAAAGCGGTACTGGCGTCATACCGGCACATCGGGACGATGGCGCTCGAAGGCAACCCCACGAGCGCACCTGAAGATCGCGCGTTGGTGTACACGCCGCTCTATCACGTAACCGGCATCTCAGGGGTTTTGTGGGCGCTTGGCACGGGCGGCTCGATCGCAGTGTCGACGCGGTTCCGCACCTCGACGTTCTGGCGAGAGGTGCGTGGTCTTCGCGCGACATTCATGGTGTTGATGGGGTCGGTCGCGCGTTTTCTACTGAATGAGCCCGTGACGGAGGATGAGCGACGGACGACGCTGCGTCTCGCGCTCATTACTCCCTTCAACTCTGACGCGGTCGCCTTCGCGGAACGTGTTGGGATCGACTTCTACACCGTCTTTAATATGACGGAGGTATCGGTTCCGCTTCGTACTGACTTGAACGCGAAGGAACTGTATTCCTGTGGGCGCCTGCGTCCGGGCGTATCGGTGCGCATAGTCGACGAGAACGACATCGAAGTACCCGTCGGGCAGGTGGGCGAACTGCTCGTGCGTACTGACGAACCTTGGGAGATGTCGTCGGGGTACTACCGCAACGCCGAAGCGACTGCGTCGAGTCTCCGCAATGGGTGGTTTCACACCGGCGATGCGGTCAAGTGTGACGCGGCCGGAAACTACTTCTACATCGACCGCGTGAAGGACTCGATTCGACGCCGTGGAGAGAACATGTCGTCGTACGAGATCGAGGTGGAGGTCCAGGCGCACCCAGCCATTCTTGAGGCTGCCGCGGTAGCTGCGCCGAGCGAGTTTGGCGAGGACGAGGTGCTCGTTTTCGTCGTCCTGCACGATGGTGCGGAACTGGACCCAGTGGAGCTGATCGAGTTCCTCCGTCCCAGGATGGCGCACTTCATGATTCCCCGGTATATCCGCAAAGTCGATCAACTGCCGCGGACGCCGACCCAGAAGGTTCAGAAGGCTGAACTGCGAAAGATTGGCGCTACCGACGCCTGGGACCGCGAGGCAGCCGGCGTAGTGGTCAAACGTGACGACATCGGATCGTAAACAAAGCATCGATCCTGGCTGCTTCTCATTCGACGGATGGTGATGCCGACTGCCGTATTCGAGTTTGGGTAAATCTCTCGCCTGACGTCCGCGCGAACCCCGAGCGGGCGGAGGCAGCAATAAACGATCAGAGAAGGTGGTTTCGAATGACGTTCGAACATGATCTGCGCGCGCTGGCCGACTACCGAGTTTCGCGAAGAGGCGTCCTGCAAGGGTTTGGCATATTAGGTCTGACTGCCGGCTTAACGCCGCTTTTGTCGGCTTGCGGCTCCGGATCCTCGGGAAGCGAGGTCTCCAGTGATGAATTACGCCTCTCTATTGGCGCCCAGCCTAACAATCTGGATGCCGATAAGTTGACTGTGGGCGCTGACAATTACTTTCATCTTAATGTGTACGAAAAGCTCCTCGATTACGATCCGGACGGTAAACAAGTGGCCGCGATCGCGGCTGAACTTCCCGAGGTAAGCAGCGACGGCCGGGTGTACACATTCAAGCTCCGCAGTGGTGTCAAGTTCCATGACGGCTCGGACGTGACGGCCGAAGATGTGAAGTTTAGTTTCGAACGGTTTGTCGACCCGAAAATCGGCAACATATTCGCCTACAACCTCGGGCAGTTGGACAAGGTGGCAATTGTAGACCAGGCAACCATCGAGGTTCATCTGAAGAAGCCCGATGTGGCGTTCATGCCGCTGTGTGCGGTCGCGCCGATCATCCCTAAGGCCTACATCGAGAAAGTGGGCGACGACGAGTTCGCGACGAATCCGGTAGGTACCGGGCCACTGAAGTACGTGTCCCTGGAAGTGAATAAGGGATTCACGCTCGAACGTTTCGATGACTATTGGGGTACTCCCGCAGGCTTCAAGAAGTACACCTTTAACTACATCCCGGACAGCACGGCGCGCTCGACGACGCTGAAGAGCGGGCAGGCCGATCTCATATCTGCGATTCCCTCCCAGCAGTTGGAGTCACTCGAGGCTGAATCGGGATTGACGATCATTACCGATCTTGATGGCGACAATATGGATCTTAAGTTCAACCTGCTGGCCGACCAAGAGGGTAAGCCATGGATGGATCAACGTGTGCGTCAGGCGATGGACTTCGCCATCGACCGCGATACGATTCTGGATAAAGTTATGCTCGGTCTGGGTGAGAAGATATCCTTCTTCCAGCCGTTCAACGCGACTTTCGAACCAGCGAAGGCGGCCGGGCTTAAGCCTCGTGACTACGACCCTGACAAGGCAAAGGCGCTCCTTAAGGAAGCGGGCTACGCAGACGGATTCACGATACCATTCGCAGGGCTAGCTAACGGGCGGCAATCGAACTCGGCGGATGTTGCGCAAGCGATTGCGGGGTATTGGAATGACATCGGGATCGATGTTGATCTGAAGGTTCTAGATTATTCGACCTGGATTAGCTCGCTCAAGCCCGGAAGCGATTTCGGAGTCATGTACCAGCTGTTCGGTGATTCGCTCGACGGGCCAAGCCAACGGTTCACCGGAATGTTTCAGTCGGGTGGGACCTACACCATGGTCGAGGACGACCAACTGGACAAACTGCTGATTACGGCCTCCGGAAGTATCGGGGAAGAGGAGACCGATTCGAACTACATTGCTGCGGCCAAGTACATGGACGAGATTGCCTACGTGATTCCGCTATTTGCGACGTACGGCGCATTCGGGATGGTCGACGGTGTCGATTGGACGCCGTACAAGGGGATCGCCGCGACCCGCGTTGGGAACGCGAAGCCGGCTAGCTAGGTCACCATGATGCCAACAAAGTTTGTCCTGCCGATAGCAACCGTCGTAGAGATGAGGTTCGGTGAAGTTTGAACGCATAATGATTGCCAACAGAGGCGAGATCGCGATCCGCATCGCGCGATCAGTAGCGGAGCTTGGAATCCGATCGGTAGGGATCCATTCGCAGGATGACCGCGAATCGCTGCACGCCTCGTACGCGGACGAGTCGTACGAACTGCCTGGGACCGGACCAGCGGCTTACCTCGACATCGACGCGGTCATCGCGGCAGCCGTCGACATGCGCTGTGACGCAGTGCATCCGGGGTACGGATTCCTGAGTGAGCGGGCCTCGTTTGCGCGCGCATGCCAGGACCGGGGCGTCAGGTTTATCGGGCCGCGCCCAGACGCGTTGACTTTATTTGGCGATAAGGCGGCTTCGCGGGAACTGGCCGTAGCGCAGTCGGTGCCGGTGTTGTCGGGTACCGAAAGCGGCATCACGAGCAAGCAGGCGTCCGAGTTCCTGTCGTCCCTACCTGAAGACAGCGCGATGATATTGAAGGCGTCCTCGGGCGGTGGTGGCCGTGGTCAACGGATTGTCCGGATCGCCGAAGACGTTGACGAAGCATTTGCGAGGTGCGAGTCGGAGGCGCTTGCCTTCTTCGGGGATGGGCGACTTTTCGCTGAGCAGTACTTGACCGGGGCGCGACATATCGAAGTCCAGGTGCTGGGTGACAGTGCGGGAAACGTGTCGTACTTCTACGACCGTGACTGCAGCATCCAGCGTCGATTCCAGAAGATCATCGAAGTGGCTCCTGCTCCGAGGCTTGCCGGCGAAGTGCGGTCAGCCATCGCGGATGCGGCAGTACGAATGGCGTCGTGTGCGTCGTATGAGGGCCTCGGAACCTTCGAATTCCTCGTATCGGATGAGGGCTTCTACTTCATGGAGGCGAACCCTCGTCTGCAGGTAGAACACACCGTGACCGAGGAAGTGCTCGGGGTGGACCTGGTGCGTGCACAAATCGAAGTGGCAAGCGGCTCGTCGCTAGCCTCCCTTGGGCTTGGGCAACGTGACATCCCTTCGCCTCGGGGCTTCGCGGTGCAAGCACGAATCAACACCGAAAGAATTGCACCCGATGGCAGTCCGATCCCTACCTCGGGTGTGATTCAAGCGTTCGACCTACCGGCGGGATCGGGGGTGCGCACGGATTCCTTTGGTTATACCGGGTACCGCACATCGCATCGCTACGATCCGCTTCTGGCGAAGGTGATCGTGCACAGCCGGACGGATCGAATCGAGGATGCGTACGCGAAGGCAGCTCGGTCGCTGGATGAAGCGCGTATCCGTGGCGTGGCGACAAACGTCAACTTCCTGGCCGCGGTGTTGCGTCATCCGACGGTGGCGAAGGGGACGCCGTCAACGAGGTTCGTCGACGACAACGCCGATGAGATCTTGTCGCGGATGCCGCGTCCTGATGTAGAGACTCCCGGGCCTGACGGTGTCGAATCGGGGTTAGCGGGCTCCCGTGTCGATACGAATGATCCGCTGTCGGTCCTCAACGCACGCGATCGCGGTCCTGAACGGCGGCAGACTAGGGAGGCCGCGTACGACGAATCGCTGACACGTGTGGTGTCTCCGATGCAGGGGACCATCGTTGAGGTTGCCGTGCAGGCAGGCGATCTCGTTGCTGCTGGTCGACCGGTCGCGGTGATGGAGGCCATGAAAATGGAACATCCGATCAACGCGACGGTCGGTGGGATGATTCATGACGTTGTTGCGGTGCCGGGGGACGCGGTGCTCGAGGGACACACGCTGGTAACCATCGAGCCTCAAGATGTGGACGAATCCGTCGACGTAAGTGATGCTGAGCTGGACCCGGATCACGTGAGGCCAGATCTGCAGGAGTTGCTTGACTATCATGCCGCCGGTCGCGATGAATCGCGTCCTGCCGCTGTGGCGAAGCGGCACCGAAAAGGCTATCGCACCGCCCGTGAAAATATCGATGACTTGTGCGATACGGGAACGTTCGTCGAGCACGGGTCGCTCGTTCTCACGTCCGGAACCGGACTGCCGGAAGAGGAGGTTGTTCGCGACTTCTCAGGCGATTCAATGGTCTGCGGCATCGGTGATGTGAATGGGGCGGACTTTGGTCCGGGCGGATCACGTACTGCCGTCTTGTCTTACGACTACATGGTGCTGGCCGGCACCCAAAGCCAACTCAATCACCTGAAGACGGATCGGATACTGCAACTGGCGGCGGATTGGGAACTCCCAGTAGTTTTCTTCGCCGAGGGCGGGGGCGGACGAGCCGGTACAGGAGGCCGCCGAGCGGGAGGTGGCGAGGCCGCTCCGTCGAACAATGCGAATCCTCGCTCGCTCGCCGTGCAGAGTTTCGCAGCAATGGGCCGACTGAGCGGCCGTGTGCCGACCATAGGCATCACGAACGGCTACTGCTTCGCAGGCAACGCCGCGCTGCTTGGCATGTGCGATGTGGTGATCGCTACCGAGGACTCCAATATCGGAATGGGCGGCCCGGCGCTGATCGAAGGAGGTGGCCTCGGCGTATTTGCGCCGGAAGAGATTGGGCCGATCGAGGTCCAGTCGACTAATGGGGTTGTCGACATTGTCGTACGGGACGAAGCCGAGGCCGTGCGGACGGCGAAGCAGTATCTCTCGTACTTCCAAGGACCGGTCGACGATTGGGTCGGATCGGACCAGCAAGTGCTTCGGCATGTCATACCTGAGAACAGACTTCGCACCTACAGCGTCCGGGACGTGATCACCGGAATCGCGGACGACGGATCGGTGCTCGAGCTTAGGCGCGACTACGGGCGCGGAATGGTCACCTCGCTGGCGCGCATAGAGGGCAAACCGGTCGGGATCTTGGCGAACAACCCCGAGCACATGGCTGGCGCCATCGATAGCGAAGGGGCGCTGAAGGCCGCGCGCTTTATGCAGCAGCTGGAATCGTTTGGGATCCCGCTGGTGGTGCTTTGTGATACGCCGGGAATCATGGTCGGCCCTGAATCTGAAAAGACTGGCGCCGTGCGGCATTGCAACACGCTGTTCACGGTAGGCGCACAACTGACTATCCCGCTGTTCATGGTGATACTGCGAAAAGCGGTCGGTCTGGGCGCTATCGCGATGGCGGGCGGCAGCATCACCGAGCCGGCGATGGCCGTGGCGTGGCCGACCGGTGAATTCGCCGGGATGGGTATTGAGGGCCAGGTAAAACTCGGATATCGCAAGGAACTTGAGGCCATCGAGGATACGAACCAGCGAATGGAGCGATACCGGCAACTCGTCGACGAAGCGTATGAACGAAGCAAAGCGGTTCGACAGGCTGCGTCGTTCCACGTCGATGACGTCATAGATCCCAGCGATACCCGACGGATCCTCGCCGATGTATTACGTTCGGTTGGAGCACGTGGCCGGCGTAATGCAGAGGGGCATCGATGAGCGAAACTTCCGACGTGGATGCCAACGGTGCGCCGTTGGCGGGATTGCGGGTACTCGAGTTATCTGATTCGGCTGGCGCATTGGGCGGCAGGTTCCTGGCAGCACTCGGCGCGACGGTGTTGCGCGTGGACCGGCCTAACAGCGACCGCGGTGCCGAGCCGGGCACTTGTCGAGAGGCGCGAGATCTCACGCTCCACGTAGGTAAGCAAAGCGTCGAGATTGACACGAGCAGTGCCGACGGTCGGCGTGAGTTGACTGCGCTCATCACCGGCAGTGACCTGGTGATCTGCTCGCCGGGGCGCCCGATCATGGATCAACTAGGTATCTCGATCGAGGCGTTCGCCGAGGAGCATCCTGACGTCGCTCTGGTCTTGCTCGACCCGTTCCCGCCGGACTCGCCCTTCAACGGGGAGACCGCGACGGATCTGTTGCTGAGTGCCGCCGGTGGGTTGGCTTGGTTATGTGGCGGCGCCGAAGGTCGACCGGAGCAGCCGAAGGAGTTGCTCTCTCAATCGTATGCGGCGATCTCCGCGTCGCTGGCGGGGTTGCTCGGCGTCAACGCGCGCGCGTTGCAGGGCCGCGCGGGGTGGTTCGAGGTCACCGCCCAGGAAGCGGTGGCCTTTGCCTCGGCCCAGACTGGCGATGTCAACCATCTCACCTGGCACGACCGCATTCCATCGCGGCCCTCCTGGGCTGAAAACCCTCGCGGAGGCGTCTTCCAGTGCGCCGATGGCCGGTGGGTGAGCGTGGTCTTCTTCGGGGCGCGATACAAGCAGGTGATCGCCTGGTTTCAACAGGAGCGTCTGGGGGAGACCTATCACGATCCGGCATGGCTCGATTACGAGTACTACTTCGAACGCATCCAGCAATTGGCCGAGACGATGGCGGAGCTATGCACGAGGTACACCGCCGACGAGGTCGTTCAATCGGGTCAGTCACGTCTGATCATGGTCACCCCGGTGTTGGGTGCTACCGATCTGCTGTCCGACCCCCAACTCCTCGCACGGAACATGTTCAGTGCCGTGCCGGATAGCCCGTCACCGGTCGTCGTCCCGCGCGCGCCGTTGGTCTTCAGTCATGCGACGTTGCCGCGGCCGACGGCGCCGCCGCGACCCGGAGCGCATGATCCGGCGATGCTGGCCGAGTGGCTGCAGGAGAGTGCTCGTCGACAGGGCGGCCGCAGCGCGGTATCGCAGACCGGCAGGCTCCCGCTCGAAGGCCTACGGGTCGCGGACTTTACTTGGATGCTGGCTGGTCCGATCGCGGCTAGGTTCCTGGCGGACATGGGGGCCGATGTCGTACGTCTGGAGTCCAGCACGCGCCAGGACCTCGCACGTGAGATCGGTAATCACCCACCCGGGCTGCAGACAATCGATACCAACTCGCACCAGAACTTGGCTGGCGGCAACAAACGAAGCCTGGCCGTGAACATGCGTGAGGCAGAAGGCGTCGAGATCGCGCGAAAGGCCATCGGTTGGGCCGATGTAGTGATCGAAAACTTCCGGGGCGGGGCGATGGCGAAATGGGGTCTTGACCCAGAGTCGCTGCTGGCCGATCGTCCCGAGTTAATTGTTCTCAGCATCCCCGCGGTCGGTTCCGATGGTCCGCGCAGCGGCTTCGGCGCGATTGGATCCGGTGTCGCGGCGTACGGCGGCATTAACATGCTGACCGGCTTCCCAGAGAACCCGCCGAGAGGCGTGGGGGTGATGATCGCCGACTTCTTCACCCCGCTGTTCGCAGTACAGGGCGTCCTCGCGGCGCTCTACGAGCGCCAGCGCAGTGGTCGGGGCCAACACATTGACGCCGCCATGCTGGAATCCACGCTGTGGATGACTGGTACGACGCTTGCTGATGCTCAGTTCGAGGGCCAGGATCCGAAGCGTCGTGGAAATCGCGACCTGTCGATGGCGCCGCACGGCATCTTTCGATGCCAGGGGGACGACGAATGGCTCGCGTTGTCGATCCGCTCCGATGGCGAGTGGCGGGATCTGTGTCGAGTGCTCTCGATTCCCCTCGAGTGTGCCGAGCGGTTCGCTCTCGCTAGTACCCGCCTGGCTCATCAAGACGAGGTAGAGCGTGTTGTTGAGGACGCTACTAAGAAGTGCGTCAGGTGGGAACTGTCCGAACAATTGCAGGCCGCGGGGGTGCCCGCGGTGCCACTGGAGAATGTTGCCGATCATCTTTATCACGATGCCGGCATGCATCGGAGGTGGACGGAACACACCCACCCGTTCGGATACCCACTCATGTCTCAGAACCAGTTCATTCGCCCGGGTGGGTCGGTCGTTCCGAGTCGGCGATATCCGAACCTGGGTGAACACACGGCCGAGGTCCTTGGAGAGCTGGGATTCTCCGAGGATGCCGTGAACGATCTGTTTTCCCGCGGGATTCTGAAGTGAGTCGTGCCGCAGGAAGGGCAATGCAATGTGCCGCCGCGATGCGGCAACTCCAATGGACTCGCTACGTCACGAAACGCCGTTTCGGTAGAGGAGAGATCAATGACGTTTAGGTCAATCTTGATAGCCAATCGAGGGGAAATCGCGCTTCGTGTCAGCAGGGCGGCATCCGAACTTGGGATCCGAACTATAGGCGTGTATTCCGTCGACGACGCGGACAGCCTGCATGTTCAGCGGGTCGATGAGGCCGTGGCCCTGCCGGGCAAGGGACCACGTTCGTACCTCGATATCGACGCGGTGCTGGAAGCGGCTACTTCTGCAGGTGCTGAGGCGATCCATCCGGGGTACGGCTTCCTGGCTGAAAGCGCAGAGTTCGCTCGACGGTGCGCCGATGCCGGAATCGCCTTTATCGGCCCGAAAACCGAACACCTGGAGTTGTTCGGTCATAAGGGCCGGGCTCGGGCAGCCGCACTCGAGGCAGGCGTACCGGTAATGCGCGGGATCGACCGGGCGGTGTCGCTCGATGAGGCGGCCGAGTTCTTCGCCGGTCTTCCAGCTGGGCGCGCGATGATGATCAAGGCGATCGCGGGAGGCGGAGGTCGCGGGTCACGAGTCGTGAGCGATGCGGCTGAACTTGAGGACCTGTACGCGCGGTGCCGGTCCGAAGCGGCGATGTCATTCGGGTCGGATGAGGTCTATGTGGAGGAATTCGTCGCTCGCGCCCGGCATATTGAGGTCCAGGTCCTGGGCGACATGTACGGCGCGGTGGCGTCACTCGGGGAGCGAGAGTGCAGCCTGCAGCGGCGGCACCAGAAGGTGCTCGAAATGGCGCCCGCACCCGGGATCGGGGACGCTGTCCGCGATCAAATCATCGACGCCGCGCTGGCGCTCGCGCGCCACACGGCATACGCCAACGCGGGCACTTTCGAGTTTCTGCTGGATGTCGGGCCGGAGAGCGACGGAACTCAATTCGTCTTCATCGAAGCCAACGCGCGGCTTCAGGTCGAGCACACGGTGACTGAGGAAGTCACCGGCGTCGACATCGTCGCGGCCCAGATCCAGCTTGCACAGGGCGCGACGATCGACGAGATCGGCCTGGGCGGTACGCCGCTCGAGCCCCGGGGCTATGCGATCCAGGCGCGGGTGAACTTGGAGGTACTCGCCGAGGACGGGGCGATCAGACCAGGCGGAGGACTGCTTCAGACCTACGAGCCGCCCGGCGGTCCCGGTGTGCGTGTGGACGGTTTCGGATACGCGGGGTACCGAACGAATCCGGCATTCGACTCGCTGCTGGCCAAGGTGGTCGTCCACTCGGGCTCACGAAACGTCGGGGACGCAATCAAGCGACTGCGCAGAGCGCTGCGGGACTTCAGAATGGACGGCATCACGTCCAACATCCCCTTCCTGCAGGCAATCCTCGCCCACCCGGATGTCCTGGCCGACCGGTTCTATACGCGGTTTGTGGACGATCATGTGGCCGAACTGGTCCGGGCGGCAGAAGCGTGGACTGAGGCCAACCCGCCGCTGTCGATGGTCGAGTCGGCGGTGACAACGGTGACCGCCCCACAACGGGCGGACGGCCGCAGCGCACAGGCGGTCAGTGCCGACCCGTTGGCGCTCTTCGACTTCACTGGCACGTCCCAGCCCCCGGAGCCGGTCGCTCAAACGTCGGTGCGGGCGCCTTCGTCGGCGATTGGCGACGGCGAGGTCGCAGAGGTGCCGGCCCCGATGCAAGGCACGATCATTTCGATTGACGTCAACGTCTCGGACGTCGTACGAAAGGGCCAACAGGTCGCCGTGATCGAGGCGATGAAGATGGAGCATGTGCTCCGTGCCGGCACCACCGGGCGGGTATACGAGATACCGACCGACGTCGGCAACATCGTGTACGAAGGCGAAGCGGTCGTACGGCTCGATCAGATCGACAACGATGCCGAGGCTGTCGATAACGCTGGTGCCCAGGTTGATCCGGACCATATCCGTGACGATCTGCAGGAACTCTTCGATCGCAGGGCGCTCGTCCTCGACGAGAACCGCACGGCGGCGGTCGACAAGCGGCACTCTTTCGGGTACCGCACCCCGCGGGAGAACATCGCGCACCTGCTCGACGAAGGCTCTTTCAAGGAGTACTGGCCGTTGGTCGTCGCCCGACGGCGTTCTCGGGATGACGAAGAGACGTTGAAGAAGATCTCGCCCGCCGACGGGCTGGTTGGCGGTACCGGTTCGATCAATGGTGACCTGTTCGATGACGAGCGTTCACGGGCGATGGTCGTCTCGTACGACTACACGGTCCTGGCGGGTACTCAGGGCGGAATGAACCATTACAAGCAGGATCGGCTTTACGAACTTTGTCATCGTTTCCGAATCCCGCTGGTCCTATTCGCCGAGGGCGGCGGCGGGCGGCCCGGGGACGACAAGTTGGGTCCCGGTCCGGCCTTGGACGTCTATACCTTCGTGACGTTCTCGAAACTCAGCGGGCTGGTTCCGGTAATCGGCATCACTAACGGACGTTGCTTCGCCGGAAACACTGCGCTCTTGGCCTGCGCCGACGTCATCATCGCCACCGAGTCCTCGACGACGGCGATGGGCGGCCCGGCGATGATCGAGGGCGGTGGGCTCGGTATGTACACACCGGAGGAACTCGGACCGCCGTCGATGCAGTCACCGAACGGGGTCATCGATATCCTGGTCAAGGATGAGGAGGAAGCGGTCGACGTCGCAAAGAAGTACCTCTCCTACTTCCAGGGGCCAGTCGACGAGTGGGAGGCGCACGACCAACGACTGCTGCGTCACGTCGTACCCGAGGGCGGGAAGCGCCTATACGAGATGCGCGAGATCATCGAGCTCATCGCCGACGTCGACTCGGTCTTGGAAATCCGGCGTGACTTCGGGATCGGCATCATCACCTCGTTCATCCGTGTCGAGGGTCGCCCGATGGCAGTTATTGCGAACAACCCGCATCACCTGGCGGGCGCCATTGACTCGGACGGCGCCGATAAGGCCGCACGGTTCATGCAACTGTGCGACGCATTCGACATTCCGGTGCTAAGCCTGATCGACTGCCCCGGAATGATGGTTGGTCCGGAGGCAGAATCCAAGGCCCTCGTGCGGCACTGTGCCAGGTTGTTCAACGTCGGCGCGAATATGACCACGCCGCTGTTCGCGGTGGCCATCAGGAAGGCCTACGGGCTTGGCGGGCAGGCGATGTTCGGGGCCAGCACCCTGGTCGGCTTCTTCTCGGTGGCGTGGCCTTCCGCAGAGTTTGCCGGGATGAACATCGAGGGCATGGTGAAGTTGGGGTATCGCAAGGAACTACAGGCCATCGAGGACCCGGACGAGCGGCGCGAACAGTTCCAAAAACAGGTGGACGCCGCGTACGAGGCCGCGCGGGCGGTGAACGTGGCCGTTGGCGGCGGAATTGACGACGTGATCGACCCCGCCGAGACCCGAGAATGGTTGGCCGACAGTATGCGCCGGCTGCCGCCGACCGCTCCGCGCACCGAGAAGAAGTATCCGTTCGTCGACACCTGGTGAGTGTGGATAGGCGCGGTCGCGCCCGGGAGGTGGGGCGGCCGGTGGCGGACGTCTAGTGGATCGGGAGCGCTGGTTGGCTAGCCGAGTCGGTGCATCGCGGTGGTGAGCATGACCAACTCGCCAGCCTCGTCGGTGGCGTCGAGATCCACGACAGCATCGATTACCCAATCATGGTGCTCTTCTGGATCCGCCAGCGTCTGCCGCACCGACCATAGCCGCGCGATCGCGTCGTCGTCCCCACCCGGCGGCGGCCCCTCGATTGGCTCGATAGTTAGATGCGCCGGTCCGCGAGCATTACCATCGGTCAGCACATCGTCATGTTCGCTGAAGTAGGCATCGAGCGCGGCATCCCAGGCGGCCCGATCCATGACGGCGCTGCGCTCTGGTGAGCATTTCGCGGCCGCTCCAGTCTCCAGCGCTACCAGCGCATCCACACGATCGAAAGCGACGTGCTGCACCCGCAGGAACATCGCTGTGCGCACCATCACGCGCAGCGCACGATCCTGGCGCGACAGTGGGATCGGCTTGTTCACGGGCTCCTCGCGCTCGACGATGACAGCGTCCGGGTTGCTCAGCGCTGTCCACTCATCCAGCAAGCTGGAGTCGACCTGTCGGATCACCTCGCCAAGCCAATACTCCAGATCGGTGAGCTCTTCGGTCCAAGCGTCGTCCGGCAGTGTCTGTCGTAGCGTTCGGTAGGCGTCGGTGAGGTACCTCAGCAACAGACCCTCTGATCGCGCGATCTGATAGCGGCTGATGAAGTCGTTGAACCCCATCGCCTGCTCGTACATTTCCCGCACGATCGACTTGGGGCCAAGCGCATCCTCCGGTACCCAGGGGTGACCTTGGCGATATGTTTCAAAAGCAGCGCCCAGGAGTTCAGCTAACGGCTGCGGCCACGTGATGTCCTCGACCAGACGCATTCGCTCGTCGTAGTCGACGCCGTCCGCCTTCAACTCGCCGATCGCCTCTCCGCGTGCGGCTCGTTGTTGTGCGAACAGGATGACGCGTGGTGCCTCGAGAACTGACTCAATCACGGAGACCGCATCCAAGGCATATCCGGGATCTTCAGCGTCCAAGAGGTCTAACGCGGCGAGGGCGAAGTGAGACAGCGGTTGATTCAAGGCGAAATCTGCAGGCAGGTCCGGCGGGAGTACGTACCTCCGCCCAAACTCGTCGACGCTGTCGAGTCGTTGCACCACGCCGCTGCGCACCAGGCTGCGCGTCAACCTCAGCGCGCGCCGCACCAGCTTTAGCTGGCTCGAGCGGGGTTCATGATTGTCAGTGAGTAATCGACGCAGCACGACGAACGGGTCCTCCTCGCGGGAGATCACGTTGATCAGCATCGAGTTGTCGACTTTCATCCGCGAACGTAGCGCCTCAGGACTGCCATTCACGAGTTTGTCGAAGGTCTGCTCGCTCCACACCACCGTTCCGGGAGGAGGCTTACGCAACTGCGGTTTGCTTTTCTTCTTGGGATTGGCGGCGTTCTTGGCGTCCGATTTGGCTTTCGCGCGCTCGTTCTCAATCACATGCTCGGGCGCCTGGACAACCACGTACCCGGCCGTGTCGTATCCGGCGCGGCCGGCGCGCCCAGCAATTTGTTGGAACTCGCGCGCCTTGAGGACTCGATCACGGCTGCCGTCGAACTTGGCCAGTCCGGTGAACAGCACTGTGCGGATCGGCACGTTGATACCGACACCGAGCGTGTCGGTGCCGCAGACGATGCGCAGCAACCCGGCCTGCGCGAGCTGCTCCACCAGACGCCGGTACTTAGGCAGCATTCCCGCGTGATGGACGCCGGTCCCTGAGCGCAGCAACCGCGACAGCGTCTTTCCAAACCCGGCTCCGAACCGGAAATCGCCTATCTTATCGGCGATCGCGTCCTGCTGATCGCGGGTGGTTACCTTGGTGTTCAGCAGAGATTTCGCGTGTTCGATCGCCGCTTGCTGCGTGGAATGCACGACGTACACCGGGGCGTCGCCACCCTCGAGTAGTTCCTGCAGGGTCTCGCCAACGGGCGTCATCGCCCAGCGAAATGTCAGCGGTACTGGACGTGGCGCATCGGCCACGAGCGCAGTTTCGCGGCCGGTACGGCGAGTCAGATCCTTTCGAATATCAGTGACGTCGCCCAACGTTGCAGACATCAGTAGAAACTGTGCCTTCGGAAGTTCCAGTAGCGGCACCTGCCATGCCCACCCGCGATCGAACTCGCCGTAATAGTGGAACTCGTCCATCACGACCATCGCGACGTCAGCCTGGGCGCCCTCGCGAAGTACCAGGTTCGCCAACACTTCGGCGGTGCAGCAGATGATCGGCGCGTCCGCGTTCACCGACGAGTCGCCGGTCAGCAAGCCGACATTCTGTGGTCCGAACAGCCGACACAGGTCGAAGAACTTCTCGTTGACCAGCGCCTTGATCGGCGCCGTGTAGAAACTGACCCCATCATTGGCAAGCGTGTTCAGGATCGCGGCCGAGGCGACCAGCGACTTCCCAGAGCCAGTCGGCGTAGCGAGCACAACATGTGCGCCACCGAGTAGTTCAAGAATCGCCTCGTCTTGGTGCGGGTACAACTCGATCTCGGCGTCGGTTGCCCAGCCGGTGAAGATGTCGTAGATATCGTCTGGACCGGTGGCCGATCCAAGCCGCTCGTCCAGCCGTCTCATGCTGCAATCCAATCACGGCGACGCCGAGGCTTCACGGTGCGTTGGATCGCCAGCCGAGCGCGATGAGCTCGCGCAGCACGTCCTGCTCGACGTCCGCGAGCTTGTTGATGTAGAGGCAGCCGGCGCCCGCGCGGTATTTACCCAGGCGTGCCAATACGTCGTCGTGACCACTGAGCCCGTACAGCGAGTTGGAGGCTGATCGAGGGCTGAAACCGACGCGCGGCATATCGCCTTCGCGGCCTGACTCATAGGTGTAGTGCACCGCGCCGTACCCGACGATTGACGGTCCCCACATCACGGGGTCCTCGCCGGTGACGTCGGCGAACAACGTCAACAGCGCCGCACCGTCCTCGCGTTGACGCTTCTTGGGCAGCGCTGAGATCCAGGCGGCGGGTTCGATGCCGGTCGGCTCGGTCGCGTTTGCGTTACGTTCGGGCTTACGTCCATCTTCGATCGCCACCAGCCCGCCGGCCCTCGCGCCCACACTCGCATCGTCGTCGGCGAACTCCCAACCATGTTCAGTCATCGCGCGACGCAGGAGCCCGATCGCTTTCGGACCCATACCGTGCAGCGCGAGAACATCGCGCATCGGCACGCCGGCCAATTCCCCGAGATGGGTGTAACCCGCGGACGCGAGCGCGCGGCTCGCGGGGGCACTAGTTCGGGGAAAGGGCACGTCAGCCATCAGCTCAGTGTAGGGGAGCGCATGCCCGCTACCGGCCACAGCGCGAGCCGTAACTCGCGGGTGTGGAGTGCCAGATCGTGGGCCCGAATCGCCAGCTGAACGAGCGGTCAGTAACCTCGGGTCATGCGTGCTGTTCAAGTAGTCAACTATGACGGTCCCGAAGCCCTGGTCATCAACGACATCCCCGAGCCGACGGCCGGCCCGGACGAAGTCTTGATCGACGTCCACCGTGCAGGTGTCGCATTCCCGGACCTGCTCCTGAGCCGAAACATGTACCAGGTCAAGCCGGAGCCTCCGTTCACCCTGAGTGCGGACTACGCCGGGTACGTCGTTGCGGACGGCAACGGCTTCAAGGCAGGCCAGCGAGTCGTCGGCGCCAGTTCGCACGGTGGTGCGCAAGAACGCGTTGCGATTAAGGCCTCCTCGGTGTTCCCGCTGCCGGATGCGATCTCCTTCGAGGAGGCGACCGCGCTGCCAATGAACTACCTCACGGCCCAGTTCGCCCTCGTCGAGCGCGGTGAGCTCAAAGAAGGCGAGACCGTGATGGTCAACGGTGCCGCGGGGGGCGTCGGCACCGCCTCGATCCAGGTCGCCAAGGTATACGGCGCCCGCGTGATCGCGCTTGTCTCCAATGAGGAGAAGGCGCAGGTAGCCCGCGACGCCGGCGCAGATGAGGCGATCCTGCTGGACGGCTTCAAGGATGAGGCCAAGCGTCTGACCGACGGCCGTGGCGTCGACATGATCATCGACGTGGTCGGCGGCGATATCTTCACCGACATGCTGCGCTCGCTCGCGCCGCAGGGACGGTTGATGGTGGTCGGTTTCGCCGGTGGCCAGGGCATCCCCGAGGTCAAGGTGAACCGCCTCCTGCTGAACAACATCGACGTTCGCGGTGTCGGCTGGGGGGCGTTCGCAGCGATCACGCCCGGCTTCCAACGTCAGCAGTGGGAAGACCTGATGCCGCATATGGCGAGTGGCAAGATCAAGCCACCGATCGGCAAGGTCTACGCGATGGAGGAGTTCGGTCAGGCCCTGATCGACATGGATAACCGCAAGACTCTCGGCAAGTCCGTCGTCCGAATCAAGGACTAACTCGCGGCACCGAACCTGAGCGGTGCCGCCACCCGTTCGTCAACCACGCGCCGGCCGAGCCGGGCGTGGCTGACGGGGGTCGGGTCAGCGAATCTTGTCGCCGTACGTCCGGGTGACCTGCAACGTCAGCAGCACGCGCCGATCAGCGACCATCACGCGGCGATACTCGTCCCAATCGGGATGTTCACCGGCAGCGCGTCGGTAGTAATCGACCAGAGCTTCGACCTCGGCAGAGTCGGGCGACAAGCCCGGTCCCGTGAGTGTCACCGGTCCTTCCGCAGTAGCCCACGCCCAGCCATCCTTGCTGGTCACTTCTAGTGCTGCACGCGGGTCCCGGCGCAGATTGGCGGTCTTGGCGCGGCCCTCGGTCACCGAAATGAGGATCACCCCAGCGTCCCTGTCGAAGTACGGGGTGACGGGCGACAGTTGCGGCATGCCGTTTACCTTGATGGTGGCGAGTACGCCGATGCGGCTGGCTGCGAGGAGGTCTGCAGGATCGAACTCAGCGGAAGTCATATCGCGATGCTATGCCCGCGTCGCGACCAGATCGGCTGACCTGCGGTTCAAAACAGGCTTTGAGGGACGAGGCATCGGGATAATCCACTCGTCACGGCGCTGGGAGCTCGTTTCGAACCGGATCGGCAGCGAGGACGCCAGCGTGTGTCGCCGGATCGAACTAGTGTCATCGGGGTGAGCATTCTTGATGACGCCCGCGAGGGCATGAACACCGATATTCGACCCCAGGACGACTTGTTCGGTCACGTCAACGGTCAGTGGCTCGATACTGTCGAGATCCCGAGTGACCGCTCCAGTTGGGGTCCGTTCGTGCAACTTGCTGACACCGCGGAACAGCAGGTGCGCGAAATCATCCAGGATCTGGCGGACGCCGACCCGGGAACTTTGAGCGAGAACGGCGCGAAGATCGCCGCGCTGTACGCGTCGTTCATGGACACCGAACAGGTGAACAAGCGCGGGATTGAGCCGATCGCCCCGGCGATTGCGGCTGTGGGCGAGATCGAGGACGTCCAGGGTGTGGCGCGGTTCCTTGGTGAACTGGAGCGCGTGGGTGGATCGGGCCTGTTCGGCTCCTACATTGACACCGACGACCGAAACTCGGACCGCTACCTCGTGCACGTGACGCAGGGCGGGCTCGGGCTACCGGACGAGTCTTACTATCGCGAGGACAAGTTCGCCGAGATCCGTGCGAAGTACGCCGAGTACCTGCAGGTGATGTTCACGCTCGGCGGTATCGACGATGCTGCCGGTACCGCCGCGTTGGTGCTCGAGTTGGAGACCAAACTCGCGGCAGGTCACTGGGAGCGCGCGGACACCCGCGATGTGCAGAAGACGTACAACCTGAAGTCGTACGACGAACTCACCGCTCTCGGGCCGAACTTTGACTGGCACGGCTACATCACAGCGCTCGGTGGTGACGAGCAAACGCTTGCCGAGGTCTGCGTCCGCCAGCCGTCCTACGTGGAGCACCTCTCGGCGGTGCTGGCGCAGACCCCGATTGAACAGACGCGAGCATTCCTGCTCAGCAGGGTATTGCGCTCCGCGGCGCCGTATCTCACCGACGAGTTCGTCGAAGCGAACTTCGACTTCTATGGCCGTACCCTGTCGGGCACGCCTGAGTTGCGCGCTCGCTGGAAGCGCGCGGTCTCTTTCGTCGAGGGATCCATCGGCGAGGCCGTCGGCGAGCAATACGTGGCCCGACACTTCCCGCCCCGCTCGAAGGAGCTGATGGACGAACTCGTCGCCAACCTGCTGACGGCCTACCGGGTGTCGATCGAGGCCCTCGACTGGATGACCGAGCAGACCAAGCAGCGCGCGTTCGAGAAGCTCGAGACGTTCCGGCCGAAGATCGGCTACCCCGAAAAGTTCCGCGATTACTCGGCACTGCAGGTCCGCGCGGACGATCTGATGGGCAATGTCGCCGCGGCAGAAGCCTTCGAGACCGACCGGCAATTAGCGAAGATCGGCTCGCCGGTTGATCGCGACGAATGGTTCATGCTGCCGCAGACCGTAAACGCGTACTACAACCCAGGCACCAATGAGATCTGCTTCCCGGCGGGCATCCTGCAGAAGCCGTTCTTCGCACCGGACGCCGATCCCGCCGAGAATTACGGTGGTATCGGCGCGGTGATTGGCCACGAGGTCGGGCACGGCTTCGACGACCAAGGTGCGCAGTACGACGGCGCCGGGAACCTCAACGACTGGTGGACCCCCGACGACAAGGCCGCATTCGAGGTGAAGTCGAAGGCACTTATCGCGCAGTACGACGGTTTCTCGCCGCGCAACCTGCCCGATGAAAAAGTCAACGGAGCTCTGACCGTAGGCGAGAACATTGGCGACCTGGGTGGGCTCACGATCGGTCACAAGGCCTACCAGATTTCGTTGGGCGCACCGCACGATGGTGATCTCGCTGATATCGAGGGGTCGAAGCGACTCTTCACCAACTGGGCGTACGTGTGGCGCACGAAACGGCGTACTGAGCAGGAACTTCAGTTCTTGACGATCGATCCGCACAGTCCGCCGGAGTTCCGCGCCAACATCGTGCGGAATCTCGACGAGTTCCACACAGCATTCGGCACGCGTGCCGGCGACGGACTCTGGCTCGACCCCTCCGATCGCGTCCGCATCTGGTAGCCGCTCGTTGCCCTCGGCGCCGGCATGGTCCAGAGGGCGAACGCCGCTCGACGAGCGGCGCTTGGATGGGGGAGAATTGGCCGAGTTCAGCGGGACAAAGGGGTGGCTATGACCGGAACAGATCAGCAGTTGCAGGAGTGGATGGCGACGTACGGCGCGCCCGACGCCGATATCGCGCACCTCTTGTGTGATCGGCATCCCGCCGCGGACCGCGCCTTCACCGTTGTCGATGAGGATCTGTCGTCGTACGGCGTCACCTACGGAGAACTGGCTGATGCATCACGGCGTCTGGCGACGGTGCTCGCGCGGCGCGGCGTCACCGAAGGCAGCCGCGTGCCGGTTCTGCTCGGTAAGCGCCCGGAACTCGTCGTCGCGCTGCTGGCGCTGTGGCGACTCGGGGCGGTGCACGTCCCGCTGTTCACTGCCTTCGCGACCGGCGCGATCGCCATGCGCGTTGAGGGTTCCGGCGCGCGGCAGTTGATTACCGATGCCACGCAGCGCGAGAAAGTCGATCCGCTGGACGTCGAGGTCCTGGACGTCGATGAACTCGTTGTGTCGGCGAAGGACGCTGAGCCGATCGCGAAGGGTGTCGCTATTGGCGGCGACGGGATTTTCCTGCAGCTCTACACCAGCGGAACGACCGGCAAGCCCAAGGGCGTGCCGATCCCTACCCGCGCGTTGGCTACTTTTCACTCATATCTGCACTACGCGCTTGATGTTGCCGAGGATGACGTCTTCTGGAACGCGGCCGATCCGGGTTGGGCATACGGGCTGTTCTATTCGCTCATCGGCCCGATGCTGACCAAGCGCACCAGCTTGATGTTCACCGGCGGCTTCGAACCGGTGCAGACGATGCAGATCATGCGCGAGTTCGGTGTCACGAACTTCTGCGGCGCTCCAACGATGTACCGCGCGATCCGAGCCTCCTCCGCCGATGCGGCGTACCCGCTGCGCCGTGCCTCCTCTGCCGGTGAACCGCTGACTCCGGATGTCGTGTCGTGGGCGAAGGCCAACTTCGGTATTGAGGTGCGCGATCACTACGGCCAGACGGAACTTGGCATGGTGATTTGCAACCTGTGGCACCCGGCCGTGGCGCGTCCGCTCAAGGAAGGTTCGATGGGGATCCCGCTGCCGGGAATCTCCGCCGATATCGTCGACGGGCAGATCGCGATCGACGTCGCGGCCAGCCCCGCACTGTGGTTCTCCGGATATGTCGACGATCCGGCGAAGTCCGCTGAACGCTTCAGTGCGGATGGCGCCTGGTACTTGACCGCCGACACCGGCCGGGTCGATGACGATGGTTACTTCTTCTTCAACGCGCGCGATGATGACGTGATCCTCGCGGCCGGTTACCGGATCGGGCCGTTCGATGTGGAAAGTGTCCTCGTCACGCATCCGGCGGTCGCCGAGGTTGCGGTCGTGGGGCGTCCTGATCCGGACGGCGTACGCGGCGAGATGGTGGAGGCCTTTGTCGTGCTCATGCCCGGGTCTGAGCCGGGGCCGGAGCTCGCCGAAGAACTGCAGAGACTGGTGCGCGATCAGTATTCGAAGCATGCGTACCCGCGCAAGGTGAACTTTGTGACGGAGTTGCCCAAGACTCCTAGCGGCAAGGTTCAGCGCTTTTTGCTGCGGCAAGCCTCGGCAGAATAGGCTCGCGAGAGGTCGATTCCGCTATTGACCTTGACGTAGCGTCAAGGTTGATCATGGAAGCATGAAGATCGGAGCGTTCGCCCAGGCGGGTCGTACGACGGCTCGCGCCATACGCCATTACCACCAACTCGGGGTGCTGCCAGAGCCCGAACGTAGATCCAACGGCTACCGCGAGTACCAGTTCACGGACCTGGTGCGGCTACTGCGGATTACCTGGTTGACCCGTGCCGGCGTACCGCTGGGCAAGGTCGCCGACATCCTGCGCGAGTCGGACGCCGACGACCGGGATGCCGATGGTCCCGACGCAGAATCGACAGTTGCGCTATCGCGTGACTTGACCTTGGTCGCGATGACGATTGAAGCCGAACGTGACCGGTTGAATCGTCAGTTAGCCGCGCTGGCGCAGATTCGCGATGCGGTCGATGAGCGGCGGGCACTGTCGGCGTTGCCGACGACGCTGTCCGCTGCCCTCGACCATGTTGCCGACGCGGCTGAGGGGCCGCAGCGCGCGGTGATTGAACGCGATCGGGAGATGCTGGAGGTCCTCGCGTTATCGGGAGAGTTGCGCGAGGAGATGGTGCGGGCGTACGCCGCGCTCGCCGAGGATCCCGTCCAACTCGCGGAGGCCTTGCGCATCGGCGCTGACTTCGCCGCTATCGAAGGGAAGCGGGTTGGCGATGTCGAGCCGGAGATAGCGGCTCTCGTCGATGCGATGTTTGCCGCTCCCGCCGTTCGAGCGATGTTCGTGAGTGTGGACGCGATGGGTGGTTCCGACGGTCTGGATGGCGCGGATGGCATGGGTGGCCTGGAGATCCCGGAGTTGCCCTCGGCTGAGGACATGGTGTTCTTCGTGCCGGATCCGGCCCAGCGCGAGGTGGCACTGCGCCTGTTGCGGCGGATGTCCTGATGCGCTCATTCGCGACGCGCGGCCCGCTCGCTGACCCTGGCCCGATCGTAGAAACCAGCACTGCAGGAAACGTGACCCTCGAACCCCGAAGCGGGGAAGACGCGACACTGCAAGACCTAAGCGCGACCTTGGAACCCCGAATCGCGACAGACGCGACACTGCAAGACCTAAGCGCGACCTTGGAACCCCGAATCGCGACAGGCGCGACACTGCAAGACCTAAGCGCGACCTTGGAACCCCGAATCGCGAGAGATGCGACGCTGCAAGACCTAAGCGCGACCTTGGAACCCCGAATCGCGACAGATGCGACGCTGCAAGACCTCACTCGGTTAAACGTGACCGCAGCTCACGCATCGGTCGGCAACGCCTCGCCGGAGACCGTGACACCGGTAAGCGCAGCCCGTGGACCTTCAATCCCCGCGTCCGACCTCGATGGAAGCGACGCAACTCAAGTCGCTGACGGAGGTGATGCGGCCCCGGCCGTTGATGCGGGCGAGTGCACCCATGTCGCTGACGGGAGATCGAGGTCGTTCGATGGGAGCGGCGCGACTCAAGTCGCTGACGGAGGTGATGTGGCCTCGGCCGTTGATGCGGGCGAGGCGACTCATGTCGCTGACGGGAGATCGAGGTCGGTCGACAGGAGCGGCGCGACTCGCTCGGCTAACACCCTTGATGCGGCCTCGGCCGTCGACATAGGCGCGATGACTCACGCCGCTGACGGGAGATCGAATTTGCTCGACGAGCGCGTCGCGACTCGCGCTGCTGATGCCCTTGGTGCGTCCTCTGCCGTAGGCATGGGCGAGGCGACTCGCGCCGCCGGCGGGCGTTCGGAGCCGCGCGGCGGGGTATTGGAGTCGGGTGGGGTCGCCACACCCCGCGACGACCTGTCGCGCCGCGGATGGGTCCATGTGTCGTGGATCCTCACGATTACCGGGATGGTGAATCTCTGGCGATGGCTAGCGCGCCGCCCGCGCATACCGCGTGGAGCCTCCGGATTCGGATATCACCAACAACTCCTGCCGGTCTTCATAGTCATCACGATCGTTTCGGTGATCGAGACAGTGGTGGTCGACGTCGCCGTACACCAATGGACAGCCGTGCGGATCCCGCTGCTCGTGCTCGGTATCGGCGGCATCGTCCTGCAACTCGCGATGGTCGCCGGCTTGCTGAACAGGCCGCACGCCGTTGGGGACTTTGGGATTCGGGTCCGTAGCGGCGCCGCGATCGACCTGGACCTCAGCTGGGAGCAGATCACCTCGGTGGAGCGGGCTACGACCACGAGGATCGATAAGGCGCCGCCGTTGGTGCTCGCGGACGGCGCGGCGACGTACTACCTGCGGATGAACGACGCGACAAACCTGTTGATCGAACTCGAACGACCGACGCGCATCGACGTACCGAGGGGACCGGTGGTGGTCGACGCAATCGCGCTGTACGCCGATGATCCGAAGGCCTTTCTGCAAGAGGTCCGCCGGCGCGCCGGTCAGCCGAGTTGATCGCAGCCGCGACCTGGGGCTAATTGGCGTGAGGTGCGGGCATCGTCGGCGAAAGCGGACCTGGCGATCCGGAGTGGGGAACTCTCACCACTCCGGATGGCGAAGCCCGCGCTGCAGACTGAAGTCCCCGCCGGAGACCGAAGTCCGCGCTGCGGACCGAAGCCCGCGCCGGAGACCGAAGTCCCGGAAGTAATGGGCACTGCGCTCGAAAGCGCGCACGCCGCAAAACGCGCAGCAAAATCGGTGGGGCATCGTGCAGAGAGCGATGCCCTACCGATTTCTCTGCGTTTTTGGCGGCACTCGACGGCGCACTCGGGCGGCGCGCCTGTCCGGCAGGTCGACGCGATCGCCGTAGTGCAGGAATCCTTGGCCCTGAACGACACGCCGCATGGGGGCACTCGACAGCGCACAGTCCGCAAAACACGCAGCAAAATCGGTGGCGCATCGTGCAGAGAGCGATGCCCTACCGATTTCTCTGCGTTTTTGGCGGCACACGTCAGCGCATTCGAACGCGCCCGCGATCGCGAAAGGGTTGCTTGAAGACGAGAAGTCGCCAATTTCAAGTTGAGCGGAATAGGCTCAACTTTGTAAAGCGTTGCATAGGTGTCGCCGTGTAACCCGCGGCCACGCCTTTAGCCAACCGCGACTTTCGAGGAGACCTACGTGGACCAGCAGAAACTCACCACCAAGTCGTCGGAAGCGCTCGCCGCTGCCCAGCGGATGGCGGCCGAGAACGGTAATCCCCAACTCGAGCCGTTGCACTTGCTGGTCGCGTTGATCGAGCCGTCCGACGCGATTGCCCGACCGCTGCTTGAGGCGGTCGGTGCTGATGCCCAGGCAGTACTGACCGATGCCCAGCTGAAGATCGGCCGGCTACCCAGTGCGACCGGATCGACGACCGCGGCGCCTGCCGCTAGCCGGGGCCTGCTCGACGTGCTGAACGCCGCGACGAAACTCGCCGGCAGCCTGAATGACGAGTACGTCTCGACCGAGCACCTGCTGGCAGCGATCGCTCAGCACGGCGGCGACGCGCGGGGCTCATTGACCGATAACGGCGCAACGCCGGACGCGTTGATCAATGCGTTCAAGACGGTCCGCGGCAATAGGCGGGTGACCAGCGCTGATCCGGAATCCTCGTACCAGGCGCTGCAGAAGTACGCCGTTGACCTGACCGAACGCGCCCGCTCCGGCAAGCTCGACCCGGTGATCGGCCGTGATGCGGAAATTCGTCGCGTCGTGCAGGTGTTGTCGCGCCGGACCAAGAACAACCCGGTGCTGATCGGCGAGCCCGGCGTCGGTAAGACCGCGATCGTCGAAGGCCTGGCCCAGCGGATCGTGGCCGGTGACGTCCCCGAATCCCTCAAGGGCAAGCGGTTGATGAGTCTGGATCTGGCCTCGATGGTCGCCGGTGCGAAGTACCGCGGTGAGTTCGAAGAGCGCCTCAAGGCCGTACTGCAGGACATCACCGAGTCCGAGGGCGAGATCATCACGTTCATCGACGAACTGCACACCATTGTGGGTGCCGGCGCGAGCGGTGAAGGTGCGATGGACGCCGGCAACATGATCAAGCCGATGCTCGCGCGCGGCGAGTTGCGGATGGTGGGTGCCACGACCCTCGATGAGTACCGGGAGCGGATCGAGAAGGATCCGGCCCTGGAGCGCCGTTTCCAGCAGGTCCTGGTCGGCGAACCATCGGTTGAGGACACGATCGGCATCCTGCGTGGGCTCAAGGATCGGTACGAAGTGCATCACGGCGTACGGATCCTGGACCAGGCCTTGGTCGCCGCAGCGGCGCTGTCTGATCGTTACATCACCAGCAGGTTCCTGCCGGACAAGGCGATCGACCTCGTTGACGAGGCTGCTTCGCGCCTGCGGATGGAGATCGACTCCCGACCGGTGGAGATCGACGAGATCGAACGCGTCGTACGACGCCTGGAAATCGAGGAGATGGCGCTGTCCAAGGAGGACGACGCCGCATCAAAGACCCGCCTGGAGGCGCTGCGCAAGGACCTCGCGGACAAGCAGGAGCAGCTCAACGAGCTGACCGCTCGCTGGCAGCAGGAGAAGGGCGCCATCGAAGCGACCCGCGGGCTGACCGAGCAGCTTGATGCGCTGCGCGGTGAAGAGGAGCGCGCCGAACGCGACGGCGATCTGGCTAAGGCCGCCGAGTTACGGTACGGCCGTATCCCCGCGCTGCAGAAGCAGATCGAGGAGGCCGCCGACGTTCAGCAGGGTCGCGACCTGATGCTCAAGGAGGAGGTGTCGGCCGACGACATTGCCGAGGTGGTTGGCTCGTGGACCGGCATCCCGGCGGGTCGACTGCTCGAGGGCGAGACGGCGAAGTTGTTGCGCATGGAGGACGAACTCGGCCATCGTGTGATTGGTCAGCGAGCCGCGGTGCAGGCCGTCGCGGACGCAGTCCGCCGGGCCCGAGCCGGTATCGCCGATCCGGACCGCCCGACCGGCAGCTTCCTGTTCCTCGGACCGACCGGCGTCGGTAAGACCGAGCTGGCGAAAGCGCTCGCGGAGTTCCTCTTCGACGACGAGCGGGCGATGACCCGTATCGATATGTCGGAGTACTCCGAAAAGCACAGCGTCGCGCGACTTGTCGGCGCCCCGCCCGGTTACGTCGGGTACGACGAGGGCGGGCAGCTGACCGAGGCGGTACGGCGTCGCCCGTACACCGTCGTCCTGCTGGACGAGGTGGAGAAGGCGCACCCGGACGTGTTCGACGTACTACTGCAGGTGCTCGACGATGGCCGGCTCACCGACAGCCAAGGACGCACCGTCGACTTCCGCAACACGATCCTGATCCTGACCAGCAACCTCGGGTCGCAGGCGATCATGAACGTGGAGCTGGACGACGCCGCGAAGAAGGATGCGGTGATGGCAGTGGTTCGCGGGCACTTCAAGCCTGAGTTCCTGAACCGTCTCGACGAGGTGGTCGTCTTCGACAGCCTGGGTAGTGGCGAGTTGACCCGGATCGTCGACATTCAGCTGCAAACGCTGGCTCACCGCCTGCAAGACCGGCGCCTCACGTTGGAGGTCACCGACGCGGCCCGCGAATGGCTGGCGTTGGACGGGTTCGACCCGTTGTACGGCGCCCGGCCGCTACGCCGGTTGATCCAGTCGGCGATCGGCGACCAGTTGGCGAAGTTGCTACTGGCCGGCGGTGTCGTCGACGGCGACACGGTACTGGTCGACGCCGGTGCCGACGGACTCGTGGTCAGTAAGAAGGCAGTGGTGTCCGCGGCCTAAAGCCGGACGCAGTGGGCTGTGCCTCGCTATCGGGCGACGACTAGCGAGGCACAGCCCGACCACATCCGCGGTGCTCGCCGGAACTTACCTAGGGCGTACGTCGTTGATACTTCGTTGCCCCTGTCATCAATTCAGGCGTCACGTACCCTGGGGCGCAGAAACACTGATACATCCGCGTCGCGAAAGGACACTGTGAGCGAGCCGACGCCGCCGAGCCCCGCTCCGCCGAGCGCGCCACCGCCGCCACCGCATGAGGTCGACCGCACGCAGGGCGGACGTAAGCCCGCGCCCGATGGCGATCTGCCCATCGACGTGCGACGAACCCGCAACCTGTACACCGTCGTCGCGGCATTTCTGGTATTCATCGGCGTCACCAGCCTGATGGGTGTCTCCGAGGCGGTTGTCGAGTTTCGCAAGGCGTTGATCGAAGCCGACGCGGACGTCGCGGCGCAGGTCGGCGACGGCATGATCCAAGCACTGCTGATCCTGTCCGGGATCGCGACGCTGATCGTCGCTATCGGCCACGGGCTCACCTCGCACGCGATCAGTGACCGTCGTTCGTGGGCGCGGCCGGTGGGCCTCACATTCAGCGGCATCCTGCTCGGCCTCGCCGCGCTCAATCTCTTTTCCGGCGCCCAGATGCTGCCGACCTTTTTCTTCGCCGTCTCTGGCTTGCTCGGGATTTCGCTGATCAACCGGCCGACCGTGCGCGAGTACCTACGGCCGTCGCCGCCGCGATACCCGCCGAGCGGTCCTGGTGGCCCCGGCGGGCCGCACAACCCGGGCAGCGGTGGACCTGGTTATCCAGACGGTGCGTACGGAAATCAACCGGCGCCCGAGCAGCCCCGCCCCGAGAACCAGCAGACCCGCGACAACTAAGTAAGTGCGCACCGGCGTACGCCGGAGAACATCACAAGGAGAATCCGTGACCGATCGCGACACCCCCGGAGCGAATAGCCCCGAACCGGACGACGTCCCCCGGGAGCCGTCGAAGGCCGAGATCGACGACGCGATCCGCGCACGAACCGACGCCGAGGCGGCGGGCGCCGACCGGTCGGAGTCGACCGACGACAGCGATACCGACACGCGGGACGAGTTCCCCGCCGCTCCGGCGATCGATGAACAGGCGCAGCCGGCGGGCCGCAAGACTTTCCCGCCGTCGCGATTTGCCGTCATCTCCGGCTCGATCCTGGCAGCGATCATGCTCGGGCTGATGATTTTCACGTTCTCGCAGGACGTGAGCGCGCTCGTGCCGGACTCGAACCGCGCGCAGGTGGAGGGCACCGCCAGACTCCTGGAAGACCAGGACATCGCCGAATTCACCGACGACGAGATCGACGTGGCCAAGGACGCTTTCACCACCGCCGGCGAATCGCGCGATATCAACAGCGGGAATGTCGCGGATGCGCTGAACGTGGCCAAGCCTGACTCGGTGACGGCTGAGCAGATCGACGACATGCTTTCGGAAAACGACATCGAGTACTCGACCCTTGAGTCGATGGAGAGTCAGTTCCGCTACCAGGCGTTCATTTTCGGTGGCGTTGGCGTGGTCATGCTGCTGGGCACGTTCTTCTACCAGCGGGCGAAGTCGTGGGCGCGCTACATCGGCATGTTCGGGTCCGGCTTCATCTCCGTCATGTACCTCATGCAGGTGATGCAGGGTGGCATGAACGTCATCACGCTCGTGCTCACTGTGGTGGGAATCGCGACCTTCTGGGCATTCATGAAGGGCCGACTGGTGGAGCTGCCGCCGATGCCAGGACGACGTCCCCGAGGCGGGGGACTGTTCGCGCCGCGCCCGAAGCAGTAGACGCGGCCCGCAGCAGTAGCCGCATCAGAAGCAGTAGGCGCGGGCCGAAGTAGTGGGCGCGGTCCGAACCGATCGGACCGCGCCCAGAGCAGTAAAGACCGGACCCAATGCAGTGGGTTCGGGCGAAACAAGTGGACTGGGTCCGCAGCAATTGGACCAGGGGGGGGAACGCGACTTGCCTACGGCGGTAGTCACCGGTGCATCGAGCGGGATAGGCGCCGAGTACGCGCGTCAACTCGCGTCGATCGGCTATGACATCGCGCTGGTGGGTCGGCACGAGTCGGCCTTGGAGTCGGTCGCCGACGAGGTGCGCGCCTTCGGCCGTCGGGCCGAAGTGATGGTTGCCGACCTGACCGACGGCGACGACCTGGAATTCGTCACCGATCGGGTTCGTGGCCGCGACGTCTCTCTGCTGGTGAACAACGCCGGTTCCGGTACCCCCGGCCGGTTCGTGCGCTCGGCGCCTCAGGTCGAGCAGGACATGCTCGACCTGAACGTGTCGGCGCTGATGCGGCTGTGCCATGCGGCATTGCCGGGCATGTTGCAGCGCAACCGCGGCAGCATCATCAACGTGTCGTCGGTGGCGGCGTACACCCCGAGCGATACCGGTCCCGGATACGCGGCCAGCAAGGCGTACGTCGCGACGTTTACCGAATCGCTGGCCGTGGCTGTGCACGGCACGCCGCTGCGTGTGCTGTGTGTGTTTCCCGGCTACGTGCGGACGGCGTTCCATCCGCGGCTAGGGATGGACACCTCGTGGATTCCGTCGTGGGCGTGGCTGACTCCCGAGCAAGTGGTGACCGAGTCATTGCAGGACCTGCGTCGTGGCCGAACACGAAGCGTGCCGACCGCGCGTTACAAGGTGGCGATGACGCTCGCGCGAATCACCCCGCGACCATTGCTGCGCCGCATCCTGGCCAGCGCCGGAAAGGTAACGACTCGAGCCTGAAATGGATGGAGTCTCGTGTTGCGAAACTCCGACCGTTGCTCGATGCCGTGGCAGATGTGACCTATTCGCTGAAAAATAGTCCACAGAACGCCCAGATATCATTGTCACGAACTGGTTACGAATGTAACGTTGCACCGGTCTCACGATGAAGTCGTCCGAACCCGGAGCGACGCGTGAGGCACCGCCGAAACATCGGAACCAGCGATGGGACCGAAGTGCCGGGGAACCACAGTGGTCTCCCACATGGGGTGAATCGGCTGGTGTTGCTACCAGTCGTAGGGCAACCTTCCAAGCCCGAATCCGTCAGCTAACTCGGTAGGCGGTCGAGATGGAAGAGGAGTGCCGCCAACCATATGGCTGCCTCGAAGAAGCACCTGTTCGCTGCCTCCGCGGCGACCGCACTCGTCATGCTCGTGGGCCTCGCCGGTCCGTCCTTCGCAGAACCGGACGCCGACGCGATCAAGGAAGACAAGGCCAGCGTTCAGGAGGAAATCTCCGAGAAGCAGGCTGAGCTTGCTGCGGTGAACGAGGAGTACCTCGGCGCCAAACTCGAGTACGAGAAGCAGGAAGCCGCGCAGAAGAAGGCCGCGAAGGTTCTGGAGGCGGCGCAGTCCGACCTCGCCTCCGCCCAGCAGGTCGTTGCCGATCTCGGTGCGGACCAGTTCATGTCGGGCGCTACCCCGACCAGCATCATGTTGCTCGCCGGCGAATCGCCGTCCGACTTCATCGACAAAGCGAACGTCAAGTCGCAGATCGACTCGTTCCATGACGAGAAGTTGCAGGCGCTGGATGCGGCCAAGTCCGCGGACGTGCAGGCCAAGGAAGCCGCCGACGCGGCTAAGGCTGCCGCGGCCGAGGCGATGGACACCATCTCCGAGAAGAAGGAGTACCTCGAGGCCGAACTTCCGGAACTCGAGGCTCAGCTTGCTGATTTGAGCGAGCAGGAGCGCGCCGCGCTCGAGGCTGCGCAGGGTGGCGACACCGAAGCCGCGCAGCAGGCTGCGGCGGATCCGCAGGCCGCTCAGCAGAAGAACGAAGAAGCCACCGAGCAGGCTCAGACTGAGGTCAAGCAGTCGTCGCAGGCGAGTGGCTCGGCCGCGACCGTCGTGAACTGGGCGCTGTCTCAGCAGGGCAAGCCGTACGTCTGGGGCGGCGCTGGCCCCAACGGATACGACTGCTCCGGGCTGACGCTGGCGGCGTACGCCCAGATCGGTATCAGCCTGCCGCACCAGTCCGAGGCGCAGGCCGGTCACGGCACCTCAGTTTCGTTGAGCGCGCTGCAGCCCGGAGACCTCGTGTTCGCACCGGGTCACGTGGCGATCTACATCGGCAACGGCACCGTCGTGCATGCCCCGCAGCCGGGCCAGACGGTCACCACCATGCCGATGGAGTACATGAGCTTCACATCCGCGACCCGCTTGGTCTAGACGCGTCGCACCCATAGTCGCCGAGGGGCTCGCCGCTAACGCGGTGGGCCCCTCGAGCATGTTGCGGTGGAACCGGGTCACGCTACGGCGCACCTAATGCGCAGTGCCGATCTGACGACGAGCGACGAAGGAGTTGCATGGACGCTCATACCGTTCTTGCCGCAGCGGAAAAGAATCAGGGTCCAATGGCGATCCTCATCATCGGCTTGATGATTGTCGCGGCCGCGGCCGGATTCTGGATCGAGCATCAACGCAAGAAGCGGATCCATGCGTTTGCCGCCGCGCGGTCGCTTACCTATACCGCGCGCGACAACCGCTGGGCCCGCGTCGACACCGGCCGCCCGTACGGCGAGGGTCGCTCGCACAAAATCAAACACGTGATGACCGGCGCCCATCGCGGCCGTCCGATCACGATCTACGAACATCAGTGGACGACCGGGTCGGGTAAAGAATCGCAGACCCACGTCATGCATAAGACGCTGATCGGGTTGCCGAAGAGCTTCCCGCGCTTAGAGTTGCGCCAAGAGGGGATGTTCGGTCGGCTCGCGCGCCGCATGGGAATGAAGGACATCGAACTCGAGTCAGATGACTTCAACCAGAAGTATCGGGTGGCCGGTGAACGACGCTTCGCGTACGACGTCCTGCACCCTCGAATGATGCAGTGGATGTTGAGCGCGGATGCGCCGGGATTCACCATCAACGGGCCGTACATCGCGCTGGCTGGCAGCGGGAAACTCGACCTGAGTCGCGTCGATGCCGAGATCCAGTACCTCGACTCGATTATCGAACAGTTGCCGCGGTACGTCGTCGGCTGAGTCGCTCAGGTCTTGGTGGTTCGCGGTGCCTTATCGTGGACGGGCACCGAGACCTAGGGAGCAGCCGTGAGCCGAGCCGTACGCCGATCGTTGACCGGCGGCGTACTCGCCGTCGTTGTGACGCTGACCGGATGCGGTGGGTCTTCGCCCGAGGAGGAGACGCCGGACTCGAGCGCGGGCGTGTCATCGAGTTCTGCCCAGCCGACGTTGCCGCCGCCATCCGGTCCGGGGTGCGAAGCGGTGGGTGATATCGCGCCGTTCAGCGAGATGGATCTCATCGAAGCGCTGCACGCGATCCCGTCGACGCAAACGTTCGCTACGTATCTCGCCGAGGACGAGTCGGCCGCCGGTAAGTACGGGATGCTCGATGGGGTTACCGCTTTCGTGCCGGTTGATTCCGCGTGGACAAAGTTAGATGAATCGAGCGTTGAGGACCTTGAGGATCCGGACCGCCGGATTCACGCCGTGCAGTACGCGCTGGTGCCCACCGAAGTCGCGCCAGAAGAATTGGCCGGTGCTGAGCTGCCAACCTTTCGCGCTCCCGACGTGGTGCTGACTGCCGCTGCAAGTGGCAACGGCATCATGCTCAACGGCTCCGCGAAGGTGCTGTGCTCGGCGATCCCATTCGACGGCGGACTGATCTACCTCACCGACACGCTCCTGCTCCCGCCCAACTGAGCAGACGGTAGTTTGGGAGCGCACGAATCTCGCACCACACCACACTTGGGAGTTCACCGATGAGCGATCGCGCGCGCTTGCTAGAGCTGATCAACGAGATCGCCGTCGTCCACGGCAAGGTCACCCTCTCCAGCGGAAAACAAGCCGACTGGTACGTCGATCTGCGACGCGTCACGCTGCATCACGAGGCGGCACCGCTGGTCGGGAAGGTCATGCTGGAGGCCACCAAGGACATCGAGTACGACGTCGTCGGCGGGCTGACCCTCGGCGCGGACCCGGTCGCGACCGCGATGCTGCACGCCGCCGCCGCGCAAGGCCGCGCGCTGGATGCGTGTGTAGTGCGCAAGGAGCAGAAAAAGCACGGGATGCAGCGCCAGGTTGAGGGTCCGGGGGTCGAGGGTAAGCGCGTGCTGGCCGTCGATGACACCTCCACCACCGGCGGCTCGGTGTTGCAGGCCGTGGACGCGCTTCGCGCGGCCGGCGCTGAAGTCGTAGGGGTCGCGTTGATCGTCGAGCGCGGCGCGAAGCCAGCGATCGAAGAAGCCGGTATCCCGCTGGTTTCTGCCTTTACCATCGCCGACCTTGACGTCTGAGGCACACGTCTTGCGCGGCACCAGTGCCCGACGTCCACTACCGTGGGCAGCAATCGAACTGTCCGAGGAGGACTCGACGTGAGCACTGGTGTCGTCATCCTGATCATCGTCATCGCGCTGCTGGTCATCGCCGGTGTGTCGGTGGTCGCCATGTACAACAGGTTTGTTTCGCAGCGCAATCTGGTCGCCGAGTCTTGGCGCCAGATCGACGTCGAACTGAAACGTCGTTACGACCTGATCCCGAACCTGATCGAGACCGTGAAGGCGTTCGCATCGCACGAACGCCAGGTGTTCGACTCGGTCGTACAGGCGCGTAGCGACGCGATCGCTGCGCGCAACGCTCCCGGAGCGACCCGCGAGGTCCAGGCCAACGCCGAGAAGAACCTCTCCGGCACGCTGGGCAATCTGTTCGCCGTCGCCGAGAACTACCCGACGCTGAAGTCGGATCAGAACTTCCTGCAATTGCAGCGGGAAATGACCGACACCGAGGACCGCATCGCCGCCGGACGCCGGTTCTACAACGGCAATGTGCGGGCCTTGAACACGCGCGTCGAGTCGTTTCCGTCGATGATCATCGCGAACATGTTCGGGTTCGGTAAGGAGCAGTACTTCGAGCTCGATGAGGTCGGCGCTCGTGATGCGGTTCGCGCCGACTTCTCCTCGCTCACCGGATCGGGGCCCTCCAGCCGAGACATTTACCGTCAGCCGGCGCCGGGGCAGTCCGGATCCGAGCCGCAGCAGATCGCGAATGGCTACGTGCCGCCTGCCGTGCAGCCGACCGAGAACCCGCAGGTTCAACCCGCTCAGCCCCAGCAGTTCCCGCCGACTCAACCGCCTACCAGCGCCTAGTGCGCGGGTGCTGACCGCCCCGGCCCGTTGGCCGCCGCGGATCGCGTGACCTATCGTTGGCCCATGACACTGGACATCAACACGGTGAAGACGGTGTCGATCATCGTGATCGGCGTCCTCATTCTTTTGGCGATCTTGGCGGCGACGATTATCCGCAAGATCCTGGGCAAGGTGATCACGGTCGTGATCGTGCTGGGGTTGGCCGTGGCGATCTACTGGCAGCGTGATTCGTTGACCAACTGCGCCCAAGAATGCCAATGCACCTTCTTCGGCCAAACGGTTGAGATACCCGAGAATGACTTGGTGAACTGCGCCTCATGACCGAACCCGATATCGACACCGCGCTGAAGGAACTCGCGAATGAGTTGCCCGACGGCGTGCTGGTCACCGATCCAGACATCACGATCGCGTACTCACGGGACATGGCGATGCTCGCGCCGAGCGAACAGCCAGCGGCCGTTGTTCATGCCCGGACCACGGACGATGTTGTGACGGTGATGAAGACTGCCGCGCGGTACGGCGTACCGGTGCATCCGCGCGGTGCCGGCAGCGGCCTCGCCGGGTCCTCCAACGCCACCCGCGGCTCAATCGTGCTGTCGCTGGCGAAGATGAACCAGATCCTGGAGATCAACACCTCGGATCGATACGCACGCGTCCAGCCTGGCGTGGTGAATCTCGACTTCCGCAAGGAACTCGCCGGCCACGGGCTCTTCTACCCGCCGGACCCGTCCTCGTACGACTGGTGCACCCTCGGCGGCAACTTGTCGACGAATGCCGGCGGACTGTGCTGCGTCAAGTACGGCGTGACCACCGATTTCGTGATGGGCCTGGAGGTCGTGCTCGCTGACGGCGAAGTGCTGCGGACCGGACGACGCACCGTCAAGGGTGTGGCGGGGTACGACCTGGCGCGGGTGTTCGTCGGTGCCGAGGGCACGCTCGGGGTGATCACAGAGGCCACGCTGATGTTGCGCCCGCTGCCCGAGCCCCCGGCGACCTTGGTTGCGTCCTTCGAGGACCTCCATGCCGCCGGAGCGGCGGTCCAGTCGATGATCGACTGCGGGCTGGTGCCGTCCCTACTGGAAATCATGGACCAGACCGCGTTGCGTGCTGTCGAGGCGAAGCACCACATGGGCCTCGACCTGTCGACCAAGGCGCTGCTGTTGGCGCAGAGTGACAGTGGAGCCGAGCGTGCCGAACGTGAAATGAGCCAGATCGAGGACTGCTGCCGCACCGCCGGTGCTACTGAACTGCATCGGACGACGGATGCCGAAGAGGGCGACATGCTGCTGTTCGCCCGCCGACAGGCACTGCCGGCACTCGAGGCGCTCAAGGGTGGCTCCCTGGTGGACGACGTCGCCGTCCCGCGCTCGCGCATCGCCGAGTTCTTGGCGGGGTGCGAACAAATCGGCATCGACACCGACACCGTCATCGGAACCTGCGGTCACGCCGGCGACGGCAATATGCACCCCACGATCTGTTTCACCCCTGGCGACGGCGCCGAATATGAACGCAGTAAGGATGCGTTCGGTCGGATCCTCGACCTCGGCCTGTCGATGGGTGGGACGGTCACCGGTGAGCACGGCGTCGGTTCGATCAAACAGGAGTTCCTGGCCAAGGAGATCGGCGATTTGGGGTTGCGGGTGCACCGCCAGATCAAGGACGCCCTCGATCCGCAGGGGATCCTCAACCCGGGCAAACTCTTCTAGCCATCGCTGCCTGGTTCATTCGCGACCGGAGGGCTACGACGCTTCGGCGTGAGCAGGCCAGCTCGCGCCGACCGCATATTGATTAAATCCAATCTAATTGGATAGCCATTCGTCAAAGCGTCATGCGCGCGTAACCGTGGCGATAGTTGTTTGGCCAGTCGCACCGCTCATCCTGATCGCATGGCTACCACGCTCGGCGCGCTGCATTCCGCGCCCACTACGCCGGTCCGTTCCTACTCCTCGCACATCGTCCCGGCCGGACCCGAAGCCGAACTTGCGCTACGGCTGCGGTACCGCGTATTCGCCGAGGAAATGGGCGCACAACTCACCGCCGAAGCCGGTCGCGACCTCGACGAATGGGATGCCTACTGTCAGCACCTGATGGTGCGCGATGACAGCAACGGCGACGTCGTCGGGACCTACCGGATCTTCCCGCCGTCCTCGGCGGCACTGCTGGGCCGGTCTTACTCCTCGAGTGAATTCGATCTGGACAACCTGCGCTCGCTGCAGCACAGCCTCGTCGAGGTCGGTCGTTCCTGCGTCGCGCCCGAGCATCGCAACGGAGCCGTGCTCAGCCAACTATGGAGCGGATTGGCCCGCTATGTGATCACGTCGGGACACCGTTACCTGGGCGGCTGCGCCTCCATCTACCTCGACGAGGGGCGTCACAACGCGGCGCGAGTCGTGCGCAAGGCGCTCAGTGAGCACGGCGGTCCGGCCGAACTGAGCGTCACGCCGCACACGCCCTGGGAGTACGACCGATACACCGAGGAAGGCAAGACTGTCATTCCTCCGCTGCTTCGCGCCTACCTCAAACTCGGCGCGAAGGTGCTCGGGCAGCCCTCGTACGATCCCGAGTTCAACACCGCCGACCTATTTATTCTTGTCGATACCCATGCGCTAGATCCGCGCGTGGCCAAACGGTTCGTCGGGGAATAGGGCGCGGTCATGTCGCGATTCGAATCCTGTCCGCACCTGTGCGCGCGCAGCGGCGTGACGTGTCGTCACGAGGTGTCGCGGTGGCGAGTAGCCATGCGCCTGCTGGCGCTGTTTCGGGTCGCCATCGCCGGGGCCTTCGGTATCGCGCTACGCCGCGCCACCGACGTCATCACGCGGCGGGGACGTACCCCGGCGTACGTCGCCGAGGTATACCGCAAGCTGCTGAATTCAGCAGGGATTCAAGTGCGCATCACCGGCGTACGACGAGACTTCGCCGACGGCGGTGAAGCAGTCCTAGTCGTCGCGAACCATGTGTCCTGGCTCGATGTGATGGCGTACGCCTGGGTGCAGCCGGTCACGATGGTCTCCAAGAAAGAAATCGGTGACTGGCCGGTCATCGGGGCGGTGGCGCGGGCCGCCGGCACGATCTTCATCGACCGTCATAATCCTCGTGCCGTGGCGCGAACCGAGCGGCTGGTGGCTTCCCGGCTTCGAGCCGGCGGCATCGTCGCGACCTTCCCGGAGGCCACCACAACCTGCGGACGTGGTCTCGGCCGGATGTTCCCCGCGATGTTTCAGGCTGCCGTGGACGCCGACGTGCCGGTGCAACCGGTGGCGTTCACCTGGCTGGATCGTCATGGAGCGATCACCACGGCCGGCGCGTACGTCGGTGATCAGCCCTTGCTGGAGTCGATCCGGATGATCGTGAGCCAACGCGATCTCGTGCTGCAGATCGACATCTTGCCGAGAATCATGCCCAAACACGTGCGCCCGATGAACGATCGCAAGGCGTTGCGTACCGCTGCAGCAGAACGGATCGCCCTCGCGCTCGATCCGTCCGTGGGTGACTGGAACGCGCACCTGCGTCCGGCCACGTGCGTCGCCGGCGTACTGCCCATTCCGCTGGTCGATGACCCGTTGGTGGAGCTGGACGTGATTGCCGGGCTACCCCGGGACGCCGTCCGCCGGCCACGTGCGGCAGGCGCCGCATAGGCATACGTGTGCGTGGCGACGCGTCGACGGTGCCGCTGCCCGGCGATAGGGTTCACGTAGGCCGACAACCGCTGAACCAAGGAGAATGTGATGAGTGACTATGACGTACGCCAGGTCGTGCTGAGCACCGATGACCTGGACGCATCGATCGCGTTCTACACAGAGACCCTCGGCATGAAGTTGAAGTTCCGAGATGGCGCGCATTATGCCCAGCTCGACGGCGGGTCCATCTCGCTGGCGCTCGCCACGCCGGTCGACCATCCCATCCCCGGCAAGATCGCGGTCGGCGTCAAGACGGCCGATGTCGATGCGGCGGCGGCAGCCGTAGCTGAGAACGGCGGCGCGATCATCAAAGAGGCATACAACGACGCGCACGAGCGCCGCGCGGTCGTGTACGACAACCAAGGGAACGGCATCGTTTTCTACAGCCCGCTGCCGAGGGACTAAGCGAGCATGAGCGATGCGGAACTGAAAGACGCCGTCGCTGCGGTGCTGCCGCGGACGATCGAAGATCTGAAGGCGCTCGTGGCGATCGAGTCGATCAGTGCATCTGCAGCACACGATCGCCAGGTGCGAGCGTCCGCGGATGCGGTCGTGGCGCTGTTGGCCGAGATCGGCTGCCCGGACGTCCGGATCGTCTCCGAGGGCGGCAAGCCGGCTGTGATCGGGCACTTTCCCGCTCCTGAAGGGGCGCCCACGGTGTGCCTGTATGCGCACCACGACGTCCAGCCCACTGGTGACGAAGCTTTGTGGACGTCGCCGCCGTTCGCAGCGACCGAACGCGACGGACGACTCTATGGCCGCGGCGCGGCCGACGACAAGGGCGGGATCGCCGCCCACCTTGCGGCCTTACGGGCGTTCGAGGGGAAGCCGCCGGTCGGTGTCACGTTGTTCATCGAAGGCGAGGAGGAGATCGGCTCGCCATCGCTGCGCACGATCCTGCAGCAACACTCCGACGCGTTGCGCGCCGACGTCTACGTCATCGCTGACTCCGGGAACTGGGCCGTAGGCCGACCAGCCTTCACCACGACATTGCGTGGTATGGCTGACTGTGTCGTTGAAGTTGCCACCCTCGATCACGCGTTACATTCCGGCGTGTTCGGTGGCGTCGTCCCTGACGCGGTGACCGCGCTGTGTCGACTGCTAGCGACCTTGCACGACGACGCTGGGAACGTGGCGATCGCCGGGTTGCGCGAGGCGCCGCCGACCGACCTCCCGGATGCCGGTGACCAGATCCGCGCCGAGGCCGGCCTGCTCGACGGGGTGCAGCAACTCGGCGACGGAAACGTGTTCGACCGGATGTGGAACAAGCCGTCGGTGAGCGTGCTTGGCATCGATGCCCCGTCGGTGCGCGACGCCGCAAATGCGCTGCTGCCGGTTGCGCGGGCCAAGGTCGGGTTGCGGGTGGCGCCCGGCGACGATGCGCATCAGGCGCTGGCCGCGTTACGCGCACACCTCGAACAGCACGCGCCGTGGGGTGCTCGTGTGCGGGTCACCGACGGCGAGGTCGGGCAACCCGGCGTCGTCCCATTCGAGGGTCCGGTGTGCGAGCTGGCCGCCGAGGCGATGGCATCGGCGTACGGCGTGGAACCGGTCTTTATGGGGATCGGCGGCTCAATCCCGATGATCGCCGACTTCCAAGAGGTGTTTCCGGATGCGGTCGTGTTGGTGACTGCCGTCGGTGACCCCGACAGTCGTCAGCACGGTGTGGATGAGTCGCTGCACCTGGGCGATTTCGCCCGGGCCGCCACAGCCGAGGCGTTGCTATTGGCCAAGCTAGGGGATGCGGCGTCCAGAGCGTCTGAATAGTCAGAGCGTCTGGATAGCCACCGTCTGAATCGCCGACCGGATCGCGCCGTTCTGAGGGCGTGACCTGTTCGCTTGACCACCTGAGATCGGATATATCCGACGTCACACTTGCATCTAAGGTTAGTCTGCCCTAACTTTATGGGGTTGATCAACTGAGTGGGTGGAGGTCCGATGAAGGGTTCAGCGCGCGTCGTCGCGGCGATCACGGGAGTGGCGGCGTTGCTGCTGTCGGCATGCGGTTCGTCTGATGACGACGGCGGCTCGAACGGCGCCAATGACGGCTCGGGCGTCACCGTGACCACGAAGTTCGGAGACGTGTCCGTTCCCGAAGATCCCGAACGAGTCGTGGTGATCGGCGGTGCCTGGACCGACACGGCGCTGGCCCTCGGGGTCGAGCCGGTAGCGGCCGGCGGGGTCGACCTTGACAACGCGCCCTGGTTGGACGGTGTGATCGACGAGTCGATTGTCGACGATGAGCTGCTCGGCGCAGACGGCTCGGTGAACCGGGAGAAGGTCGCCTCCTACAAGCCAGATGTGATCATTGTTCAGCCGTTCTCGATCAACGATGAGGCTGCGTACGACGCCCTTAGCGAGGTCGCGCCGGTCGTCACCGGTATGGACGTCAACGACTCCTGGACGCACGTTCTTGATGTCGTCGCGCAAAGCACCGGCACGACTGACAAGGCCGAAGAGATCACCGCCGACGTGGATGCGAAGGCCGCCGACCTCAGCGAAGCCGCCCCTGAACTCGCTGGCAAGACCTATCAGTGGGTCCGGTACGACCAGGACCAGTTGTACTTCGGCAACGGGTCACTGCTGGACCTGCTCGGCCTCGAGCCTGGAACCGGCCAGGACAACACGATGAACACCAGCGCGTCGATTTCGCGCGAGAATTTGCCCGAGTTGGACGCCGACGTCGTCGGGGTCTTCTGCTACAGCGACTGCACGCCGCTGAAGGACGATCCGCGGCTGGCAGATTTGCCCAGCTCGAAGTACGGATCGCTGTTCTTCCCCGACCTTGCCCTAGCTGTCGCAATCAACAGCGCCTCGCCGCTGACGGTCCAGTACGTCTTTGACGAACTCGGCCCGCAACTCACCGAAGCTGCACCGAAGATGGCCAAGTAGCGCGTGACGAGTACGCCGGTCGCCACCGAACGCTCCGGCCGTCGTCGTGACGGCCGGAGCGTGTGGACGCGGGGCGGCGGACTGCTCGTCGGTCTTGCGCTGCTGGCGATCGCGGTCCTGCTGAGCCTCGCGATCGGCTCCAGCGATATCCCGTTTCCGCGGGTGATCGACGCCCTGTTCGGGCATGGCCTGCGGGACGACAACGTCAACATCTGGGGATCCCGATTTCCGCGGACGGTCGTCAGCATCATCGTCGGCGCCGCGCTCGCGGTCGCCGGCGTGCTCATCCAAGCGCTGACGCGCAATCCGCTCGCCGACCCGGGAATCCTCGGCGTAAACGCCGGTGCGGCGCTGTTCGTCACGCTCAGCACACTGCTGTTCGGCATCGCGGCGCCCGGCGACATCGTCTGGTTCGCCATCGGCGGTGCGCTGCTGACCACCATCGGCGTTTACGCCATCGGGGCCGCGCACAAGGGAGGGTCCGGCGCCGAGCGGCTCACCCTGGCCGGTGTCGCCGTCGGCGCAGTGCTGATGGGCGTTACGACGGGCATCATGCTGGAAAACCCGAGCGTGTTCGACCAGATGCGATCGTGGCTGACCGGGTCGGTGCTAGGGCGCTCGGTGAACGACATACTCCCGGTGTTGCCCTTGATCGTGCTCGGTCTGCTGCTGGCGATAGCCGTCGTACGGCCGTTGAACGCTATCTCGCTCGGCCAGGACACCGCGCGCGCCTTAGGCGTCAACCTAGGTCGCGCACGCGTGGTAGTCGTCATCGCCGTCGCGTTGCTGGCCGGATCAGCCACCGCAATCGCCGGTCCGATCCTGTTCGTGGGACTCATGGTCCCGCACGTCGTACGGTGGATCACCGGACCCGATCAGCGGTGGGTACTCGCAGGTTCGCTCATCGTTGGCCCGCTGCTCATGGTGACCTCGGACGTCGTCGGTCGAGTCGTGCTGCCGCTCGGTGAGATCCCCGTCGGCATCGTGACGGCATTCGTCGGCGCCCCGGTACTGATCCTGCTTGCGCGCCGACGAAACGCGAGCGAATCATGACGACCGACACGGCTCCGCGCCGCCGTACGACGAGGATGCCGGACGGGCGACCCGCCGTACGGCTCGGTGTCGGCGCGGTGCGAGTGCAGTTCACCCTGCGCACCGGCGTGGTGGTGGGCGCCCTGCTGATCGTGGCGCTGATCGCCGCCATCCTCGCCTTGCGGATCGGGGACTATCCGCTCACCTTGACCGAAGTGCTCTCGGCGCTCGCCGGAGACAACAGCCAATTCAGCTACGTCGTGGTGATGGAATGGCGACTGCCCCGGACCATCGCCGGGCTGGTGTTCGGAGCGGCGCTTGGGGTTTCGGGGGCGCTCTTTCAGTCACTGACCCGCAATCCGCTCGGCTCACCCGATGTCATCGGACTATCGGCCGGCTCGTACACCGGCGCGTTGGTTGCACTGATCTTCGTCGGCTCCAGTGCGACCACGCTCTCGACAGGTGGACTCATCGGTGGCTTTCTCACCGCCGCGCTGATCTATCTGTTCGCTTACCGCCGCGGCACTAGCCGTTTCCGGCTGATAATCGTCGGGATCGGGCTATCGGCGATGCTGACCGCGGCCAACAACTACCTGTTACTGGTCGCCAACCTCGACCTTGCGATGGTCGGCGCGGCCTGGGGTGCTGGGTCGATCGATCAGATCACCTGGAGCGAGGTCACTCCGCCGCTGGTGGTAATCGCGGTGGCTTTGCTGCTGTGCATAGTGGCCTCACGACCGCTCGGCGCGATGGCACTCGGTGACGATGCGGCGCGTGCTTTCGGGATCAAGGTTGAAAAGGCCCGTGGCGCGATCGTGTTGCTGGCTGTCGCGCTGACCGCGGTCGTCGCCGCGACCGCCGGTCCCATCGCGTTCGTCGCGCTGGCAGCACCGCAGTTGGCCCGACGTATGACGGCCTCTGCGGGCATCGCCCTGGTACCGTCCGCGGCGATGGGCGCGTGTCTGTTGTGCGTCTCGGACTTCGTCGCCGCACAGCTGTTCGGCAACATTCCGGTCGGGCTGGTCACCGTCGGCATCGGCGGCGTGTATCTCGTCTGGTTACTCATCCATGAATCTCGGAGGTCAGCATGAACGAGCAGGTCACCGATGGTGCCGTGCTGCCGATGACGGGGCGTGATGCGGCGCCGAATGATGCGCCTCCGATGAGCTCGTCCATGCCGCTGCGCGCGATTGATGCCACCCTCGGCTACGACGGCCGGACCATCAGCGAACATCTATCGATCGACATCCCGGAGAACTCCTTCACCGTGATCGTCGGCCCGAACGCGTGCGGAAAGTCAACGCTGCTGCGCGCGCTCGCGCGCCTGCTCACCCCGAAGGCCGGGGAGGTCCTCCTTGACGGCCGCGCGATCGCGTCGTACCCGTCGCGCGAGGTGGCGAAACGGCTCGGCCTGTTGCCGCAGACCTCACAGGCTCCGGACGGCATTCGCGTCGCTGAACTGGTTGGTCGCGGGCGTTACCCGCATCAGCGGTTGCTGCGTCAATGGTCACCGGCGGACGACGATGCCGTGGCCGCGGCGATGACCGCCACCGGAGTGAATGACCTGGCATCGCGGGTCGTTGACGAACTGTCCGGTGGCCAGCGGCAGCGAGTCTGGGTTGCCATGGCGCTCGCGCAACAGACCGAGTTGCTGCTACTGGATGAGCCCACGACCTTCCTGGACATCGCGCATCAACTGGAGCTATTGGAACTGTTCAGTGCGCTGCATCGCGCCGGTCGCACGGTGGTGGCGGTACTGCACGACCTGAACCACGCCGCGCGGTACGCCGATCACATCATCGCGATGAAGGCCGGCCAGGTGATCGCTGCCGGCCCGCCGGCGGACGTCGTGACGGTCGACTTCGTGCACGAAGTGTTCGGTCTACGCTCGCTCGTGGTACCGGATCCCGCGACCGGAACTCCGATGGTGGTGCCGATTCGTCCCTCGGCTACGGACGAGGCCACCCGCGATCTGAGTTACTCGGCTGGCATGTAGATGGGAGTACGGGAGCGGCTAGGTCTGCCCTGGTTTGCGCCGGCTGAGACGCCGTACAAAATCGCTGACCTGAAGATCGATGACGACACGACCGCGCGACGCCTTGGCTGGGCAACGATTTGGGCGCCACGACGGTACGTCATCCCCGGCGCGCTGCTGGGGGTGCTGCATCAGTTAGGTGAGGCGCTGGTTCCGGTGCTCGCGGGGCTGGCTATCGACAACGCGATCCGCGATCCCGACTTCTCCACATTGCTTATGTGGCTGGGGTTGCTCGCGCTCGACTTCGCGATGCTGTCTATGTCGTGGCGGTTCGGTTCACGTATCGGCTGGATCGGAATGCACGCCGTACGCCAGCAGCTTCGCGTCCGGGTCGCCGAACGATTATTGGATCCGCGCGGCAGCGCCGATCGCGAGCGGCTCCCCGGAGTGTCGATGTCGATCGCGAGCTCCGATGTTGATCGGCTCTCGCTGGTCGTGGCGATCGGTGTATATCCACTCGGTCAGGCACTGGGCGTCGTCTTTGCGGCCGTCGTTTTGTTGACGATCTCCTGGCCGCTCGGGCTCGGCGTACTGCTCGGCGTTCCTGCGCTGTTGTTCTTGATGGACCGGGCGGGTGAACCGCTGCGGCGGCGCAGCGCGACCGAGCAGCAGATGGCCGCGGCTGCGGCTGGTCGAGCGGCCGACCTGATGAGCGGATACCGCATCATCAAGGGGATCCGCGGCGAGGAGCAGGCTGACCTGCGTTATCGCAACGCCAGCCGTGACGCACTGTCGGCGACGCTGCAGGCCCGCAGCGTGTACGGCGGTTACCTCGGACTGGTGAACCTGCTGACCGGACTGTTCATCGCGGCAATCGGCACGGCAGCGGGCTACCTCATGGTGACCGGGCAGGTGTCGATCGCCGAACTCGTGACCGTCGCGGGACTTGCCCAGTTCATCATCGGACCGCTACAGGCGTTGAGTACCAACTTCGGAACGTTCTGGTCACGCGGACTGGCTTCGGCCGACCGAGTGTTGGCGGTGCTGCGTGACGAGCCCCGGCACGTCGGAGATCGGGCGATCGCCAAAACCGACCGTCCAGCCGAATTGCGGATCGCCGACGACCTGTGCGTGTCGCCCGGCGAGTTTGTTGTCGTGCGAGCCGATCAGGACGCCGCGGGTGAACTGATCCGCGCGGTGACCAGCGGCGAGGGCGGGGGCCGTGTCACGTATGGCGGCGAGGACGTCGCAGCGCTGGAGCCAGACGGGTACCGCGCTCATGTGCTCGTCGCGCCGCATGATGCGCAACTGTTCGCCGGGAGCGTGTTGCAGAACGTGACGCTGGATCGGCGGCGCGATGAGACCGGACGCGCAGCTCTGCGTGCCTCGGGCTACGCCGAGATTCTGCACTCTGATGCCCTCGACGACGAGGTTGGCCACGCCGGCGAACGGCTCTCCGGTGGGCAACGTCAGCGCGTAGCGCTGGCACGAGCAGTGGCGCAGGACCCACCGGTGCTCGTGCTCACCGAGCCCACGACGGCGGTCGATTCGGTCACCGAGGTGCAGATTGCCGCCAACCTGCGCGAGGCGCGCGCGGGCCGCAGCACGCTGGTCATCACCGGTTCGCCGGCGTTCCGCGCCGTCGCCGATCGGATCGTCGATTGGCCGCGAGCATGAGTTCGACCGAGCAAGCGCCCGAAGTGCGGCTGCCCATCGCGACGGCAGCCCAGACCCGAGCGGCGATCGCCAGATCGCTGCGCGGACGGTGGTGGTCGCTGGCCGCGGCAACGGTGTTGCTGATCGGTTCGGCCGCCGCGGGACTGGTCATGCCTGCGTCGCTGGGCGCGATGGTGGACGCCGACGGTCAGTCGCGGGTCGTATGGCTCGGGATAGCGATGGGCGCCGCTGCGATCGCACAAGGTGGGCTGCTCGCGCTCGGATTGGTCATCGCCAGCCGCCTGACCGAACGACTGCTCGCCGACCTACGTGAACGGATGGTGTCGCGCGCACTACGGCTTCCGCACAGTACGGTCGAGCGGGCGGGTGCCGGCGACCTGGTCAGTCGCGCGACCGACGACGTGGCACAGATCGCCGAAGTGGCGCCGCGGGTGGTGCCCGCGGTCGGCGGTGCAGCGTTCACGATCCTGATGACATTCTTCGGCATGGCGCTGCTGGACTGGCGATTCGCGCTGGCGATGCTGGTAATCGTGCCGTTGCATGTGCTCGCGATGCGTTGGTACTTGCGTACCGCGCCACAGGTCTACCAGGCCGAGCGAGCGGCGAATGCGCAGAAGACCGCCCAGTTGCTGCGGGCGATGCAGGGCATCGATACGGTCCGGGCGTACAACCTGTCATCACGCGAAGAGCGCGAGATCGGTGCGGCATCCTGGCGAGTGGCCGTGTGGTCGCTGCGGGCGCGCATCGTGCAGAACCGGTTTTTCGGCCGGCTGAACACGGCCGAGTTCGTCGGCACTGCCGCGATCCTGCTCGTGGCGTACTGGCTGGTCAGCGACGGGGCAGTGTCGGTCGGAATGGCGACCACGGCGGTCCTGTTTTTCCTGCGGTTGTACGACCCGATCGGCCAGTTGCTGTTCGTGGTCGACGATCTGCAGTCTGCGGCCGCTTCGCTCGCTCGCATCGTCGGCATCGACTTCGCTGCCGGGCAGCACGATGCTCCAGAGCGCTACCGCCAGCGGGAGGTCGCGTCGTCGGGTCGGCCAGGCGACGTCGTTGCCGGGTTGTGGAATGTGTCCTTCGGCTACGACCCTGCGCGGCCGGTGCTGCGTGATGTCTCGATCCGTGTCGGCCCGGCCGAACATATCGCGCTCGTCGGTGCATCGGGCGCCGGCAAATCAACCGTCGGCGCGCTGCTCGCCGGGCTTCGCGAACCGGACAGCGGCTCGCACGCGATGGAACCTGACGTGTTCATGATCAGTCAGGAAGTGCACGTCTTCGACGGCACGCTGCGCGAGAATCTGCTGCTCGCCGCCCCAGGAGCCAGCGACGAGCAGTTGCGTGCCGCGTTCGAGTCGGTAGGCGCCGGAGGGCTCGTGGCCGCGATGCCCGACGGACTGGACACCCAGGTCGGACACCAGGGGCACCAGGTGAGCGCCGCCGATGCGCAACTCATGGCGCTCGCTCGGGTCGTCCTCGCTGACCCGCCCTTCGTCATCTTGGACGAACCGAGCGCCGAGGCTGGTAGCGCGCAGTCCTCGGCGCTCGATGCCGCGGTGGCGGCGGCGATCGAAGGCCGTGCCGCGTTGGTGATCGTGCACCGGTTGACGCAGGCGGCGGAGGCCGACCGCGTGGTGGTGATGGCTGACGGCGCGATCACCGAACAGGGCACCCATGATGAGTTGCGCGCAGCACCGACGGCGTACGCCGCGATGTGGGATGCGTGGCAGTCGAACCGTTCACCGGGCGCCGGCGTTCCGAGCGTGTAGCCGGAGGGCCGCGGGCCTGTGGATCTCACGAGTTCAGCTTCCAGAGTCCTGGAATCTGACAGTTCCGTTGTGCCCCTACCGCTTACTAATGTGGGTAGACAGACTGCATTTTTGCGCGCCGGCCAGGGCGCGTTCGCTGCATACCGTTCGGCGGGTGCACGTGCCTAGGGAGTGACGATGTCGGTTATCAGCCCGAACGACGCTGAGGTCAGCGAGCCGGAAACCAAGCCGCGTCAGGAGATCCTCACCGGTACCGAGGCCGTCGTCCGGCTCCTGGTCGAGCAGGCGAAAGCCGACCGCCGAGCGGGACGTAACACCGGCGGATTCGCCTCGGGGTACCCCGGATCACCGGTCGCGCGCATCCACGACCTGCTGCTGGCGCAGCGCGAGGAGCTGAAAGAGTACGGCGTCCACTCCGCCGGCGGGCTCAACGAGGAATTGGCCGCGACCGCCATCTGGGGCAGCCAGAGTGTCACCGGGCTCGATTCCGCTGAAGTCGACGGCGTATTCGCATTGTGGTACGCCAAGGCCCCGGGGGTCGATCGCGCCGGCGATGCCCTGCATCACGGCAACATTCGCGGCGCTTCACCGACCGGCGGCGTCATCGTCGTGGCCGGTGATGATCCGAAGCCGAACGCGACGGTGTACCCGTCCGATTCGTCGCGGACCATGGCGTCCTGGGGGATGCCCGTGCTGTACCCGGGGAACATGCAGGAGGTCATCGATCTCGGCCTGCACGGGTACGCGATGTCCCGCGCGAGTGCGCTGTGGATCGGGATGAAGCTGGTGACCGATGTCGCCGACGGATCTGCCACCGTCGACTTGGACCCGGGCCGGGTCAACCCGATCATCCCGTCGATCGAGCTGGACGGCGCACCGTTCGTGCCGAAGATACGCATCAACCAGGCCGGCGTCGGGATGCTGGAAGCTGAGCGCGATCTCTACCTCGGGCGGCTCGCAATGGCCGCAGAGTACGTTCGCGTGAACGAACTCAACCCGGTGCACAGCGGATCCGGCAGCGCTCGGATCGGTCTGATCGCCCCCGGCAAGACGTACTACGACCTCCGTCAGGCGCTCGATCGACTCGGGCTGGACGACGAAAAGCTGACCACGCACGGTATCCGGCTCAAGCAGGTTCGCGCGCTGCATCCGTTCGGTGCCAGGGAATGGACCGAGTTTGCCGACGGGCTCGACGAGATCATCGTGGTCGAGGAGAAGCAGCCGTTCCTCGAGAACCAACTCAAGGACATCTATTACGCAGCGACACATCGTCCGGTGCTCGTTGGCCGCGTCACGCCGGAAGGGTCCGAGTTCCTGCCGGTAGGCGGTGAACTCAGCACCGAGATGATCCTTCGGATCGTCGGTAGTCGTCTGCGTGACGTGCACGGGGTCGCCACCACCGAACAGCCGCGACCGGAGCCGGTACGCAAACTCCTGCCATTAGCGACGTCGCGCGCAGGATTCTTCTGCTCGGGTTGCCCGCACAACACCTCACTGCAGGCGCCCGAAGGATCGCAGGTTGGCGCCGGGATTGGCTGCCACATCATGGCGCTGCTGGTCGATAGAGACGAGTACGGCGATATCCGCAGCTACACTCAGATGGGTGGCGAAGGCGCGCAATGGGTCGGTATGCAGCCCTTCGTCTCCGATAAGCACCTGTTTCAGAATCTCGGAGACGGGACGTACCACCACTCCGGTAGCCTCGCCGTGCGCCAGGCGGTGTCCGCGGGAGTACACATCACCTACAAGTTGCTCGTCAACGGCACCGTGGGGATGACCGGTGGCCAGGACATCTCCGGTGGCATGAAGGTCCCTGACCTGGTCAGCGAACTGTTGGCGGAGGGTGTCACCAAGGTCGCGATCACCACGGAGGAGCCGGATCGGTACAAGAGCGTGCGGCTGCCGCGTGGTGTGAAGGTGCACGATCGTGCCGAGATCATCGCCGTACAAGAAGAACTGCGCGAGCATCCCGGAGTCACGGTCCTCATCCACGATCAGGAGTGCGCCTCCGAACGCCGCCGCCGCTGGCGCTCCGAGCGCAGCAAGCCCACCACGCGGGTGCTGATCAACGAGCGCGTGTGTGAGGGTTGTGGGGATTGCAATGAACAGTCGCAATGCCTGTCGGTGCAGCCGACGCAGACGCCGTTCGGGCGAAAGAACACCATTCACCAGTCCAGCTGCAACCTTGATTTCTCTTGTGTGAAGGGAAACTGTCCGTCGTTCGTCACGGTGGATGTGACGGATGCCGTGTTGCCGCAGAAGGCGCAGGCGCCGGAACCGCCGACGGTCGGTGAACCGACGAAGTTGGTGCGCGGCTCGGAGTTCAACGTGCAGCTCGCAGGCATCGGCGGCACCGGTGTGGTGTCAGTGAGTCGCGTGATCGCGGCTGCGGCGGCGATCGAGGGACGGCAGGCTCGCGCTCTCGACCTGACCGGCTCGACGATCAAGGCGGGGCCGGTGGTGTCGCACATTCACGTGCGCGACACGGACACCGAGGCGCCGTCGAAGATCGACGCGGGCTCGGCCGACCTGTACATCGCATTCGACCTGCTGACGGCGGTCGCACCCGACAACCTCGTGTCCTCGGCCGCGAACCGCACCGTGCTGGTGGCCTCGACGAGCGCCGTACCGACGGCAGATATGGCGATTGACTCGAAGGTGTCCTATCCGGCACTGTCCGAGCTGCGGGAGCAGATCGACGCGGTCACTCGCGCCGATCACAACGCCTACCTCGACGTGGAGCATGTCGCCGATGCGCTGTTCGGCAATCACATGGCCGGTAACGCGCTGTTGCTGGGGGTTGCCTACCAACGCGGAGCGATCCCGATGGCGGCCGACAGCATCGAGCAGGCGATCCGAAATGACGGAATCGCCGTCGAGCAGAATGTGAAGGCGTTCCGGTGGGGCCGTGCGCTGGTCGCCGATCCCCAATTGTTGGCCGGCCTCAGCAACGAGACTGCCGCAGACAAGCAGGACCTGCTGGATGCCACCTCGCGTGAACTCATAGCAAAAATCGGCGCGGAAGGCGAACTCGCCGATATCCTTTCGATCCGGATTCCGGATCTGATCGGATATCAGAACGTGAAGTACGCCCGCAGTTACGCAGACCTTGTGGCCGAGGCCGCTCGTGCGGATGCGCGGGTCGGCGGCGATGGCTCGTTCGCAATCGCTGTGGCAACTCAGGCGCACCGGTTGATGGCGTACAAGGACGAATACGAGGTGGCGCGCCTGCACCTGCTGGAATCCTCGCGGATGCAGGTGGAGTCGACGTTCGGTACCGGTGCGCAGGTGTCGTGGAATCTGCAGCCGCCGACGCTGAATCTGTTCGGTCTGGATCGCAAGATCAAGGTGGGGCAGTGGTTTAAGCCGGCATTCACCGCGTTGCGCGGTACGAAGGCGCTGCGCGGTACGTTCGCCGATCCGTTCGGCCGCGCCGCCGTACGCCGCCTCGAACGCGAGTTGGTTGCGCACTGCCGGGAGTTGGTCACTGCTGCTGCGGAGGCGATCAACTCTGGCAATTACGCCGACATGGTTGAGCTGGTCGGCTGCGCCGAGGTGATCCGTGGGTACGAGGAAGTGAAGTTGCGCAACGTCGCGGAATACCAGGACCGGATCCGGCGTATCGCGTCGAAGGTGGCGCTGGACGTGCCGCGTGCCCGCCGAATCGATGAACTCGTCGCGCAGGGCCAGGGCTCGGACTGACCCAGGCCGCGCCGACGGGCCCGAGCGATTAGTGCACAGCTGGAGCGCCAAGAACACAGACGGAGCGGCTAAGTGTCCCCAAGGCGGGCAGACCTAGCGCTCCTGCCGTTGCAGGAAAGTTAAGGGATGACGCCGTCAGCGCGTAGCGCGGCGATCTCGGTCGGACCGTAACCGGCCTCGGCGAGTACGGCGTCTGTGTGCTCCCCGACGCTCGGCGGTAGTCGCAGCGGTGCCTTCTCGGCGAGGTCCATGCTGAACGGTGTGCTCACCGCGCGAAGGTCGGGAGCGTCCTGAAATGGCACGGTGAAACCGTTGACGCGCGCGTGTTCATCGTTGGCAATGTCCTCGGGCGTGGCGATTACCTCGAACACGATCCCAGCTGCCAAGAGCGAGCGCTGCCAGTAGTCGCGGTCGTGTTGCTCGAACGCCGCCTGCACCTGCTCGAACAGTGCCGTCGAATTCTGCTGGCGGTACTTCTTTGCCGAGAACCGTGGATCAGTAACCAGTGCATCGAGGCCGAGGCACGCACATAACGTCGGCCAATGCCGGTCTTCGTTCAGGATTCCTAAGGCGAGCCACCGATCGTCCGCGCACTGGTACGGCGCGGTCAACGCGTTCAGCGACTGGCGCCGAGGCGGACGCGGCACGAATTGCGCGCCGTTCAACGCCGCCGTCGCGTAGTACCCGTTGGCCCAGAGGCCGTTGGCCAGTAAGGATGAGCGTACGAGGGCGCCCTGGCCGGTGCGTTCGCGCTGATACAGCGCGGTTACGATCGCGGCGTACAGCGCCATCGCGGACGGGTGATCGCCCTGCCCAGACACCGATTTGGCCGGCTCATCGGCTGCGCTGACCCGCACCTGGTCCATCAGCCCGGAGCGCGCCCAGTACGCCGTACTGTCGAATCCGGGCTTGGTGGCCTCCTCGCCGAGTTCGCCGAATGCGGTGAACGAGCCGTAGATCAGCCGGCTATTCAGCGCCGACAGTGTCGCGTGGTCGACAGCGAGTTTCTCGCGGGCTTTCAGCGGAAGATTGGTAACGAAGACATCGGCGTCCGCGACGAGTCGATGTACGACGCTTTGCCCCGCGTCGGTGGTCAGGTCGATGGCGAGACCGCGTTTATTGCGGTTGTCCATCAGGGCGCCGTACTCGATCTCGGCCTGCGGCATCCCTGGCAGGGAAGAGACTTGTCGATAAGCGTCGCCGGTGGGTGCCTCGATCTTGATGACGTCCGCGCCGTACTCGGCCATGACCGTCGTGGCTGCGGGGGCCGCGATGTAACTGCCGCAATCGATCACGCGCAGTCCGCTGAACAAGAGTTCCGTCACGGTGCCTCCAGGCTTATCGAAAGTTCTCGGCAGCGTATCGCGTGCGGCGTACGTCTGCGGGCCCCCGAACTTCGCCGAGTAGCGCCGCCAAAAAACGAGCTTCGCGGCGTAGCGCCACCAAAAACGCAGAGAAAATGGCTAGGCATCCGCCTCTGCGCGATGCCTACTCGATTTTCCTGCGTCTTTTGCAGAGCCGAGCGAGCAAGATCTGTGCGGAAGCGAGGCAGCAAGGTCTGTGCGGAACCAAAGCAAAGCCTGTGTTGAACCGAGGCAGCAATCTCTGCAGAACCGAGGCGGACCCAATCTCTTGTAGACCCGGACACACAGCGGCCCCGGTTCCGCAGTGGCGGAACCGGGGCCGTTGATGACTACCGGACTAGACCTCGGCGGAAGCCGCCAGGAGGCCGCCGGCGGACGCCAGTTCTTCGATCAAGCCATCCTGATCGTTGAACGAGCGCGCGATGACAGTCAGCCGCTTGGCGAAGTGGCCGATCGGGTATTCCATCGTCATACCGATACCGCCGTGCATCTGGATCGACTCCTCCGCGATGTGCTTCGCGCATTCGTTGATCTGGATCTTCGCCGCGACGATGTCGCGGTGGCTGTTCTCGCCGTACGACGTGGCCGCGAGGCGCGCGAACAGCGCCATCGACTTCGCCAGTTCGAGCGAAGCGTACATATCCGAGGCGCGGTGCTGCAGTGCCTGGTTCACGCCGATCGGACGACCGAACTGCACGCGGGTATTCAAGTAGCCCGCGGTCATGGTCAGTGCCGACTCCATCGCGCCGACTGCCTCCGCGCACAGACCGGCGGTAGCGACATCGACGGCCTTGGTGATGATCGCCGAGGCGTCACCGGAACCGAGGCGCTGGGCTGGGGCGTCGCTAAGTAGCACATTCGCCGCACCGAAACCATCGGCCTGCTTCAGCGCGGACTTGGTGACCCCGGCGCCGTTCGCGTCCACGATGAATAGGCCGACTTCGCCGTCCACCGCGGCCGACACGATCAGCGTGTCGGCGCTGTCGCCTCCGAGTACGCCCTGCTTCTCGCCGGAGACGGTGTAGGCCTCACCCGAGCCGGAGGCCTTGGTCTGCGGGGCGCTGACGTCATAACGGCTGCCGGGCTCCTGTGCCGCGAAAGCAACCTTGCGCGATCCTTCGCCGATACCGCCGAGTAGTTCGGCCTTCTGCTCGTCGCTGCCGGCGGCGTCGATCAGCCCGCCGGCCAGCAGAACGGTGGAGATGTACGGCTCGAGCGCGAGCGCCTTGCCGAACTCTTCGAGGACGACGGCAACCTCGCCGAAGCCCATCCCTGCGCCGCCGACTTCCTCGGCGAATGGCAATGCGAGGGCGCCGAGTTCGGCGTACCGTCCCCACATTTCGTCGCTGTAGCCCAACTCGGACTTCAGCACTACGTCGCGCTTCTCGGCGTCGTAGTGCTCCTTCATCATGCGACCGACGGTCTGCGCGAGTTCGCGCTGCTCATCAGTGAGTTCGAGATCCACTTTGAAAGCTCCTAGTTTCTTCTAAGTCAGTCGGCTAGAGGCCCAGGATGGCCTTGGAGATGATTCCGCGCTGCACCTCGGACGAACCGCCGTAGATGGTGACCTTGCGGAAGTTGAAGTACGTCGGGAGCGCGTCGACGGCGCCCTCGGGAACGGCCGAGAAGCCGTCCGGGGCGTCGTAGCTGTCGCGGAAGTAGAGGGCGTCAGGGCCGACGACATCTACCAGGAGCTCGGTGATGTTCTGCTGCAAACGCGAGCCGACGAGCTTCAGCACCGAGGAACGCGGGTCCGGCTTGTCGGCGCCGGCGGCCTGCGTCGACAGGATGCGCAGCTGGGTCATTTCCAGTGCCTGCAGTTCCACCTCGACCTTGGTCAGGCGCTCTGCGAACAGCGGCTCGTCCAGCAGCGTGCCGCGCTTGGTGCGGGTGTTGGCGGCGTACTGCTTCAGGCGCGCGATGCGGGTCTTGGAGGTACCGACGCGGGCGATGCCGGTGCGCTCGTTGCCCAGCAGGAATTTCGCGTACGACCAGCCGGCGTTTTCCTCGCCGACGAGGTTCTCCACGGGGACCTCGACGTTGTCGAAGAAGACTTCGTTGACTTCATGGCCGCCGTCGATCAGCTGAATCGGGCGAACGGTGACGCCCGGCGACTTCATATCGATCAGCAAGAACGAGATACCGAGCTGCTTCTTCACATCCGGGTTGGTGCGGACCAACATGAAGATCCAGTCGCCGTACTGGCCGAGCGTGGTCCAGGTCTTCTGGCCATTGACGATGTACTTGTCGCCGTCGCGGACGGCGGTGGTCTTCAGCCCGGCGAGGTCCGAACCGGCGTCCGGCTCGGAGAAGCCCTGCGACCACCAGATGTCGAGGTTCGCGGTCTTCGGCAGGAACCGCTCCTTGATCTCCTGTGACCCGAACTGTGCGATCACTGGGCCGACCATGGACGCGTTGAAGGCCAGTGGCTGCGGGACGTTCGCGAGCTCCATCTCCTGGAGCCAAATGTGCCGCTGCACCGGGGTCCAGTCCTGACCGCCCCATTCGACGGGCCAGTTGGGCACGGCGTAGCCGTGCTCATTCAGGATCTTCTGGGTGGTGACGATCGGCTCCTTGCCATTGATCTCACCGCGCGCGTTCATCTCACGAATTTCCTTCGGAATCTTCGTGCGGTAGAACTCACGCATCTGCTCGGCGAACTCGCGCTCTTCCTTGCTGTACAGCTGGTCCATGGAATTGGCTCCTGAGTCTGGACTCGTTTGGTGTGACGGGCGCACGCGCCGCGCTTCGCGCCCTAAGACCGAATCGTATTCGGTTTTCGGTTCGGGCTCACGGTTGGGGTGATTCAAGGAACGATTCTTGTCGCTGTCTTGGCTGTCCGCATACACTATTTGGTACGTCTTTCGGGGTCCAGCGATAACCCCGCCGAGCGAGGGGAGTGGCCGTCGACATGAAGTCTTTCGTCGCCGTACGCCGCTTCACCGTCGATCTCCTGCTCACCGCTAGCGACCTCTGTCGCTAGCCGTTGAGGCTGCCTAGCCCCTCGGCACCATTTCTGCAGCGCACCGCCCGCGATAGGTCGCGTCCCCGGACCGGTCCAATCACCGTTATTGCGCGTAGTACTGCCACCTCAACAGGCCTTCGAGGTCGCTGTCTGCGATACCTCAACGCCGCCACGTAACACCGCTAGCCAAAGAACACCCCCTCTATCCAAGGAGAAGTCCATGCCCAGCTCGCTCGCCCTCGTCGAGATCGTCCCCGCTACCCAGACGCCCGACGCGGCTCGCAAGATCATCGAGCAGGCCGCGGTGCGCGCGGCAGCCGCTAATGCCGAATTGATCGAAGCCGAGGTGACCGCGAGCGCCGACCGGGTGTTCATCGTTTTCGAGGCGCCGGACCTCACCTCGCTCGGTGCTGAGGTGCTGAGCATCGACGGCACCACTGAGGTCACCGGGCCCGATTCGGTCCGGCTGGTCGGAGCCGATCTCGCCGACCTCAAGGCGAGCCGCCCCGAGGCCGGTTACCTCGTCGAATGGGATATCCCGGACGGCATCGACATGGACACCTACCTGGCGCGCAAGAAGGAGAAGTCGCCGTTGTACGCCGAGATCCCGGAGGTTTCGTTCCTGCGTACCTACGTGCGGGAGGACGTCGATAAGTGCTTGTGCCTCTACAACGCGCCGGACGCGGACGCCGTGGTACGCGCCCGTGAGATCGTCTCCACGCCCATCGACCGGCTGCACGCATTGAACTCGAACGTTCCTGCGCCGAGTGCGCCATGAGCGTGACGACGACGTCGGAGGGCCTCGCGCGGGTGCGTCACGCCGCTGACGACCTGCGCGCGGTGCTCGCCGAATCGGTGGCCCGGATTGACAGCGGAGACGCTCAGACGACTGAGCGGCTCGCTGACCTGGGCGGGCGTGGCTTGCTGGATCTCGGCATCGATTCGATCGCCGACCCGTTGTCTGCCGAGGCGGACGTGACCGGTAGCGCTGAGCTGATTGCGCTGCTGGCCGAGGAGTGCATGAGTAGTGCGTTCAGTCTGTGGGCGCATCGGATGGTGCTCGATTTCTTTGCCCGTGGGCAGCGCAACGCGCTGAACGACGCCACGCTGGCAGGGTTGCGATCGGGCGAGATCATCGGCTCGAGCGCGATGGCTGCCGGTATGAAGGCGCTGGCGGGTATCGAACCGCTCGGAATCACCGGACGCGTCGAGGGCGCCGAGATCGTGATCGACGGGCAGATCCGTTGGGCGTCGAATCTGGTCCCGGGCGCGGTCGTCGTGTTGCCTGTTGCATTGGACGACGGCCGTCGGGTGGTGCTGTGGGTCCGCGTCGGTGATCTCGGCGTCGACGTGCGGTACGTCGAGGGCCTGCTTGCGTTGAACGCCACCGCGTCCGGGTCGGTCAGTCTGAGTGGAGTGCGTATTCCGGCCGATGCGGTGCTCAGTTGGACGTTCGCCGATTCGGCGCGGGCGTACCGACCGACCTTCATGGTGCTGCAGTCGGCGTTCTGCGTCGGAATCTCCCGGCGCTCCGCGCGTGAGGCCGAGGTCCTCATCGAACGCGCCGGCAACGAGGGACTGGTGCCGCGATACGAAGCGGTCTGCGCGCAGGTCGCCGAAATCGAGCAGCGGTGGCGGCAACTCAGCACAGCGCTGGGCTCTGCGACGCCGCGCGACTTCGTGCAGTTGCGTCTGGATGCGAGCGTTGTCGCTGGCGAGGCGACTCGGCTCGAGGCGACCCTCGCCGGTGGGCGCGGATACGTCGCTGCGAGCGGCACATCGCGCCGATTCCGCGAAGCCGCGTTCTTACCCGTGCAATCGCCCTCGGAAGGACAGCTTCGATGGGAGCTAGCGTCGCTCGACTCGTAGACGTTCACCTGGTGCTCGGCGGCGAGCAGGTGCTGCGCGGGCTCAGCCTCGACCTTCAGCAGGGGTCCCAGACCGTGGTGTTGGGGCGCAGTGGCGCCGGAAAGTCGACCCTGCTTCGGGTGCTGGACGGCGAGCTGGCGCCCGATGCGGGCGCCGTCGAGCTCACCAGTGAGCACGGCGACTATCGCCGCGCGGTCGTGTACCAGCGCCCGCTGTTGTTCGACTGGTTAACCGTGCGACAAAACGTGGCTCTCGGACTCGGGTATCGCCGCAACCACGGCGTCGACCGGGCGAGGGTTGATGAGTTGCTGGAACTGCTCGGGATCGGTGATCTGCGTGATCGGTATCCCGACCAGCTTTCTGGCGGACAAGCGCAGCGCGTCTCGTTCGGGCGCGCGCTGGCCGTGCAGCCTGACTTGCTGTTGCTCGATGAGCCGTTCAGCGCGCTTGATCCGGCGACGCGATCCTCGCTGCAGGAGTGGATTCGCGTCGAGAGCCGCAATGAGGGACTCACCTCGGTGATCGTCACGCACGATATTGATGAGGCGCTGCTGCTCGCCGACGAGATCGTGCTGTTGTCGGACGGTGCAATCGAGCGGCGTTGGAGTGTGGATAAGGCCCAACGCGACCGTCAGCGCGCCGAGATTCGCGATGCCTTTGGTGTGGGGGATCGTGAGCAGGTGCTCATCGATGCCTGAGCTGCGCGGGCGCCTGCTGACGCGGCGGCGCGCACTGGTGCTGGGTAGTCGCGTGGCCGCCGCCGGGGTCGTTGGCGGGCTCGCCGGCTATGGCGCCTGGAACGCCGTGGCACCCGCGCTCGCCGGCAGTTCGAAGCGCGCCATCCGCATCGGTTATCTACCGGTCACCGACGCGGCGGCGCTGTTGACGGCGTACGACGGCGGGTTCCTTGCCAAGCAAGGAATCGACGCTCCGGAGCCGGTGCTTTTTCGTAGCTGGGAGTCCCTCGCTCAGGCTTTCGCTATCGGCGAGGTCGACGCGGTCCATTTGCTCATGCCGCTGGCGATTCAGTTGAAGTTGGCGAAGAAGACGCCGTTGAAGGTGATCGCCTGGGGGCATGTGAACGGATCTGCGTTGACGGTATCGAACGATATCGGTGATCTGTCGCAGCTGGCGGGGACCACGGTAGCGATCCCGTATTGGTGGTCGGTGCACAACATCCTGCTACAGCGGATGTTCGCCGCCGAAGGGCTGACCCCGGTGATACGTCAGCAGCCATCGGTATCCGAGGGAACGGTGCAGCTGGCCGTCATGGCGCCGGCGGATATGGTCGCCGCACTCGCCGGCGGCACGGTCGGTGGGTACGTCGTTGCCGACCCGTTCAGTGTTGTCGCGGAGAAGCAGGGGATCGGCCGGGTGGAGCGCTTTCTAGGTGATGTGTGGAAAGAGCACGCATGCTGCGCGATCGTCGTGCGCGAAGAGTTGATCAACGAGGATCCCGATGTGGTGCAGGGGCTGACCACCGCGATCGTGCAGGCGCAGCAGTGGATCGACGAGAATCGGCCGCAGATGGGCGCGTTGCTGACCGAGGGCGGGTATCTCCCGCAGCCGACGCCCGCGGTAGGTGAGGTGTTCACTCGTGATGCCGCGGCGTACGCCGATGTCACCACGCACGAGCAGTGGCATGGCGAACGCCTGGGCTTCAGCGCTTTCCCGATGGCCAGTTACACCGAAGCACTGGTCGAACAGATGCGCACCACGACGATCGACGGCGATACGGCTTTCTTGGATGACGCCGACGGTGACGCTGTGCACGGCGGGCTGGTCGATGACAGGTTCGCGCGTGCCGCGCTCGGCGGGGACGCATTGCCTTCGGGCAAGACGGATCGGCAGGAGTTGATCGAGCCGTGAGCACGGTGACTGACGCGCCGCGCGTCGCGTCCACGACGGCTCGCCGTACCGAAAGTCTGCTGGTCCCGATCGCGGGGATCATCGGTGCCGTCGCGATCTGGTACCTGCTGACCGAGGTCATCTTTGGCAATCGACCACTGGTGCGTGACTTCTCACCTGCGCGTACCTGGGCCGGGTTGTCGGAACTGTGGGAGTCCGGAGTACTGCTTGACGATGCGTCGGCCTCGGTAATGCGGCTGGTCGTCGGTCTGCTGATTGCCGTAGTGATCGGCGTCGTGGCTGGATTGACGGTAGGCACGGTGGGTTGGCTGGAGCGAGCGACGCAGCCAGCGGTCGGTTTCCTGCGGATGGTGTCGCCGCTGTCCTGGGCGCCGCTGGTGATCGTGCTGGTCGGCATCGGTGACCTACCGGTGATCGTGCTCGTCGCGCTGACCACGGTGTGGCCGATTCTGCTCGCTACCTCGGCCGGCGTACGGTCCGTCGACCCCGGCCATCGTGCGGTCGCGCGTGCGCTCGGCGCGAGCAGGATCGAGGCGTTGCGGACCGTGGTGCTGCCGACCGTCCGGCCACATGCGCTCAGCGGTATCCGGTCCGCTGTCGCGTTGGGCTGGGTCGTGCTTGTCCCCGCCGAGATGCTTGGTGTGACCAGCGGGCTCGGATACCAGATTCTCAACGCGAAGGATCAGCTCGCCTACCACCACATCACAGCGCTGATCGTGGTGATCGGCGTCCTGGGGTTGGCGATCGATGTGGTTGCGCGGTGGATCTTGCGTACGCCGCGACAACGCCGCGAAGAATCGCTCGGCGCGTAGAACTGCGGGTCTCTGGTTGGGTTAAATGCGCGTGATCGACGACACGAATGTGAAGCGCATGCGCCTCTAGTCGCAAGGTTTGTGCTGGCCTATGGTTGTTGACCGTGGTCCTGAGTTCCAGCGTGCGGACCCGGTTTACTGGAGGGCGAGCCTGCGGTGCGCAGGTGGCCCGGGATGAATAGGCCGACGATCTCGGTAAACGTGTACATCGGCAGAAGGGGGATGAGCGTGTCGGAGTCTTTCTTCGCGGTTCGCCGTTTCCCTATTGATCTGATGATGACGGCTAGTAGCCTCTGTCGCTACTAGATTCGTTCGCGCGGCTCGGCGCTGACGGTCATTGACCGTGGCGTATCGACCTAGGTCCACCGATCCCCGATTTGAGGGTGTTCGTAGCGGCGCGTAGTTCGAGCAGTTTCGTTGTAGCGATCGCCATCTCGCGTTTGGTCACCTCCCGCCGCGGCGTATCACCAGCAGGATCCTGAGAGGGAACTCCATGACAATTCAGCTTGCTTCGGTCAGCAAGACGTACGAGCGTCCAGGCGCGCCCCCAGTGCATGCGCTGAGTACGACAGACCTCGAGCTCAGGCACGGCGAATTCTTTAGTCTCGTCGGCCCGTCCGGCTGCGGAAAATCGACAATCCTGAACATGGTGGCTGGTTTGCTTGAGCCGACCACGGGCGAGTTACGCGTCGCCGACGAGACCGTTCGCGGACCGCGCCGCAGCACGGGGATCGTGTTTCAGCGGGCGACACTGCTGAGATGGCTGACGATCGAGAAGAATGTGCTGCTGCCGTCGAAGGTCGGAGGCGCTGTCACCAACGAACGACGCGAGATGGCAAGTCATCTGCTTGAACTAACCGGCCTGAAAGACTTCCGAAGGCGCTACCCGGCCGAATTATCCGGCGGCATGCAGCAACGAGCCGCCATCGTGCGAGCGCTGGTCAACGAGCCCGATGTCCTGCTGATGGACGAGCCTTTCTCCGCACTCGATGAGTTCACGCGCGAGTCATTGAACGATGAGTTGCTGCGTTTGTGGACCGAAACCCCGAAGACCGTCCTGTTCATTACGCACAACATCGCCGAGGCTGTATACCTCTCTGACCGCGTCGGGGTGATGCAAGCCCGCCCGGGCCGGCTGCGCGAGATCGTGCCGATCGAGTTGCCGCGTCCGCGCGGCCTCGAGTTGCGCTCAACTCCCGAGTTCTACGAGTATGTCAGCCGGCTACGTGCGCTCATCGGTCCCACCGGTGGAATCTCAGTCGACAACGACCCCACTAGCTATGAGGCATCGGCATGAGCGCGGGCCCGACCGAGGAGCAGACCATCTCCAAGGCGACCAAAGGTCGAGGGCGTAACCGCCTGCGAAACCTGGGCCTGCAACTCCTCGTGCTGGTGCTGCTCATAGCGCTGTGGTATTTCGCCGCCGCAAACGAATGGGTCACTCCGCTGCTGTTGCCGGAGCCGCTCAATGTCCTCGAGTCGCTGCAATCCGGCCTGCTGGAATCGAATGATAACGGCGGATGGTGGGGCGATATCGGCGTCACGCTGACCGAGACCGGTCTCGGATTCGTGATCGGATCACTGTTGGGGCTCGTGGTCGGCGCGTTATTCGCGTTCGTGAAGATTCTCCGTACCGCGTTTTATCCGTACGTCATCGCGCTGATGAGTTTGCCCAAGATCGCGATCGCGCCGCTGCTGATCGTGGCGTTCGGGTACGATCTGACACCGAAGGTGATCATCGCGACGATGCTCGCCTTCTTCCCAGTGATGACCGCCGCGACCGCCGGTCTGTCGGCGGTCGATCCCGACGAATTGAACTTGATGCGCGCGATGCAGGCCTCACGCTGGCAGGAACTGCGTTACCTCAGGTTGCCGAACGCGATGTCGTACGTGTTCCCGTCCTTCGACGTGGCGTTGATCGGCGCTCTGCTGGGCGCCGTCGCTGCAGAACTCGTTGGTGCGCAGTCGGGCCTCGGATATCTGTTGTCGCAAGGTCAAGCGTACGGCGACGTCGCTGGGATGTATGGGTTGCTGATCGTGCTAGCCGCACTTGGCGCTCTCCTGCACGTGCTGATCGCGGTCGTCCAGAAGGTGCTACCGGAAAGTGTTGTTCCTAAACCTCGGGAGGAGTCCAGATGAGCGAGTTCAAAGGGCTGCTCGACGGGGTCTCGGTGCTCGAATCCGGGGACGAACCCGCCGTCCGCTTCTGCGGCTGGATGCTTGCGGCCAATGGTGCGACGGTCTTCTGCCGGACACCGCAGGAGAGTTCAGACCGTTACTCGACTGACTTTCTCGATTCGGGTAAGTCATATGCCGATGACACGGTGCACGTCGACATTGTGATCGCTGATCCAGATTATGACTGGGAAAGCGTTCCCGCCAAAGTTATTACCGGCACCGTGTACCCGTTCCGTCCGACGGGGCCCTACGCAGACTGGACTGGTAACGAACTCGTCTACTCGTCGCTAGGTGGTGCGAGCGGATACACGGTGAGCCGCGAGGGTGTTCCGGCGTACGGATACGGCGATCGTTACCAGTACTTGGCCGGGCAGCACTTGTTCCAGGGCGTGACCGCGTCGTACCTGCAGCGACTCATCGATCCCGAGAGTGCGACTGGAGCGGCCCCGTTGGTGGAGGTCTCGAATTTTGAGACCGTGGTAACCACGCTGCCGTACCCGACGACGCAGTACCAGTACAACGGTGACGAATCCGTACTTGAGCAGTCCGGGCCGCGGTTCGTCAGCAGATGCAGCGACGGATTCGTGGTCATCTACGCCGGATTTGCATGGGATCCGATCGCGGCCACGATCGGCCGTGATGATCTGCTCACCGACGAACGTTTCGTTGAGAACGACGCTCGGTTCAGGCACGTCGCTGAGCTCGGCGAGGTCTTTGATGATTGGGCGGCTGCGCGCACCGTTGAGCAGGCGTGCAACGAGGGTAAGACGCACAACGTTGCTGTCACGCCCGTTCGTCCGGCCGCCGAAGCATTACGTGACGAGGATCTGTTGCGCCGCGGTGTCTTCACTTTGGATCGCTCAGGCGAAGGTTTGGTGCCGGCGATCCCGTACACCGTCAACGGGCACCGCTCGCGGGAGGGACGCGATGCTTGAGATGTCACAGCCGCTGCGAGGTATACGCGTCGTGGATCTGACCCATGTGTGGTCCGGCCCGATGGGCACCAGGGTCTTGGCAGGACTCGGCGCTGAGGTGATCAAGTTGGAGAGCCCCGCCAAGCCCGACACGTTGCGCGGAAATGCGGGAGATATCCGTTCGCGCTACCCGGACTTCGAACCGGGTGAAGATTCGATCAACCGCAACGCATGGTTCAACACGCAAAATGTCGATAAACGGGACGTCGTCCTCGATCTCAAGAGCTCGCGCGGCCTCGAGATCGCACACCAGTTGGTTCGCCACGCCGACCTCGTCATCGCGAACTACCGTCCGGGCGTGCTGGAGCGAATGGGTCTGGGCTTCGCTGCGCTGAGCGAACTCAATCCGCGAATCGTGCTGGTCGAAATGCCCGGCTACCCGCCGGACAGCCGGCTCGCCTCCGCACCCGCGTTCGGCGCTCAGTTCGATGCCCAATCGGGTTCGGCGAACCTCACCGGAAGCCCTACTGCGCCGCTGCTGACCGGTTTCGCAATCGGTGACCCGGTCGGCGGGCTGAATGCGGCTTCTGCCGCCATCGCGGCGCTGATCCGAGCGCGCAAAACGGGCGAAGGTGCGCATATTATGCTCGCGCAGTCAGAGGCCATGATGCCGTTGCTGGGGGAGTACTTCCTCGCAGAGAGCGTGGGCGAGCCGATCGTCGAGGACCTCAACGCGGACCGGCGTGCCGAGCCGCATGGCATCTACCGGACAGGCGACGGCGAATGGATCGCCCTGAGCGCGCGAACCGATGAGCAATGGCGTGCGCTACACGCGTGGCTCGTCGAACAGGGCGTCGAGGTGCGAGGTCTTGAAGCGAGCTGGACGCTTCCCGAACGCCGCCAGAATAGCGATCGGATCTCGGATGCGATGAAGACGTACGCCTCGTCCATCACCGATACCGATGCCGAGACACAAGCACTACAACAGCACGGCATCCCGGCAGCACCGGTGGCGGGCGCGCGTCGGCTGGTCGAGGATGAACACCTGCGTTCGCACGGTGTTCTGGTCGAAATGGAGCACCCGGCGGTCGGCACGCACCGGTACCAAAGCCTGCCGACCGTCATCGGTGGGCAGCGTGTCGGCGGCAGAACGCCCGCCCCCCTGTACGGGCAGGACACCCGCGAGGTGCTCGCCGAGGTGCTTGGTCTCGATGACCCGTGCATCGATGAACTCATCGCTTCCGGCATCTGCCGCGAAGCGCGTTAATTCGATCACGAAAGAAGGCATCACATGGGTGACCTCGTCGAGTACCAGTCCGAACACCGAGTCGCGACGATTCGGCTCAACCGGCCTGAGAAAATGAATGCGTTGACCGACGACCTCGTTCGCGAACTGCACGCCGTGTGGATTCGGTTCGAAGAATCCGATGATCGGGCCGCCGTTCTGGCTGCCGCGGGGGATCGGGCATTCTGCGTCGGCGCCGACCTGACGAACCCGCCAGACGATATGTCGCGGGCGGTACCGAACGTGGGCGTCGCATTGAGCAAACCCGTCGTCGCCGCGATCACTGGCCACTGCGTCGGCGGTGGCTACATCCTGGTGCAGCACTCCGATCTTGCAGTGGCGTCGTCGTCGGCTGTGTTTTCCTATCCCGAGGCGCGCGTGGGTATTACCGGCGGTCTGTGCGCAGGCACCTACGCTCGTGTACCCGCCAAGATTGCTGCTGAGTTCCTGTTACTTGGGGAGCCATTGAGCGCGCAGCGCGCTTATGAGGTCGGCATGGTCAACCGCGTCGTCCCTGATGGGCAGCAAGAGGAGGTCGCGCTGCAGATGGCGCGCACGCTCGCCGCGAGCGCACCGCTCGTTGTAGCGACCATCAAAGGATTTGGCGAACAAGTGGTCGCGCAGTCGCCTGCAGAGCAAGCCGCAATCACTCGCGCACGGCTGTTCGCCACCAACCAGAGCGCCGATGCGCTGGAGGGCCGCGAGTCCTTCGCGCAGAAACGCAAGCCCAATTTCACGGGAAAGTAGACCACATTATGAGGTCATTGTTTCGGCATAACCACCGCGTCGTAGGAGCTGTCATAGGTGTCGCGCTCATTGCGTCGCTCACGGCATGTGGCTCCTCTGACGACGAAACATCCGGCGGCACACCGGTCGCGTTCGCGATCGGCGCGCCGGTACTGATCGATTCGACAGCGCCCTACTCGAGCGTTCCGCTGGAGATGGGCTACTGGTCTGATGAAGGACTGAGTGTCGAACCGCAGGGGACACAGGGGGCGACTGCTGCACTGCAACTGGTGCTTGCAGGCCAAGCCGAGATTAGTAACGGCGGCACGTCCTCTATGTATCAGGCGGCGGTTGAGGATCCTGATGTGCGCGTGATCTCGCTGCAAAAGGCGAACCAGTGGAAAATCGATGTTCCCTCCAGCAGTTCGATAAATCAGATCGCCGATCTCAAAGGGAAGAAGATCGGGGTCCAGTCGCTGAGTTCGGCGTCGTACCTGTTCGGACGTGCCGCGGTGTCGGCGTCCGGACTGGATCCTGATGCTGACGTCGAGTGGATCGCGATTGGGGTCGCTAGTCAGGCTGCACAAGCGATTCAAGAGGGCACGGTCGATGCATATGCGACGTACAGCGGACCGAATGCCATCGTGAACAACTTCCTCGATGACCCGTTAGTCGACCTGCCGACGCCGTTGGATGAGATACCCGGTTTGGCGGGTTTGGCGACGACCAAAGACTACTTGGAGAGCAACCGCGATGAGGTTGTCGGTTTCCTCAGCGGTTTCTACAAGGGCGCGGTTTTTGCCGACGCGAATCCGGCAGCCGCGCTGCAGATTCACTGGCAGGCGTACCCCGAGCAGAAACCGGACGGTGACCTGCAGGAGGCGATCGACGCGACGGTACCGACAGTCGAAGAGCGGTTCGGGTATCCGGTGGAGCCGGGTCCAGACGGTAATCTCGGCGCAGTGAGCATGGACGATGCCCAGGAGGCGATCGATTTCATGTACGAGAACGGCGTCATCGACGAGCAGTTGAATGCGGAGGATGTTGTCGACTTGTCGCCGTCGATCGATGCGAACAACTTCGATATCGACGCGGTTAAAGAGGAAGCCGAGAACTGGACGCCGTAGGCGCGCCAGAGAAATCCCCGGTACTACTGCGAAAGGCCAATCTGCATGAATCTCAGTCTTCGTCGTTCGGTCAGCGTTGTCGCTGCCATGACTCTCATTAGTGCGTTAGCGGCGTGCGGTTCATCCGAGGACGAGTCGGGCGACGGTTCTTCCGTTACGTTCGCTGTCGGTGCACCGGTGCTGATCGATTCGACTGCGCCGTACACCACGGTTCCGGTCACCCAAGGGTACTGGGAGGACGAGGGCATGTCGGTCGAGGTCGAGCCGACTCAAGGCGCGACCGCGTCGATGCAGTTGCTCATGGCTGGTAAGGCGGATATTAGCAACGGCGGTACATCGTCGATGTACCAAGCGGCCATCGCGAATCCAGACCTACGGATCGTGTCGCTGCAGCCCAAGAACGTCTGGCAAATTTCGGTACCAGCGGATAGTGACATCACTGAGATTGCTGATCTCAAAGGAAAGAAGCTTGGGGTCCAGTCGCTGAGCTCAGCGTCTTATCTATTCGGTCGCGCTGCCCTGGCCGCTTCGGGAGTGGATCCGGATAAGGACGTCGAGTGGATTCCCACCGGCGTGGGCAGCCAGGCGGCGCAGGCGCTCAACGATGGCACGGTCGTAGCGTATGCCACCTACACCGGACCGAACGCCGTCGTCGCATCTGTGATGGGTGAAGAACTTGTTGATCTGCCGACCCCGCTCGACGAAATTCCTGGCCTGAGCGGAATCGCGACCACGAAGGACTTTCTGGCCGACAATCGCGACGCGGTGGTCGAGTTCCTTCAGGGGTATTACAAAGGCGCCGTCTTCGCGGCCACCAACCCGTCCGCCGCCTTGCAGATCCACTGGGCAGAGAATCCGGAACAGAAGCCGGATGGCGACCTCCAGGAGGCGCTTGATGCGACCGTCCCGACAGTTGAAGAGCGCTTCGAAGGTGCCGTTGAAACCGATGACTCCGGCGTAATCGGTGACGTGAGTATTGAGGAAGTGCAGAAGTCCATCGACTTCATGTACGAGTACGGAATCATCGACGAACAGTTGAAGGCGGAGGACATCGTCGACTTATCACCGTCGGTCGACGCGAATGCCTTTGATGTCGATGCAATTAAGCAGGAAGCGACTGATTGGAAACCATGAGGTGCGATCTGAGGGTGACGACGACATGAGTGTTACCGAACGAGATCTGCGCCGACTGGATCCCCCTGACACCAACCGTAGATGGGACGTCGATGCTCTTCTGCTGTATGCGCTCGGCGTCGGCGCAGGTAGCGGCGATCCGACCGCAGAGCTTGCGTTCACTACGGAAAACAGCAGCGGTGTTGAGACGCAGGCAATCCCGACTTACGGCATCATCTTGTGCGGCGGCGGCCCAGAGTTGCTTGCGCCCGCCGGCGTGCGTCCGGAAGACGTGTTGTTGGTCTCCGAGACGCTCGAGCTGTTCGGCACGGTTCCGCTCTCGGGGCAGGTACGTGTCGAACACAAGGTGGGGGCAGTAAGCGAGCATATCCGGGGGCTCACGGTTGAACTGGTGAACACTGCCGTGGGCGACAACGGACCGTTATGCCGGACGACGGCCCGAACATTGGTCCTCACTCGAGATCGGCCACGCAAGGGCGGTCGGGACGTACGTCCCGCCGCTGTACCGGCTGGTGCGCAGGTTTGGCAGTTCTCGATCCCGCTGAACCAGGCGCTGCTGTATCGGCTGACTGCGGGCCGTAATCCGTTGCATTCAGACCCGAAAGTCTCCGCCGCCGCGGGACATCGCATACCGATCCTGCATGGTAGATGTACCTCGGGTTTTGTGGTGCGTGAAATTATCGCGTGTCTACTGGACGGTGATGCCGGAAGGTTGAAGGAATTTACTGCGCGATTTGTCGGCCCCGTTTTTCCTGGCGACGATCTAGAAATCGCGGTGAGCGATCGTTCAGACGGCGGCGATTATTTGGTTTGGCGAGCGGCTGATCGCGACGTGGTACTCAAGGGCAACTACCGAACTGATTAGACGCGGCAACCCTTTTTCCTGGTAGTGCCCGTATTTTGTAGATTAGGACCCGTGCCGGTTGGTGGTCGCGAATATCACAAACTTGGTCTGCCGACCGGACTTCTGGCGGTGACCAACTGTCCAGTACCCTTTGTCTACTCCCCAGGACGCGGTAGACGAGGAAGCTATCGCGCTCTGGGGTCCTTTGTGTGGCTCGCTGCATGGCGCTTGACACATCCGCGGCCGTAGCGCGCGATATCCGCACGATCTGCCGTGCTAGGCGTTAGCGTGGCCACGTATCCCCGATGAACCTGAGGTGAAAGAAATGAACAAAGACGAACTCGTCGCCAAGGTCGCGTCTGAGTCCGGGCTGAGCCAGGCGGACGCCGATCGCGCCATCAAGGCCGTCGGGGTTGCCATCCGTGGCGCCGTCGCCGGTGGAGCTAAGGTCCAGATCCAGGGCCTCGGCACCTTCGAGCCCCGCGAGCGTTCGGCCCGTACGGGACGCAACCCGCAGACCGGTGAAGAGATCCAGATCGCCGCGACCACCGTTCCCGGTTTCAAGGCAGCCACTGCCTTCAAGAACGAGGTCGCTGGAAAGTAGTCCTTTCCACAGTTTTCGTAGTACGAGGTCAGTCCGATCATGTCGTGGCAACACGACGATGGTGACGGGCTGGCCTCGTCTCGTTCATGGGCGCTACGCCTCGGGCCTCGTTGATGGCGTTACGCCTCGGGCCCACCAGCGCATCGTGGAACTGGCTCAACGCATAGTTGAACGTGATGCCGCTCGCGTGGTGAGCCCGATAGCGGCGCCCGATTGCGACACCGTGGCAGGATCGCAGTATGTCAATCGGTGAAGATCTTATGGCCCAGCCGCCCGCCACCACGCTGCCGCGGAACGACGCCGCAGAACAGATGCGGGCGGACGGTGCGAGCGCCGAGCAGATCGCCGCCGCGCACCCCACGGATTCGGCCGCGTGGGCCGATCTCGCCCAGGCCGCGCTTGAGCAGAAGCAGAGCATCGCGGCGTACGCCTACGCGCGTACGGGCTATCACCGCGGCCTTGATGCGCTACGCCGCAACGGCTGGAAGGGCTGGGGGAGTGTGCCGTGGGCGCATGAGCCCAACCGCGGCGTTCTGCGCTGCTTCTACTACCTCGCCCAGGCCGCCGAACTGATTGGCGAGAGCGACGAGGTCGAGCGATTGAACACCTTGATCGACGACTCGGACCCGCAGGCCCGCGGCCATCTCGCCTGATTGTGTGGCTCCGGTTCTAGAGCCGGGACCAGCCTTCCAGACGTAGCCCGTTCAACGTGTGCAGGGCGGTGGCGTAGTCGTCTCGAGACAGCGATGCGCGCGACGACTCGATGCCCTGCATCCGCCCGTACGTGAACGTATCCTCGCCGCGCGCGTGCGCCTCCAGCGCCAAGGAAGCGATCGCTTCGGAGGTGATCACGCTGTCATTGTGATCTCCGAGGATCTCGGTCACCGCCGATGCTGCTTTCGCCGCGCGCCGTGCCGGCTTGCCGAGTACGTCGCTGACGGAATCCAGACCGTAACGCAGCCGTTTGGCGGCTTTGCGCACGTCATGCAGCGCCTCCTCGTGGGCGGCGCCGCTGGTCGATTCGGCGATGCGCGCCGCGCGGCGTACCCGCTTCCAGTCCCGATCGAACACCGCAGCGAGCCCGTCGGCGGCGCCCACTTCGGCGGCGTCGGTGAACTCGACCGTCCGTAAGCCGTCCAACCTGTCCAGCAGTGTGTAGTAGCGGGGCGAGGACATGAACACCAGGGCTTGGGCATGTGCTTGGTGGTAGCGCTCGGTGAGCGCTTCGGTGATTCGCTCTCGCACCGGACCGCGGACTAGGTCTTCGGGCTGCTCATCGAGCAGAGCGTGCAACCGGGCCAACATGACCTCGCTGTCACGCGCCTCGCCGAGGCTGTCCGCGAGAGCCTTGAGTTCGATACGCAACTCCTGCCCGTCCTGGCCCGCGAACAGCGAGCGGTAGGAGGACAGCACCGAGCGCAGTCGGCGGGCCGCGACCCGCATTTGGTGGATCGCGTCGTCGGTGTGCAGCCGCACACCGGAGTCGTGGTCCATCAGTCGTGCGCTTTCGCGCACCAGGTACCGCCGAGCGACGTCTCCGATACGCGGAGACCCAGGCCAGGTCGGCGCGGGTGCGGACGACGGCAACGCGGGTCCCAGCGCGCGGGCGAGTTTCGACGGGCCAACGTCCGTGCTCGCGCCGGCGCGCACCAGGATCGCCTCCACGTCGTCCAGCAGTTCCGGCGATCCGTCGTGTAGTTCGACCTCCCACTCGCGCCAGGATGCCTGCGGAACGTCGGCGATGCTCGGCGTCGAGGTAACCGCGTCATCGCAAAGTTCGGCCAGTAGAGCAGCGTCGGCGGCGCGTAGTTCGTGAATCGTGCGGGAAGTGGTCAGCTGCACCACCGGGTTAACGTCGCGCCCACGCAACACCGCGTGCAGATGCACCATGAGCTCGGGCGGTACGACGTCCGAGGCGGTGATCCGGTGCTGGATCTCGCGCCGGAAGCCATCCCCCGGCAGTTTCAGATGCCATCCTTCGTCGCTGCCGCCGAGGCGCTTCCGCAATGTGATCTTGTGCTGCAGTAGCGCGAGGTCGGGAGTATCGAAGTACCGCGCGTCGAGGACGACGGTGTCTCGGACGACGACGTGGCCAACGCCGTCGACACTGGCGGTCGAGGGAACGGGGGCGTCGTCGGGGACGGCGTACTTACGCTCGATCTCCCGCGTCTCCGATGTGCACATGCGATTATCTTGCCCCGCAGTGCCGAAAACGGCCACGAACAGGAAGTTCGTGACGATCGGTCGCCGTCGTCACCGTTGCTGGTGGGCAGCGATGAACCGGTTGGCGGCGCGGGTAAAGAACATCCCCATCATGGCCATCGCCCACGAGCCGTCGGTGAACTCGATCCGTACCCGGGCACGTTGAAACAGCCGGGGTGCCAGTTGGATGGAGCCGACAGCCGCCCGCTCGACGCTGAAATAGATCAGGTCGCGTTGCTTCATGGAGAGCAGCTTCTCGAATTCAGTGCCGACGACCGCTAAGCGATGCGTGGTCAGCAGCAGATGAGTCGCCCCCGGCGCTTCGAGCGCAACTGTGAACCGGTGCCCGACCGAGCCATGTGCGCCCCCGGCAGTCAACCCGGCGACTTTGGCGCCGATGTAATCGGAGTTGAATTCCAGCGGGCCGCCGAACGGGTCGAGCACGGCCTGGAATGACCAGCTCACCGAGTTGCGCAGCGTCGGCGCCTCGCGTCCGATCGCATCGGACTGACCGAACTGTTGCGCGAGTTCGTACGTCAGCGGCATTTCGCCTGGCATCAGCATGCCCCTGATCGGCTCGGGAATTATCTGCAGCATGCGTTGTCCGGCGCTCATCGGCGTCCTCCCGTTGCGATCGCCTCAAGATAGCAACGCGTTGTCCGCTACCGTCGCCGCATCCGCTCGAAGAATCCGCGTCGCTCGGGTGGGGTGGGGGCTTCGCGGCGCGCACCGCGCAGCAGCCAATGTTCGCGATCGTCGACGTACCAAGTGCGGCCGGTGACCTCACCCATGTCGCGGCCGTCCACCCACATCGGCACCGGATCGCTGGCGGTCTGCACCGCTCGGCCATACGTCGTAGTGCTGCGTTTGCGACCACTGGCCGGCGTGACGGACGCGCGCAACGTCAAAGCGTCGCCGTACTCAGGACGTACCGACAATCCACGAATCAGTCCGTCCGCGATCATCGTGTCGTCGTGGTAGGTCTGGGCGCCGAACTTCGCCAGCTTCGGCCGTTCAAATATGCATTCGCCCAGCAGCACCCCGCCGATGTCGTTACGCGCCAACGTCAGCGGTACGGGCTCGGCGGCTAACGTCGCCTCGATCCCCTGTGGCAGCGTGAACCGCTCGGTGAACTCCAGTGTCGCGTCGACTTCGTGAGCGTGCGAACCGGAGGCCGGAATCGACGGCAGGAACCCGATCGGCGTACCGAGGCTGTCCGAGCGACGCAGCCCGTCCACGACGATATTGAGCGTTGCCACCGTGCCGCACACCAGAACGCCGTCCTCGTCGATCTCGCGTAGGGCAGCGCGCACATCGTCTCGCGACGGAACCGCGGCCCAACGCGCGCGCACCGCGAACCCGTGCTGTGCCCAGCCTCGGGACGGCGCTGAGGCGTCCTCGATGACGGTGACCATGACTGGCTGCTCCTTTGAATGATCGATATTGCCTCAACCTACAATTCGCCTGCCGTAGGCTGTACGACGGTTGTGCGGTGCGACAAGCGCCGTACTCGACGGCGAGTAATGAGGGATGCACATGCCGGCAGTAGTGCTGATTGGCGCGCAGTGGGGCGACGAAGGCAAGGGCAAGGCTACCGACTTGCTCGGCGGCCGCGTGAGCCATGTCGTGCGATACCAGGGTGGCAACAATGCTGGCCACACGGTCATCACGCCGGACGGCCAGAAGTACGCGCTGCACCTCATCCCCTCGGGAATCCTCACTCCAGGGTGTACGCCGGTCATCGGTAACGGTGTGGTAGTCGATCCGCACGTGCTCGTCGAGGAGATGCAGGGCCTGGCTGAGCGCGGCGTCGACGTCAACCGCATCAGGCTTTCGGCCGATGCGCACCTGATCATGCCGTACCACATCGCGATCGATAAGGTCTCCGAGCGTTACTTGGGCAAGGCCAAGATCGGCACCACCGGCCGCGGTATCGGCCCGTGCTACCAGGACAAGGTCGCGCGCATCGGCGTCCGCGTGCAGGACCTGCTGGACCCGAGCATCCTCGAACAGAAGGTCGAGGCTGCGCTGGAGCTGAAGAACCAAATCCTGACCAAGATCTACAACCGCAAGGCGCTCGATGCCGCGCAGATCGTCGAAGAGACCCTCGAGGTCGGCGAGAAACTCAAGCCGCTCATCACCGACACGCGCCTGTTGCTGAACCAAGCGCACGAGGCCGGCGAATGGATCCTGCTGGAGGGTTCGCAGGGCACCCTGCTGGACGTCGATCACGGCACCTACCCGTACGTGACCTCGTCCTCACCAACCTCCGGTGGCGCGGCGGCGGGATCAGGGCTCGGCCCACGCACCATTGAGCGCAGCGTCGGCATTCTCAAGGCGTACACCACACGCGTGGGTTCAGGGCCGTTCCCGACCGAATTGTTCGACGATTCGGGGGAGTTCCTGCGCAAGCAGGGTGGCGAGGTGGGTGTTACCACCGGCCGCGATCGCCGCTGCGGCTGGTTCGACGCGGTGATCGCGCGGTACGCGGCGCGGGTCAACAGCCTCACGGATTTCTTCCTCACGAAACTCGATGTGCTGTCGTCACTGGAAACCGTGCCGATTTGCGTGGCGTACGAGATCGACGGCAAGCGGTTCGACGAGATGCCGATGTCGCAGAGCGACTTCCACCATGCGAAGCCGATCTACGAAGAGCTGCCCGGCTGGTTCGAAGACATCCGCGGGTGCCGTACGTTCGACGAACTGCCCGAGAACGCGCAGAACTACGTCAAGCGGCTCGAGGAACTCAGCGGCGCTCCGATGTCGGTCATAGGTGTCGGGCCGGGGCGCGAAGAGAACGTCATAGTCCGCGACCTGATCTAGCCGCGCGCCGTACCATATCGCGCGATAGATCGCTGAAGACCGCGGCCTGACGGCGGCCTGGGCAGTACTAGATGCTCGCCTCGCTATACGAAGCCACGTGCTGGCCGGTCAGCAGCGAGAACGCCCGGACGCGGTTCCTTAACCGGTCACCGTTCGCGTGTAATCAGCTTCGATGCGGTGGGTGGTGTGCTGCAGCAGGGGCAGCATCCGATTCACGAGCTCTTCGCGGCTGACTCTGCCCGAGCGCACGGATATGACCAGCGCCGCTGGATGCTGATTGATCCCGGCGTATACCGGCATCGCCAGCGATTGCACGCCGGATCGGAACTCATCGTCGACGATCGTGTACCCGCGGCGGCGGGCCGCGCGCACGTCTTCCAGAACCGCGGTTAAGTCGCGCTGCGTGTGCGAGGTCAGCTGCGGTACGTGCTGACCGCGGGTACGGATCGCCAAGTCCTCCTCGGACAATTGCGCCAACAACACCCGACCGGACGCCGAGGACAGTGCCGGTACCCGTTCGCCGACCCGCACAAAGTTGTCCGCGGATCGTCCTGGTTCGGACTCCACGACAACGACGCCGTCCATCCCGTCGAGCACGACCAGCGCGACATCATGCCCGATTCTCGAGGCCAATGACCGCATGTGTGGCTCGGCGATATCGGGCATCGTGAGCATCGAAAGGTACGCGCGGCCGATCTGCAGCACGGTCGGGCGCAACGAGAACCGGTCACCGTCGCGTTCGACGTACCCGAGATCGGTAAGAGTCAGCAGAAAACGTCGCGCGGACGCCCGAGTCATACCCGCATTGCGAGCAACTTCGCTGAGCGTCTGCCGGCGACGTTCGGCTGTGAAAGAGGCGATCACTTCCAGGCCTTTGGCGAGCGACTGTACGAAGTCGCGGGGACGGCCCTCGGTCACTGCCCTGGATTCAGGTGAGCAGCCAACAGAGCACCGACCTGCTCTGGCTGAGCGACGTTCACCAGGTGCGCAGCATCGTCGATAACCTCTAGCCGTGCGCCAGGAATCCCATCTGCAAACACCCGCATCGCCTCAGGAGTCGTGGACGGATCGTCCGTGCCGGCGATGGCGATCGTCGGCGCGGTGATCGTGCCCAACTCGTCGCGGGCGTCGAACCCCGAGAGTGCCTCACAGCATCCGGCGTACCCCTCGGCGTCAATGCTGCGAATCATCTCCAGCCACTGCGCGATCTCCCCGGGTCGTTGGGCGCGATAGGGCTCCGGGAACCAGCGGGGCATCGCGCCGTCCGCGACAGCCGCGGTGCCGTCGCGACGCACTGTGGCGGCGCGCTCACGCCAACTTGCTTCGTCGGGGAAATGTGCTGCCGTGGCGAGCAGGGCCAACCGCTCGATGCGTTCGGGATGATGGATCGCCAAATATTGGCCAAGCGCCCCGCCGAGGGACAGTCCGGCATACGAGGCACGCTCGATGCCCAGATGATCCATCAACTGCAGGACGGCATCGGCAAGTTGCTGCATGGAGTACGGGCCCGACGGCACTGCTGAGGCTCCGTGCCCGAGGTGATCGAATCGGATCACGCGCATCGCGTTGAGCGCGCCCAGGCCGGGTTCCCACATGGCGCGGGTGGCGCCTAATGAGGAGCCCAACAGCACGGGAGGACCGTCCGCAGCGCCGTCCTCGGACCACGCTAGAAGTGGATTTGCCATCGGTATCTCCCTCTCGCGTTGGGCATCCCAACAGCCTACGACGTGGGTGTGACCTCAGGCACCAGGAACGAGGGCATTGGCATAGCGGGCTGTTGACAGGTAGCGTTCAGGGTAGTTGTTGAGGTTTTGGTTTTGTTGTTGCAGCGGTACGGCGGTTGCCCTCCTGTTGTCCTGGCAAGACGTCCTAAGCATCACAGCTGCTCCAGCGGTCCGAAAAGCGGGCCGTGCACGTCCAAGGAAGACAGGAAAGAATGGCTACTGGCACCGTCAAGTGGTTCAACGCTGACAAGGGCTTCGGCTTCATCCAGCCCGACGATGGCTCGGCCGATGTGTTCGCGCACTTCTCGGCGATCAACGCTAACGGCTACCGCTCGCTGAACGACAACGACAAAGTTGAGTACGACGTCGAGCAGGGCCCGAAGGGTCTGCAGGCTTCGAACATCACGGTCATCAACTAGCACCTAGCTAGTAAGCGGGCCCCTTCCGATTTCGGAAGGGGCCCGCTGCCGTTTCCGGTCTCGCTTGCGCCTGCGTTCGCTCCGGAGGCGGCCTTCACCGTCGCGCTCGCCCCAAATCGGGTCTACATCTTCGTGTTGACCCGCACCGGTCTGAGCCTCGTGTTCGCTCCGAACCCGGCCTACACCGTCGTGTTCGTTCCGGGCCCGGCCTGCGCCTCGCGCTCGCCCACATCCGCCTACTGCGCCGTCAGGATGGTTCGCTGCGCTGCGAGCGCCTGTGCCGCGGCGTCGGAGACACCGCCGCATCCTGCCTCCGCCGCAAAAAACGCAGCGAAAATAGGCAGGCATCGCGTATAGAACGATGCCTAGCGGTTTTCGCTGCGTTATTTGCAGACCAGGCGTGGCGGAGAAGTGCGCGAAAGGCACTTTTGAGCGCGATAAGCAGCGCGACGGTGACTCGATTCAGCCAGATTGCAACCAGTAGGCTGAGTGTGTGGACGTTCTAGTTATTGGTTCAGGAGCCCGTGAGCACGCGCTCGTCGCCGCACTGGAGCGCGATCCGTCGGTCGACGGCTTGTGCTGCGCGCCCGGGAACGCTGGTATCGCGGTTGATACCGCGACTGAACCCGTGGACGTCAGCGACCCGGCAGCGATCGCCGCCCTCGCGCAGCGCCTCGGCGTCGACCTGGTCGTGATCGGTCCGGAGGTACCGCTAGTTGCCGGCGCGGCCGATGCGCTCGCCGAGGCCGGGGTCGCCTGCTTCGGACCTTCCGCCGCGGCCGCGCGACTGGAGGGGTCAAAGGCGTTCGCGAAGGAGATCATGGCGGCCGCAAACGTTGCTACCGCAGCCGCGCACAGTTGCGATGATCTCGACGCTGTCGCGGCAGCGCTGGATGAACTCGGCGCGCCGCATGTCGTCAAGGACGACGGACTGGCTGCCGGGAAGGGCGTCATCGTCACCAACGACCGCGATGCAGCGCTCGCGCACGCGACAGCCTGCATTAACGCCCGATCGAGGGTCCTGGTTGAGGAGTACCTCGATGGTCCGGAGGTGTCGTTGTTCTGCATCACCGATGGCACCACGGTGGTGCCGCTGCGTCCCGCGCAGGATTTCAAACGTGTCGGTGAGAACGACGAAGGTCCCAACACGGGCGGCATGGGCGCGTACACACCGCTGGACTGGGCGCCGCCGAACCTCACCGAGGAGGTCGTCCGCGACATCGCCCAGCCGACGATCGACGAGATGCGTCGCCGCGGCACTCCGTTCGTCGGTGTTCTGTACGTCGGACTGGCGTTGACCTCGAAGGGGACTCGCGTGGTTGAGTTCAATGCCCGCTTCGGTGACCCGGAGACCCAGTCCGTGTTGGCGATGCTGACCTCACCGCTGGGCGAGTTGCTGAATGCTGCAGCGCACGGTCGACTTGGCGAGCGACCGCCGTTGACGTGGCGCGACGGCGCCAGCGTGACCGTCGTACTGGCCGCGGACGGATACCCGTCGGCACCGCGCGCCGGCGACCCGATCGTGGTCGAGGGCGGTCCGGTACCCGGCACGCTGATCCTGCACGCAGGTACCAAAACCAATGGCGATCAGGTGCTCTCTGCCGGTGGCCGCGTACTGAGCGTCGTATCTGTGGGCCAAGATCTCGCTGATGCCCGGGCCCGCGCGTACCGTCAGCTTGACTCGATCCACCTCCCCGGCTCGCACTACCGCCGAGATATCGCAGCGAAGGCCGAACGAGGCGACATCACCGTCCCCTAAGTGGCAACACGGTCCTCGCGCGTGAGGGAAGTCCCTCGGATGTATCCCGCGTCGTGGTCGACACCACGTCAATCTGACTCCGCTCTGGTATCACTTGAGCCCAGGGAAATCATTCGCCTGATGAGGGAGTCCGTGTGTCGAGTGCCGATTGGTCCAGTGAAGTAGAGCAGATCGCCGAGCGCAAGAAGCTCGTCCAGCGGATGGGCGGCGAGGTCAAGGTCAAGCGCCAGGCCGATAACGGCCGCCTGAACGTGCGGCAGCGGATCGAGGCGCTCGCCGACGAAGGCACCTTCAAAGAGGTGGGCGCGACATCAGGCTTCAGCGAGTACGACGAGGACGGCAACCTCATCGACCTGCGCTCGAGCAACTTCGTGCTCGGCACGATCCGCATCGACGGTCGCAAGGTTGTCGTCGGCGGCGACGACTTCACCGTGCGAGGTGGCGCGTCTGACGCGGGAATCAAAGGCAAGCAGATTCACGCCGAGCGGATCGCGAATGCGATGCAACTGCCGATTGTGCGGCTGATCGAGGGTACCGGCGGGGGCGGTTCGGTCAAGGTTCTGGAGACCGACGGTTACACGTACGTACCGGCCAACCCCGGGTGGGACCTCGTCGTCGATAACCTGTCGGTCATACCCGTTGTCGCGTACGGCGGCGGTCCCGTCGCGGGCCTCGGGGCCGGCCGGATGGCGATGTCGCACCTGGCCATCTTCGTCAAGAAGCAGGCGCAGCTCTTCGTCGCCGGGCCCCCAGTTGTGCTGCACGCGACTGGCGCCGACCTAAATAAAGAAGAACTCGGCGGGTACGCGGTGCACGCCCGAAACGGCGCGATCGAACGGTGGGTGTCCTCGGAGGAGGAAGCGTTCACCGAAATTCGTCGGTTCCTGTCGTACCTTCCGTCGTCCGTCTACGAAGTGCCGCCAGTCATCGATAACGATGACCCGGTCGATCGTGCGGACGAGGCGCTGCTGTCGCTGGTCCCGCGTGATCGCCGCAAGGTCTACAAGGTGAAGACGCTGCTGGACGGCGTCTTCGACGCGGGTTCGGTGTTCACCTACGCCGAGTACGGCGGCTCGGTGTGGACCGGGCTCGCTCGACTTGACGGTCACCCTGTGGGCGTCGTCGCGACTGACCCATACAAGGGAGCCGCGGTCACCGCGACCGGCGCGAAGGCGATGACGCGCCTGTTCGATCTATGCACCACGTTCCACCTGCCGGTCGTCTCGCTGACCGACCAGGCCGGCTTGGCGATTGGCCTGGCCGCCGAGCAGACCGGGGCGATCCGCGATGGTGCGCGCGCGATTACGGCGGCGTACCAGGCAAATGTTCCAGTCGCGGAGGTCGTCGTACGCCGCGTGTTCGGGGTTGGCGGGGCCGGCCAGGTCAACCGGCACGGACACATCACGCAGTGGGCGTGGCCGTCGGGTGACTGGGGATCGTTGCCGGTCGAAGGTGGTGTCGAGGCGGCGTACCGCGCTGAACTCGAGGCCTCCGATGACCCGGTCGCGCTGCTGGCCGACATCAACGAGCGGCTGGAGAAGATCCGTACGCCGCTGCGCACCGCCGAGCGGTTCGGAGTGGACGATGTGATCGATCCACGAGAGACTCGCGCGCTGCTATGCGATTGGGTGCTTGACGCCTACAAGGTGTTGCCTCGTTTGGTGGGGCGGCCGAATTTCGGAGCTCGGCCATGACCGATTCGAACGTGGGCGCTGCTAGGTCGACCGCCTCAAGCGTGGACGCTGTAAGCCCGACCGCGATGCAGACCGCTGAACTGACGGCGATGCTGGAATCGGACGGCGCCACGATCATCGAGGCGCTGGATCGGCATGCTGAGCAGCGACCGGACGCACCGGCGGTCATCTACGGCCCGACTGGTGCGCGGCTGACCTATCGCGAACTGGCCGCGCGTTCGGACGCGATCGCCGGCAATCTGCGCGCTCGCGGGGTCGAACCGGGTGACGTGGTGAGTGTGCTGGCTACCGATCCGTTCGCGGCGACGGTGTGGATGTTCGGGATCTGGAAGGCCGCCGCGATCTACGGGCCAATCAACTTCCAGTATGCCGGTCAGTTGTTGTCGTACTCCCTCGATGATGCCAAGCCGGTAATGCTCCTATGCCAAGATTCGCTGATCGATCGGGTTGCGGCCGTGTGGGACGGTCTCGCCGTACGCCCGCAGGTGCTGATCTCCGGTGCGGCGCCGGACGGTTTGCCGATGCCGGCTGACGGCGCCGCGATACTCGAGCAGCCCGCGGCCCGTCCGGAGGTCGAGATCACGTTTCGGACGCCGTGCAGTCTGATCTACACCTCGGGTACGACCGGTCCGTCGAAGGGCGTGCTTCATCCGCACCGCTGGATCAACCAGTACACCTGGGTAATGCGCAGCCGGCTGACCCCGCAGGACGTTGTCTACAACGATTTGCCGATGTATCACGTCGGGGGTGCGTACGCGAACGTCGCGATGGCGTTGTGGGCCGGGGCATCGGTTGCGCTGTGGGATAGGTTCTCACCGTCGGAGTTCTGGTCGCGCATCGCTGCGCAGTCGTGCACCAGCGCGATCATCCTGGACGTGATGATCCCTTGGCTGCTGGCGAACCCAGTGAGTTCCGACGATCGACGCAACACGCTGAACAAGGCGCATATGCAACCGTTGCCGGTGCGTCATCGGGAGTTCGCGACGCGGTTTGGTATCGACTCGGTCAGCGCCGGATTCGGGCAGACCGAGTCTGGGTGTCCGTGCGTTGTCATCTTGGAGGAGTGCGCGCCCGGTGCGGGCACACCCGACGAGCTGTTCCGCGGTAAGACCCAGGCCCAGTTGCGGAGCGAAGCTCAGGCGCACGGGATATGTGTGCTGCCCGCTGAGAAGGTCAGCCGCAAGGCCGCGATGGGGCTGCCGGTGCCGTTTTTTGAGTGCGCTGTGCTCGATGAGGATGATCAGCCCTGTGCGCCGGGTGTGGCCGGGCACTGGGCGATTCGGCAGAAACTGCCGTACCTGTTGTACGACGAGTATCTCGGCAAACCGGATAAGACGCTGGAAGCGAACCGTAACCAGTGGTTCCACACAGGCGATTCGGCGGTGCAGGACGACGAGGGGTACTACTTCTTCCTGGACCGGCTCGGGGACCGGATCCGAGTGCGTGGCGAGAACATCTCCAGCGTGCACGTCGAGGAGATTCTGTCTGGTCATTCGCAGGTCGAGGTCGCGGCAGTTGTCGCGGTGCCAAGCCCGCGCTCGGACGAGGACGAGATCGTCGCGTTCATCCAGCCCGCGCCGGGCGAGCAGCCCAGCGACGAGTCCTTACGGGCGTACGCCGAAGCGAACATGCCAAAGTTCATGCGACCGTGGCAGTACCGGCTGATCGAGGAACTGCCGAAAACTCCCACGAACAAGATCGAGAAGCACAAGTTACGCAAGGCTGCCAACGAGGAAATCCCCGGCGCCTAGCCACCTGCTGCCTGGCGCCAGCTCTGCGACGGCAAGCGGATGGCCCCATAGATGATCGGACCCGATGGGGTCCGGCGATCTGTGGGCTGGTCGGGCAGCGGTGGGATGGCGAGACCGCAGAAGGCAACTGGCTAGTCGACGGTTGGCGAGAGATAGGCGGCCACGCCGCAGTCCTCCAAGTACAACTCGCTCCACTGGCCGTCGTACTCGAGCAGGACGCCGCGGCAGGTGCGCAGTTCGCCGTTCTTGGCCACCGCCCGGTCATTGGGCAGGCCTTCGCCGCACACCATCGACGTCAGGTAACTCAAACCGGGGTTATGGCCGACGATCATCAGGCTGTTGACGCTGTCGTCGACCTCTCTGATCACTTGGAGCACGTCTTCGGCGTCGAAGACGTACAGGTCATTCGTCGGCCGCACGTCGACATCGCTACCGAGCGCCGGCGCGATCTCTTCCCACGTCTGCATCGCGCGTAGCGCGGTCGAGGTGTACACCACGAGACCGTTCAGGTTCAGCGCGGCGATCGTCGGTGCGAGCGACTGCGCTTGCGCGCGGCCACGATCGGTCAGGTTGCGGTGCCAATCGTCTGCGGCCGTCGCCTCGGTCTTGGCGTGCCGCAGGATGATCAGTTGCTTCACTCAGTCTCCTCATCAGCGCCGGGCCCGGTGCCTCGACGGCCGTGATTATTGCCTACTCGCCCAAAGGTGCGCGCGGGGTGAACCTAAACGAGCTGATGACGTGATCAAACTCCGGCCCTAGCGTTCCGGCGTCCGGGGCGGCCCATTGAATAATCACGGTGGGTACGACGCGATGTCGCACATTTTCGGGCTTCTCGGCGATCATCACGTAGGCGGTCGCGATCGGCGGATCTTGTGAGCCGTCGACGACGATGCGGACCGCCTGGCTGCTGGTGCCGTAGTCGTGGTTGATGGTCTGCGAGACCTGCATGTGCGGGTTCTGCGCGCACAGTCGGCCAATGGTGAGGTCCGCAGCGTCACTGGCCGAGAGATGTCCAGAGAAAGTCCGGCTTTCCAGTCGCAGTACTGCGTCCCGACGTAGGTCGGTGCCGTAACGGATCGCTTCGGTCACGCTGTCACCGACGGCGTCGATCGTTGTCCAGGTCGATGGCAGGCTCAGTTTGAACTGTGAATGCGCCACGTGAGCCTCCTCGACTCGGCACGCGTCATCAGCGTCGATCGATCTCTGTGGTGTCCTGTCTACTACAGATCCGGCGCGGCGTCTGTGGATGTGTGGGGTGTCTTCTCGGTGTCGATAGGGGTTGGCTCCTGACGCAAGAATTTGAGTGCGGCGTTTGCGGCTGCAGCGACGGGCACCGCGAGCAAGGCGCCGATGACCCCAGCGATCAGTGCGCCTGCCGCGATCGACAGAATGACCGCCAGCGGGTGTACTTTAACGGCCTTACCGAGCAGTAGCGGCTGCAGGAAGTTTGACTCGAGCTGCTGCACCAGGACTACGACACCGAGGGTGAGGAGTGCCGTCAGCGGGTTCACCGTGACCAGTGCGATCAGCACCGCGACCGCGCCGGACAGCGTCGCGCCGATCATCGGAATAAACGCGCTCAAGAAGACCAGCGCAGCGAGTGGGACGACCAGCGGAACTTGCAGGATGAGCAAACCGATACCGATACCGACCGCGTCGACCAGTGCTACGAGCGCTGTGGCTTTGACATAACCGCCCAGTGTCGCCCAGGACCGTTCGGCAGCGCCGTCGACAGCCCCCCGGGACTGGGCGGGAACGAACTTCAGCAGCCACGCCCAGATCTTCGCGCCGTCCTTCAGGAAGAAGAACAAGCTGAATAGTGCGAGCAGGAACCCTGCTAAAAAGTGCCCGGCGGAGATTGCCGTATTCAGCGCCCCCGACGTGATCATGTCGGAGTTGTCGCCGATCCAGTCCGTAGCGGTGTCGAACCAACCGTTGAGTTGGGCGTCGCTGATCTGCCAGCCGAGACCGGCCAACCATTCGCGGACCTGGTCCAGGCCTCCCGTTGCCTGTTCGGCGAGCATTGGTGCGCCTTGCACGAACTGCTGGATTACCAACGTGATCAAGCCGATGACCAGTACCAGTCCGCCGACGAAGACCACGATCGTGGCCAACATCGGATTCATCCGGTGCCGCAGGAGCCAGTTCTTCGCCGGCATCAGCAAGGCCGCTAGCAGCACCGCGATGGCCAGCGGGATCGTGACGGTGGAGAGGAATCCGAGGATGTAGGCAAGCACCCACAATGCGGCGACGACGAGCAGGAAGCGCCAGGCCCAGTTGGCCATGGCATTCAGGCTGGGCGTGACGAGGTCGGAGTTGCGCTTGGGCCACGGAAGGTGCACGGGATTGGCCGCCGGCTTGGGGCGAGCCTCGCCCTTCGGCGCGGGGGGACCCGCGCCCTCCGGCGCGTCGTTCGAACGTGGCACTTTGCGACTCCCGTCCTCGATGGGCATGACCCTTCCGAAGTCTATGGGCGCGCCGCGTCCGAGGGCGATGCCGCGCGGTCGAAGACGCGGCGTACGGCGCAGACGGCCGCCGCACAACGGCGGTATCTCCTCCGCGCCGACCGGGTCTGCCGAGGGTGGCGCCGATAGGGAAGAATCGCAGGAGGCCGCGACCGTACGACGAAGGAGCCCCGCGTGATTGAGCGCTACACCCTCCCCGAAATGGGCCGGATCTGGAGCGATGCGCACAAGTATGAGGTGTGGTGCAAGGTCGAGGTGGAGGTCCTCGCTGCGCACGCCGCCGCCGGTACCGTGCCCGCCGACAGCGTGGAGCCGGTCCGTAACGCGCCGCCGCCGAACGCGAAGGACGTCGACGAGATCGAGAAGACCACGCAGCACGACGTGATCGCGTTCCTGACCGCGTGGGCGGACAACACCACGCCACGCGAGGCCGCTGCCTACGTGCACTTCGGCATGACCAGTTCGGATCTGCTCGATACCGCGCTCGCCGTCGTCCTCACCGAGGCCACCGATGAGATCCTCAGCAAACTCAACAACCTGATCGGCGTTCTGCGTGATCACGCGCTGGAACATAAGGACGCGATCAAGGTCGGACGCACCCACGGCATCCATGCCGAACCGGACACGTGGGGCCATCGGGTCGCCGACATCACGTTCGCCTTGGCGCGTTCGCGAGACCGGCTACTGCGCGCTCGCGAGGCGGTCGGCGTGGTTGCGATCTCCGGTGCGGTCGGCACCTACTCGAACATCGATCCGGATATCGAGAAGCAGGTCGCGGAGAATCTCGGACTGAAGCCGAGCCCGGTTTCTACCCAGGTGATCATCCGCGACGGAATCGCCGAATGGGTGAACGCGCTGGCGATCATCGCAACCGTGCTGGAGACATTCGCCCTGGAGGTGCGGCACGGTCAGCGCACCGAGGTCCGCGAACTGCAGGAGCCATTCGGTAAGGGGCAGAAGGGTTCGTCGGCGATGCCGCATAAGAAGAACCCGATCATCTCCGAACGCTTGGCTGGCCTGGCTCGACTGGTGCGCGGCTACACCACGCCGGTGATGGAGGGCATCCCGTTATGGCACGAACGCGATATTTCGCACTCCTCGGTCGAGCGCATCGCGTTGCCGGACGCATCAATCACGGTCGATTACATGCTGAACATCGCCACGCGCCTGGCCTCGGGCCTGATCGTGAACCGCGATCGGATGATCGCGAACCTGGAATCATCCGGCGGGCTGATCTACACCTCCGTCGTACTGCTGGAACTCGTTGACGCCGGAATGTCGCGCGAAGACGCGTACGCTCTGGTGCAGGGGGCAGCCATGGAGACCTGGAACACCGGTACACCGTTCCGCGAGACCTTGCGTACGGCGGCGTCGGTGGCGGGCAAGACGCTTGACGAGGCCCGCCTCGATAAAGTCTGCGAACCGCAGCGGTACGTCGATCGTCTCGCCGGCACGTTCGAGCGGCTCGCGGAGCTGTCGTGACGGTCACGGTCTCGGCACTGTTCCGCTACCCGCTGAAGTCGGGGCGGCGGATTGAGATGACCGAGGCGGATGTCCTCGCCAACGGGATCCGCGGAGACCGTGAATACATGGTGATCGATCCGGACGGCACGCTGGTCACCGCGCGTGAAGTCCCGCCGCTGATGCTCGTGAACTCTGCTCGCGTCGTCGCGGCCTGTGAACCGACGGGCGATATCCGGCCGGCGAATGTGTTCTCCTGGCAGGGCCTTGGGGAAGACCAGGGTGATGCGGCAGCGGCGATCGTCAGTGAGGTTGTCGGGCGTGAGGTGCGGGTCGTGCGCTTCCCGCGTAAACATCGCCGCGCCACCGGTTTCGGCGGCGGGCAGACGATGTACGCCGACGGGTATCCGCTCACGGTCGCCTCGACGCAGTCTTTAGCAGAGGTAAACCGGTGGCTGGACCAGCCGGTCGGGATGGAACGCTTCCGGCCCTCGATCGTGCTCGACGGGCTCCCCGGACCGTTCGTCGAGGACGACATCGCGATGATTCAGATCGGCGACGTGGTGATCGACTTGGTGAAACTATCCGGGCGGTGTGTGATGATCACGATCGACCCGGAGAGTTTGGACAAGGGCAAGCAGCCGTTGCACGCGCTCGGCCAGCGACGAGCGCTGCCGCAGATCGGCGGCGGGCGAGAGATCATGTTCGCGGTCAACTCGATCCCACGTACCGAGGGCACGATCCGCGTCGGCGACGAGGTGCAGGTGACTATGCATGAGGTGCCGTACGAACAGCGAGTCGCCGGGTCCTGAAGCCTGACGTATGAGCGCCCCTGGCGCTGATTCGGCGTGATTGATAGTCCACCGCACATCCCGCGACCCGGCTGGAGTTCTTGATGCAGACCCCTGTCACCGACTACCTCACCGAGATCCTGCATGACTGTGGTGCAGACAATCCTGGAGCGAATGCCGCTTATATCCCGGAACTCGCCAACGCTGACTCCGATCGGCTGGGTGTCTGTGTGTCGACCATCGATGGTGTGGTGTACGGCGCGGGCGACACCGACTTGCCGTTCTCGATCCAGTCGATCTCGAAGGCGTTTGTCTATGCGCTCGCGATCGACGAGCACGGGCTCGACTACGTGCTGCGCAGCGTCGGGGTCGAGCCCAGCGGTGAGGCGTTCAATGAATTGTCGCTGGAGAAGGGATCTGGGCGTCCGCTGAATCCGATGATCAACGCTGGCGCGTTGACCACGCACTCGCTGATCGGTGGACCCGCCGATTCACCGACCGAACGGTTCGAGAAGGTGCACCGCGGGCTGTCGGCATTCGCGGGGCGAAACCTCGAGGTCGACGAGGCGGTGTACCGGTCCGAGCTCAGTGAGGCCTACCGCAACCGCGCGATCGCCAACATGCTGCGCAGTTACGACGTATTCACAGTTGACCCGTTGCAGATCGTCGAGGGCTACACGCGGCAATGTTCGATCAACGTCACGCTGCGCGATCTGGCGCTGATGGGCGCTACGTTCGCCAACGGCGGCGTACAGCCGGTCACCGGCGAGCAGGTCGTCGCGCCATCGGTGGTGCGTCAGGTACTCAGCGTGATGATGACCTGCGGAATGTATGACGCAGCCGGTGATTGGATGTCCAATGTGGGCTTCCCGGCGAAGAGCGGCGTGGCTGGCGGCATCCTCGGCGTCCTGCCCGGGCAGGTCGGCATCGCGACACTTTCCCCGCGACTCGATGAGCACGGCAATAGTCTTCGCGGCGTTCGATTGTGTGACCGGATGTCGCGCGATATGGGTATGCACATTATGGAGGGCGCCGAACCGGCGCGGGCGGTCGTACGACGCGATCGGGTGTTGCGCTCGCCGCGTGGCGGCACGATCCGGGTGTGCAGTTTGCAGGGTGCGATCCAGTTCAGTGGCGCCGAACGGGTATTGCGGTTGCTCGCCGACGATCACGACAAGCACGAGCAGCTGGTGCTCGATCTACGTCGGGTGTCGTCGTTGAACGACGTCGCGCAGCGGATGCTGGCCGAGGGGATGCGCCGGTTCGCGCTCGATGGAATCGGCATCGTGCTGGTCGACCCGGAGCGGTTCATGACCGACCTGTCGTCCGCGGGTGAGCCGACGGTGTTGCGCGACCTGGGCGATCTGCGTAGCCTCGCGCGCTTGTCCTAGTACCACCCGGTCATCGAGTTGAGTGCGGTGCGAGCGCAGCGGAGTTGACGTATTGCCGCCGGTGTCCGTGAGCAGTCGATAGTAGAGCGCGGCGGGTACTCGCGGCGGATGCGTCGGGCTCGCTAGGGTCGGTTGATGAAGGCGCTGCAGCTCACATCCCCCGGCCATATTGACATCAACGACGTACCCGTACCCGAGATCGAGCCTGACGAGGTTTTGGTCAAGGTGGCCGGCGCCGGCCTGTGCCATTCGGACCTGCACGTACTACATCATCCGGCGTATCCAGCCATCCCGCTGACGCTCGGCCACGAGACTGCCGGTCACGTGGCAGCAACAGGCGCAGCCGTCGACGGCTTCACCGCGGGCGATGCCGTTCTGGTGTATCTGGTCTGGGCGTGTGGTCGGTGCCGCCAGTGCGTTGCCGGCCGCGACAATGTGTGCATCACGACCGGCGGGCGACATGGGATGCCGCCGTGCCCCGGACTCGGCCCAGACGGTGGGATGGCCGAGTACATCAAGGCAAAGGCACGCTTCCTTGAACCGCTCGACGGGCTGGATGCCGTCACCGCCGCGCCGCTCGCTGACGCCGGATTAACCCCGATGCACGCGATCAACGGGGCTTGGCACCGGCTCACCTCCGGCTCCACCGCGGTGATCATCGGCCTGGGCGGCCTTGGGCATATGGGCTTGCAGATATTGCGGGCCACCAGTGATGTCCGGATCGTGGCCGTGGACGTCGACCAGCAGAAACTTGACCTCGCGCACGGCGCGGATGAGAGGGTCCTCAGCGCGGACGCCGCGGAGGAAGTACTGGAACTGACAGGCGGCTACGGGGCGGACGCCGTGTTCGACTTCGTGGGTATCCAGCCGACCGTGGACCTCGCTACCGGCCTCATCGCCCCAGACGGGGCGCTGCGGTTTGTCGGCCTGGGCGCGGGCAGTTTCACCTACAGCGCGAGCGCCGCGACCGATGTATTGCCGTGGGGCGTGGATGTGCGGTGCTCGTACGGCGGTACGCGCGCCGACCAGCGTCAAGTGCTGGACTTGGCGCGTGCCGGCCGAATCGCGGTGCGAACCGAACGATATGCGCTCGCCGATGGGTTGCAGGCGTTCGCCGACCTAGAAGCTGGTGCGGTCACGGGCCGCGCCGTGCTGATTCCGTGAGCCACTATTGAACTCTGGCCGCAATTCAGGTCTGGCCGCGGCGAGGTCGACCGTGATCAGATGCGGCCGAACTCAGATGCGGTTGAACTCAGATGCGGCAGAATCGTCCATCCGGCCGCAGCGGACGCGTTGGCACCGGATAGCGCTGCGGAACGCACCGGGTTCGCATCGTGCAGGGGCGCACGTTAGGGTCATCCGTCGGCCGATAGCGTGGTGGCGTACAGGGGTTCCGGTGGAGGAGTAACCAATGAGTGAGCTGGATCTGAAACACATCGCGTCCGGCAAGGTCCGCGATATCTATGAGGTGGACGACGAGCACCTGCTGTTCGTGACCAGCGACCGGATCTCGGCGTACGACTACATTCTGGATACCCCGATACCGGACAAGGGAGCAGTGCTGACCGCCCTGTCGACCTGGTGGTTTGAACAGTTGGCGGACGTCGTCCCGAACCACCTCGTCGCCGTCGATGACGAGCGCATCCCTGTTTCGGTGCGCGGACGCTCGATGCTGGTGCGCCGGCTGTCGATGGTCCCGGTTGAGTGTGTTGCGCGCGGCTACCTGACTGGCTCGGGGCTCAAGGAATACAACGCGGCAGGCAATGTGTGCGGTGTGCCGTTGCCGGCCGGACTTGTGGACGGAAGCGAACTGCCGCAACCGATTTTCACTCCTGCTACGAAGGCCGAGATCGGCGATCACGACGAGAATGTCTCGTTCGAGCACGTGGCAAGTGTGCACGGCGAGGCGCTCGCGTCCGAGTTGCGCGACGTCACGCTGCGAGTGTACGAACGCGGGTTGCAGATCGCTCGCCGCAACGGCGTGATCGTGGCTGACACCAAACTCGAGTTCGGCCACGACAGCCAGGGCCGTCTCGTGCTGGCCGATGAGGTGCTGACTCCTGACTCGTCCCGGTTCTGGCCGGCAAGCCAGTACGAGCCGGGACGGTCTCAGCCGTCGTACGACAAGCAGTACGTGCGCGACTGGCTGACGGGACCATCCGGCTGGGACGGTGCCTCGCAGCCGCCCGCGTTGCCGGAGGTCGTCGTGGCAGCGACGCGCGCGAAGTACGTCGAGGCGTACGAGCGAATTACCGGACTGCGCTTTGCTGATTGGCTGGCGCACTTCGCAGGCTAGTATTCCCCGACGTACTCGACCGCGTTCAACGCCAACCGGATGTGGCGTTGCACGATATCGTCGGCGGACAGTTCCCGACCTGCCTGATACCAGAAGGCGATGCTGTTACACGTCGCGATGATCGAGCGTCGCGCTTCGGATGGATACGGCGTGCTGAATAGTTGCTCGGCTATCCCGAGCTCAATGATTCCGCCGAGGTCACGGTTTGTTCTTGACGTGACTTGTTCGTCGTACTGCTCCCATTCGGCGCCGAGATTACGGGTTGCGGTCAGCATCAGTCGACTCTCAACCTGTGAGTCGATCCGGTAGCGAACGCTGCCCTCGACGAATTTCGCGAGCCGGTCAACCGGATCGCTGGATGCTTGACTCATCAGCGCCTCATGCTGAGCGAAGTACTGTTCGATGCTGTCGATCAGGATCGTGCGCAGCAGGTCCTGCTTACTACGGTAGTAGTAATAGAGCATCGACAGGCTCAACCCTGCCCGGTCGGCAAGTTCGCGGATCGAGACCCCGTCGAAACCCTTCTCGGCGAAGGCGCGGGTGGCCGCCTCGCGGAGGTTTCGCTCGGCCTGAAGGTCGACGGCCTTCGGCGGTCGACCTGGCCGCGATTGCTTCCGTTCGCTGAGCAACTGCCATCCATTTCGCTTCTGTGTGTGTAGCCGGCACCTAACGGTAGTCCTCCACGCCGACCGAACTCGTCCGGACCTATTGACAGTATTCCCGGTCGGCCTTAATTTATCAATCGATTGATTAATTAACGCGGAGGTGCGCTATGAGGCGTGGATCGATGGTTCTGACCGCAAGCGGGCTCGGGCTGTGCGTGCTGCTGGGCGGGTGCTCAACTAAGGCCGACGATGGGAGTTCGGGAGCCGGGTCCGGCGACGGGGTCAAAACAGATGTCGGTGTCACCGACGACGCCATCACCATTGGCGTCCTGACTGACCTATCCGGTGCCTTCAAGGCGAACGGGCTCGCCATGACGGCGGGGAACGAGCTTTGGGCCGAGCAGGCGAATGCCGACGGAGGAGTTTGCGGGCGCGAGATCGTGCTCGACATCAAGGACGCTGGCTACAAGCCCGAGAACGCGATGGCGCTGTACGAACAGCAGAAGTCGACGGTCCTGGGCTACACGCAGCTCGTGGGCTCGCACATCATCGCCGCGCTCAAGAGCAAGATTGCCAGCGATGGTCTATTCACCATCGCGGCGGCAGTGTCGTCCACCAATATGGACGATCCGACCATCCAGGTGCTGAGCGCGACCAATGACATCGAGATGCTCAACGGGCTGGCCTATATGCAGGCCGAAGGCAAACTGAAGGACGGCGACACCGTCGCGCACGTCTACCTGGACGCTGAATTCGGGCAGAACAGTCTGCAAGGAAGCACCTACTACGCCGAACAACACGACCTGAATCTCATCGGCATCCCGGTCGGCGCGACCGACACTGATATGACCGCCATCGTCACGAAGATCAAGAGCGATGGCGCTGACCTCATCGCGCTATCGACCGCCGCCGCTGGGGCCGGATCTGTTGTGCTGCAAAACTCGGCGCAGGGTCTGGATCTACCCATCATCGCCAACAGTTCATCGTTCGCGCCGAATCTGCTGAATGACCCTGCGATGGTCGAAGCGATGAAGAACGTCGTCCTCGCCAGCGGATGGGCGCCCGTGGGCGCCGAGGGTGACCTCTCCCAGACGATCGAATCTGCGTATGAAGAGGAGTATGACGAACCGACGTCGTTCGCGCTTAATGCGGGATATGTCTACGGACTGACCTGGCAGGCCGTACTGGAGGAGGCTTGCGACGCCGGAGACCTCACCAGGGAGGGTGTGCTGAAGGCGAAAGAGAACATCACCGAACTCGACACTGGCGGGCTGTCGGGGACCTTCGATCTTTCCGACTATCGAGTCCCGACCACGCGCGAGACGTTCATGCTCGCCCCGGATGCATCGGTGATCGACACAGGTGGTCTTTCGGTAATCGCCGAGCTGAACGAATACGACGAAACTGCTGCCTATAAGGCGCCGCACGAGAAGTGAGTTGAATATGGATTTGGGGCTGAAGGATGCCGTCGTTGTTGTCACAGGTGGCGCGTCTAATATCGGGCGCGCCATCGCGCTGGGCTTCGCTGCCGAGGGCGCAAACTTACTGATCGCAGATATAGATGGACCTCAGAGTTCGCGCGTGGCTGATGAGGCGCGGAATGCTGGTGCGCAGGATGTCGCTACGCATATCGGTGATCTCGTGGCTGATTCTCAGGCCGAGGAGGTTGTGGGTGCCGCGATCGACCGGTGGGGACGAGTCGACGTCCTGGTCAACAACGTGGGCTGGGCGCAGCCGACTAAGTTCCTGAACGATACTGACCGCGGCGTATGGCAACGGACTGTCGACCTGAACCTGTTCACCACAATCGCCATGACACAGGCGGTATTGCCGAGGATGAAGGATGCCGGCGAGGGCAGCATTGTATTTATTGCCAGCGACGCTGCCGATGGTCAGGCGCGACACGGCATCTACGGCGCAGCCAAGGCCGGGGTCGTGGCCCTCGCGCGTACGGTCGCGCGCGAACACGGCCGTCACGGAATTCGATCGAACGTCGTATGCCCGGGCTTCGTCATCCCGCAGTCCGAGGTCGAAATCGGCGAGGGAAGCCTCTGGCGAGCAGGCGTGCAGGAGGTATTCGGTGGTGCGGACGAGAGCGATCTGCTCCGCACAATTCCGTTAGGCCGACTTACCAGCGGGCAGGACATAGCCGACGCGGTGCTGTGGTTCTCGTCAGCGCGGGCTGCCCGGCAGGTAACCGGCCAACTTGTATCGGTCAGCGGCGGATTCTGGATGCCATAGGACATCCGCAGTTCGGTGTAGCGAAAAGAATGACGACTTGGGGAATCACATGAGTTCAGATAGTCAACAGCAGCCCGCTCGTGGCTGGGTCATCGTGGGAGGAGCGTCCGGCGGGGTGGGCGCGGCGTCATGCCGGGCGCTCGCCGCCGACGGATGGGACGTCGCGGTTGTGTACCGCAGTCGGATCGAGCGCGCGCAGCAGGTGCTACAGCAGGTCGAAGCGGCGGGTCGACAGGGTCGGCTGATCCAGCTCGACTTCACCGATGCCGATCAGCTCGAGAGCGGCATTGATGAATTTGCCGACGGCCACGACCTATCCGGTGTCGTGTACGCAGCCGGACCAGACTTTGACTTCCGGTTCATCGCAGATCTGAAACCGACCGAGTTTCGACGGGTGATCGAGAACGATGCCATCGCGTGCTTCAACCTGGTGCGGCCGGCGCTCAAACACCTTCGGGAGCGTGGCGGTGCCGTTGTTGCCGTCGGTACTCCGGCAATCGATCGACACTATAAGCGCGATGTGCTGTCATCTGCGCCGAAGGCAGCGATCCGGGCGCTGATCCGGGGAATTGCCTCCGAGGAAGGGCGCTTCGGGATTCGCGCGAACACGGTCGACGTGGGAATGCTCGAAGGTGAGGGCATGTGGCAGTCGTTCTGGGAGCGGGGAGAATATACCGACGAGATTATCGATGCGGCACGGAAGGCGCTCCCGTTGCGGCGGCTCGGCACCGCAGATGAAGTGGCCGAAGCAGTCGCGTTTTTGATGTCGACGCGCGCGAGCTGGATTACCGGCCAAAGCCTCGCCGTGGATGGTGGCTTCGCGTGCTGAACGCAGAAGTGACGGCGCTGCGCGCTTCTCAACCGGTAATCGCCGGCGATGACGAACTGCGCGATGCCCTAGAGGATGCGAACCTGCCCACCTTGCTAGCCGCGCTCGCACACCTCACCGGCGAAGACAAGTGGTTGCATGGCGAGTTTCAGCCCACCCGATCGGCCCCGCTCGATGACAACGACAGCGGAGGTTTGTCGCCGGCCGCACAACGGGAGGCGCGGACGGCCGCGCTCAATGTCTTGACAGAGGTGCGGGATGGGCAGCGGCAGATTCCCGCACCGCCCACTCCTGACGAGGCGCTCCGGCTGCTGTCGCTGTCGCTGCGGGAGACGGTTCCGGACGACTACGCGACGACGATGGCGCAGGAGGCTGGCTTTCAAGCGCGCGATATCCGCTGGCGTGACGGCCGCCCATCCTCGGCTGAATCGTTCCGTGCCTTGGTGATTGGCGCGGGACTAGCGGGCATCGCGATGGCCCGGAACCTGGCGCAGCTTGGAATCGAGTACGAGCAGGTGGATAAGCACGCCGATGTCGGCGGCGTCTGGTGGGAGAACACTTACCCCGGCGCAGGGGTGGACACGCCCAGTCACCTGTACTCTTACTCGTTCGCGCCGAACCCGCAGTGGAGCCGCTACTACGCCAAACAGCCGGAGATCCTGGCCTATATCCGAGACGTGGCCGACGACACCGGAGTTCGGAACAACTGCAGGTTCGGGTGCGAAGTAATTAGCGCCCACTGGGATGCGCAGGATGCCATGTGGGATGTCGTGCTGCGTGAGAACGGAACCGAGTCGCACGAACGGTACAACGCCGTGATCTCCTGCGTCGGGATCTTGAATCAGCCGTCGGTTCCGCCGTACGAGGGAATGGACGATCTCAGGATTCCGGCATTTCACTCGGCGCGGTGGGACCACTCGGTCGATCACGTCGGCAAGCGCGTTGCAGTAATCGGTACCGGCGCGAGCGCTATGCAGATCGTGCCCGCTTTAGCCGGCACCGCAGCCGACGTGTTCGTATTCCAGCGCACGCCGCAATGGGTGGTGCCCAGCTCGAACTATCACCGTGATCTCACGCGCGGATCTCAGACGCTCATGTCGCAGATGCCCTATTACGCGGCGTTCTATCGGCTTCGGCTCACCTGGCTGCTCCAGGACAAGCTCCTTTCGACCCTGCACCGCGATCCGCAATGGCCGCATCAGGACCGATCCATCAACGCGAGAAACGACCGAATCCGAGAGGCGTTTACGCAGCACATCACTACCCAGCTCGACGCGCATCCCGATCTGATCGCGCAGACAGTTCCTGCTTATCCGCCATACCTCAAGCGGATTCTGATGGACAATAACTGGCTACAGACGATTCAACGACCCGACGTACACCTGGTGTCCAACGCCGTGTCTGCGCTGTATCAGGACGGTGTCATCACCGACGATGGCGCGCGGCATCGCGTCGATCTGGTCGTGTTCGCCACCGGCTTTCACAGCCACCGGATGCTGTGGCCAATGGACATCGTCGGCGCGCGCGGCCGCTCGCTCAGAGACGTCTGGGGTGATGACAATGCATCGGCGTACCTGGGCATTGGCGTACCTGAATTCCCGAATCTGTTTATGGTGGGCGGCCCACACACCGCGATCGGACACGGCGGCAGCGCGATCTACCCAGCGGAGTGTGCGGCCGCGTATATCGCCCAGATACTCGTTCGGATGATCGAGGAACAGTGGTGGTCAATCGAGCCGCGTGCGGACATTACCGAGCAGTACAACGCTGAGGTAGATAGAGAGCACGAATCGCTGATCTGGACCCACCCCGGTGCGACGAACTGGTATCGGAACTCGTCTGGACGGGTCACCATCAACACACCGTTCCGCGGTGTTGACTACTGGCGGATGACCGAGCGACCTCGATTTGAGGACTATGTGATTGCCAAGAGCTCCGCGAAGGATGTCGATCATGGATAACCCACTGCGAACCGCATTGGCGCTCACCGGGACCGAAGTCGACGCAGAGGGGATTCGGCACTTCACCGACATCCCGCCCACGCTGTTGGCGTTCCTGAGAGACGCCGCAGCGGACAGCGGCGACAAGACCGCCCTCGTCGGCCCGGACGAATCGGTGCATACATTCGCCTCGTTGTACCAGGCCGCCCGTGAGGTGGCGGGTGGATTGCGAGATCGCGGAGTCGTCCATGGCGACAGAGTGGTTCTATATCTGGGAAATGGACTGCCGTGGATCGAGAGCTTCTTTGGAATACTGCTGGCGGGGGCCATCGCGGTTCCAGTGAATCCCAAACTCACCGAGCGTGAACTGGCCTACATCGTCGAAAACTGCACTGCCGTGCTGACGTTGCGCGCGGGGTCCGACGTTCCTCGCGGGTCGGGATACTACGACGAGGAAGTGGCTGCGGGCGACGTCGCGGCTATTTGCTACACCAGCGGTACGACCGGATTTCCCAAGGGCGCGGTGCTGACGCACACGAACCTGCTCTCGAGTACCGAAGCGTTCAGCCGTGCCCTCGAGATCGACGACAGTGTGCCCACCGGGTTCGTATCGCTCGTCGCGATGCCGCTGTTCCACGCGGCGGGGTTGGTGACGCAACTGCTGACCACCTTCCGCTCGCGTGGCAGTTGCGTCATCCGTACCGGATTCGATGCCAGCGACTATCTGGCCTGCATCGAGAAGTATCGGGTCAACTCGCTGCTGGCCGTCCCTACCATTCACTTCGCGGTGCTGGCGCACCCCGACTTTGAATCCACAGACCGGTCCTCCGTGCGCACCGTGCTGTATGGCTCCACGCCCGTACCCACGACGCTGCCGCCGGCGCTGGCCGCCGGATATCCCGGCGCGCGTCTGGGAAATGGGTACGGAATGACTGAGTACGGGAACGCGACATACCTCCCAGATGCGGACGCTGTTGCTCACCCCGCCTCGGTGGGCTATCTCAATGTGTGCACCGACATTCGGATTGAGGCGCCGGAGGGACAAGTGGGCGAACTCCTCGTCCGTGGACCACATGTCTCCCGGCGATACTGGGCCTCCGAGGGCGCAACCGACTCGTTCGATGGTCCCTGGCTCCGTACCGGAGACATGGTTCGGATGGACGAGGACGGTCGACTCTACGTCGTGGACCGAGTTAAAGACATGATCATCCGCGGCGGGGAGAACATCTACTCATCCGAGGTCGAGAACGCCATCATGCAACACGAAGCCGTGGCGGAGGTTGCGGTCGTCGGTTATCCCGATGAGCGATTGGGTGAACGTGTACGTGCGGTCGTCGTACTCAAGCCGGCCTTCGACGTTGACGCGGACTCGCTGCTGCAGTTCCTGGCGAGCGGCCTAGCGAAGTTCAAGCTGCCCGAACGTGTCGATTTTCGGTCCGAACCACTGCCGCGCAACACAACGGGCAAGCTACTCAAACGCGAACTGAGGCAGCACGGTGATGAGGGGCGAGAATGACGAGATCGGATGAACCGAATGCGGCGGTGACGGCCAGCAGCGAATACGTCTCGTTTCGAGAACGGCTGCTGCAGCGGCCGAGCGATCCGTCAGCGAGCATGGAAGCCGTACGCAGTGGCTACGAAGCACATGCACAGGCCATGAGTAATCGGGACCTCGACGTGTCGGTCCGATCGGATCTGCTTGGCGCGATCCCGGTGGAGATCCATGAACCGGACGTCAGGTCGGACGGCGATGTCATGCTCTATTTCCATGGGGGTGGGTACTGTATCGGTTCGCTGGCGACCCACCGCAGTATGTGCGGTGCGCTCGCGGAAGCTGCTGAGGTCACGGTCATCGCGGTCGACTACCGGCTTGCGCCGGAACACCCGTTTCCCGCCGCGTACCACGATGCGCTCGCCGCTTATCAAGCCCTGACCGAATCACCGTTGGCGGACAAGCATGTCATCGTGGCGGGGGATTCGGCTGGCGGCGGGCTCGCCCTCGCTACGATTCTGGGAGCGGCCAACGCCGGCTTGCGGGAGCCATCGTGCGGGGTCCTCATCTCGCCGATGACCAACCTTTCCGTCGGCGGTGGCTCGTACCTGACGCGGGCCGACGACGATCCGATTGTGTCGCTGGCGGCCGCGCGTAGGTATGCGACGGCGTACCTTGACGGCGGGGACCCGACCGACCCTCGCGCGTCGCCGGTGTACGCCGATCTGAGCGGACTACCACCGATGCATGTGCAGGTGGGTGCCGATGAGGTCCTGCTGAATGACTCACTACTGATCGCGCGAGCCATGCGCGAGGCGGGGGTGCGCGTCGATCTGGACGTCTGGCCGTACGGGCTACATGTACTGCCGTTCTTCGAATCGCGATTGCCCGAGGGGCGCCGGGCACTCGAGTCGGTTGCCCGTTATGTACGTAGCCGCTGCCGAGAGGGGTAGTCCCGCGTCGGCCACGACAGACGTCAGATCGTCGCTTGTCGTGGCCGACCCAGTACGCGACATTTGTCGCGACTGATCGCAACAAACAGCGCTGTCGGTATTGAGCTGGTCGGACTTGACTAGAACTCAAGCATGAGACCGATAGAACTGTGAGACCGCGTGACGAACATGCTTGAACGCCTGCCTCAAGCGCGGCGCTCCTTCGCCAATGCGGGTCGCCTTTCATAAGCGGCGCCTCGCCGTGATGCCGCAGGTGCGGCATGAGATCGGGACGGACGATCGTTGGGCGCAATTGTGGGATGTAGTGCGGCGCGGTCAGGATCGAAGCGTGTGGGCCGCGGTGCCACTCATGGCCGAGTCGCGCTGCGTCGGGGTGCTCGGAGCGGGGTTTTCGGATTCGACTGAACTGGACGCCGCGTTACTGCTCAGACTCGGCGAGGTAGTCGGGACTGCGGTCGACACGGCCAACAACTTCGATAGAATCGCGAAGGAGGCCGCCGACGCCGCTCGGGGTCGAATGCGCCAGGACGTGCACGATGGGCTGTCGCAACAGTTGTTCTCGCTGAACCTGCAGGTTGAAGCCGCGCTGGCCGCGCACGACGATGTCGAGAGTTTGCGGCAGCGGTTGGCAGATGTGCAACGAATGGCTGCCCGATCGGTGGCTGCGCTGCGTGAGGCGACCTACCTCGACCAGCCCGAAGCGCTGGATCGGCACGATTTGCGCGGAGCGCTCGAGGTGCACGCGAACGAGCTGTCCCGGCAGTCGGGTCTAGAAATCGCGGTCCACGCGGAATCGGATCTGACTCGTCTGCCAACCGAAGTTGCCGCCGATGCGTATCGACTGGTGCAGGAAGCCATGAATAACGTGGTGAAGCATGCGCGCGCCCGCTGCATCGCGGTCGAATTGACGATCGAGCACAACCGGCGTGCGCTCGTCGTCACCGTGGTTGATGACGGTGTCGGCTTTATGCCATCAGTCGCGGATAACAGTCGCTCTGGACTGCGCGGTATGCACTCGCGGGCGGCTCGGCATGGTGGCCAGCTTCAGGTACGTGCGCGGACAGAAACGTCAGGCACGGAGGTGCGCGCTCACTTCGCTCTCGACGAGCGGGTCGCCGCGCGATCGGCGTGATGCCAAGGTGCTCGCAGGCGTACTGGAGAGTAGGGGGTCAGGTGACCAAAGGGACGGGGTCGGTCGGTTCCGCGGGAGCTGTGGACAAGACCCCGGCAACTCCCTACCGTCACCTGGGTGAGGTAATGTGCGCCACACGCATTTAGAGTGACTGCTACATACATGTACCGCAGTCGGATGAGGTAGTGAAGGGGACGGCGATGGAGCTGCACGAACTGGTTGCGGACTTCCTGGGCGCACAGGGTTCGCCGGTGTTCGGCCTGATGGGGGACGCCAACATGCTGTACCTTGCGACCTACCAGAACAAGGGGCACCGTTACTTGCCGGTGTCGTTCGAAGGCAGTTCGGTAGGTGCAGCCGACGCTTACTACCGGCTCACCGGGAAGACGGGGATCGCTTCGGTGACCCATGGCCCCGCCCTGACCAACACGATGACCTCTCTGGTCGAGGCGGTACGTGCCCGCAGCAGCGTGGTGTTGCTCGCCGGTGAGACCCCGCTGGAGGCGACACACTTCCAGAAGGTCGACATCGCCGCCGTAGCTCAGGCAGCCGGCGCTGGCTTCGAGACCATCTATCGTCCTGGCAGCGCACTACGCGATATGGCTCGCGCGATGCAGCGTGCTGTGGGGGAGCGTCGACCGATCGTGCTCGACATTCCGTTCAGCATGCTCAAGGTGACGGTTCCCGAGCCGTCCGGAATTCCGTTGCCGGTGAAGGCCAGCCCCGCAGCGCCCACCGAAGATCAACTCGACGTCGCCGTCGGAGCGCTCGTAGGTGCCCGTCGTCCGGTTGTCCTGGCTGGGCGCGGTGCGGTCGACTCCGGCGCTAAAGAGGCGCTGATTGCGCTCGCGGATCGGCTCGGTGCCCCGCTGGCGACCACGCTGCAGGCCAAGGGCATGTTCAGCGGACATCCACGCAATGTCGGCATTCACGGGACCTTGTCGCATTCGGTGGCTTCGGGTGCGCTCGGCGAGGCAGATTGCGTGATCGCATTCGGCGCCTCCCTGAACGTGTACACCTCGGACGGCGGCGGGCTCACCAAGGACAAGACCGTCATCCAGGTTGACGAGGACCCCTCGCGGTTCGGGCGGTTTACCCAGGTCGACGCGCCGGTTGTCGCTGACGCAAAACTCAGCGCAGAAGCGATCTTGGCGCTACTCGTAGAGGCCGATCACACCGGCGGGCAACAGTGGGGCGATCAGATCGCCGCCAAGCTGGCCGAGTGGAAGCCCGAGGACGAGTTCACAGATCATTCGGGTACTGACACGGTCGACCCGCGTTCGGCCATGGTCAAACTCAATCGGTTGCTGCCCAAGGACCGCGTCGTCGTCAACGACATCGGACGCTTCGTTGTCGCGGCATGGCCCTACCTAGAGGTGGCGGATCCGCGCAAGTTCATCAACATGGGCGCATTCGGTTCGATCGGCCTCGGGCTTGGCGGCGTAATCGGTGCGATTGGCGCACACCCCGATGACTTCATCGTCGGCGTGGTGGGCGACGGGGGATTCATGATGAACCCGACCGAACTAGCCAGCGCCGTCCGGCAGCGCGCCAAGCTCGCACTGGTCATTCTCAATGACGGGGCGTACGGCGCTGAGTACTACAAACTCGAGGACTATGGGGTCGATCCCAGTTACTCGCTGACTCATTTCCCCGACTTGGCAGGGGTGTGTGAATCGCTGGGCGCCCGCGTCCTGCGTGTGCACTCGCTCGATGATCTCGACAAGGTCCCCGCGCTACTGGACGAGGAAGGTCCGGTCGCAATTGATATCCGGCTGGACCCCTCGATCAACACTGCCGAATAGTCGGCCGTCAGCTGATCGCTGACGATGGTTACAAAAGTATCACGGTCGCTCGCTACCTATTGAGTGAGCACTCAGTAAATAGTCGGATAGTCGGGTGCTGTTAGTGACGCGCGCCATGGCGGCGTGGGCGAAAGCTAACACTTTTGACCGTGGCCAGCACGTCGACGACTTGCGGCGTTATCGGAAGGGTTTCTGGATGAACGGAATTGGGGGGACGTGCCGATGATCGGATACATAATTCGGCGCTTGTTGGTGGCGCTCCCGATCATTGTGATCGTGGCGTGCATCACGTTCGGCCTCGTGTACCTGATGCCGGGTGACCCGGCGGCCACGATGGCCGGTGATGGCGCCACCGCAGAGCAGATCGCGGCCGTGCGGCACGAGATGGGTCTTGACCGGGCGTTCTTCGTCCAGTTCTTCGACTGGGGCGGTTCGGCGCTCTCGGGTGACCTTGGCCGTTCGTTCCACTACGGCGTTCCAGTGACCGAGTTACTGACCCACCGCATCGGCGTCACGCTCTCGATCATCGTGGTCGGTCTGTTCTTCGCCATCCTGATCGGCATCCCCGCCGGCCTGATCGCCGGTATGCGGCCTGGCAGTCTGACCGACCGCCTGGTGACCGGTATTACCACGCTCGGCATTTCCGTCCCCGCCTTCTGGCTGGCGATGGTGATGATCTCGATCTTCGCCATCGAACTTGGGTGGTTCAACGCCACTGGCTATACGCCGATATCTGAAGGGTTCGGCGGCTGGATCTACTCGATGTTGCTACCGGGCCTCGCTGTCGCGGCGACATCCGCAGCCGATATCGCACGTCAGACTCGATCCTCCGTGGTGACGGTCGTCGGGCAGGACTTCATCCGAACCAACCGGGCCATGGGTGTGAAGTCGGGTTCGATCACACTGCGTCACACCCTGCGCAACGCGGGTGTCTCGGTCGCCACGATTACTGGTCTGCAGGTCGAGCGTTTGCTCGGCGCCGCGGTTGTCGTCGAGCTGTTGTTCGCGATGCCGGGTATTGGTGACTTGGCGCTGACCTCGGTGCAATCGCAGGACATCCCGGCGATTCAAGGTGTGGTCATCCTGGTGGCTTCGGTCGTCATCGTGACCAACCTGATCGTGGACCTGTCCTACGCCTGGATTAACCCGAAGCTTCGGAAGCGGTAACGGATATGGCTAAGAATCCAAAGAATCCACAGAACGGCGACGCAGTGGCTGACTCGTCGAACGGTACGTTGACGCAGGCGGAAATGGACGCCAAGATCTCCGCTGCCGAGGGTCTCGGTAAGGAATCGACAGGCAGCCCGCTGAAGCGGTTCGCTAAGCGTCTGGTGAAGCAGAAGCTGGCGATGATCTCGCTGGCGATCCTGGTCTTCCTGGTTCTGGTCGCAATCTTCAGCGACTTGTTGGTCCCGTACGACCCGACCGAGCAATCGCTGCTGGACAAGAACCTCCCGCCGCACAACGCGCACATCTTCGGTACTGACGATCTCGGGCGCGACGTGCTGAGCCGGATGATCGATGGCACCGCTATCACGCTCCTCGCGCCGGTCATCGCGGTTGCGGTCGGCCTATTGCTGGGTGTCCCCACCGGCCTAGCGGCTGGCTACTTCGGCGGTTGGGTCGACTGGCTCGGCTCGCGTATCGCTGACGCGCTGTTCGCGATCCCCGGCATCATCCTGGCGATGGCCATCGTGGCCGTTCGTGGTCAATCCACGGTCAACGCGATGATCGCGGTCGGCATCCTGTTCGCGCCACGCTTCTTCCGTGTTCTACGCGGTGAAACCATGGCGGTCCGAACGTCCATGTACGTCGACGCGGCAAAGACGATCGGCGCGTCCCCCGGACGCATCATCCGCTCGCACATCGTGCCGAACATCGCGCCGACGCTCATCGTGCAGTGCACCCTGCTGCTCGGTTACGGTGTGCTCGTCGAGGCCGGGCTGTCGTTCTTCGGTATCGGCGTGCAGCCACCTGAGGCCTCGTGGGGTGTTGTGCTTCGGCGCTCGTTCGAAAGCATCAACGAACTGCCGTTCCAGTCCCTTCCGCCTGGTCTGGCAATCACGATCCTGATTCTCGCGCTGCAGTTCCTCGGTGACGGTATGCGCGATTCACTTGGCAAGGAGATTCGCAGTGGCAAGTAGTGCGACAAGCGAAACCACGATGGACGTCACCGGGTCCTCCCTGCGGATTGAGGGCTTGAAGGTATCGGCGGCGACCGATCGCGGGCGACTGAACGTGATCGAAGATGTCTCCCTCGAGCTGTACCCGGGCATGATCACCGGCCTGGCCGGTGAATCAGGTTCGGGTAAGACGGTCACCGCCCTGTCGGTGATGCAGTTGCTCGAGCGGAAGGTGCTGAAGGTCGAGGACGGGCGCGCGATGCTCGGTGACACCGACCTGCTGGCGCTGCGCGGTAAGGCACTGCGGGCCTCTCGCGGTAACGACATCTCGATGGTGTTCCAGGAGCCAATGACCAGCCTCGATCCGATGTTCACCGTCGGATGGAGCATCAGTGAGGTCATTCGCGGGCACACCGGCGTCAGCAAGGCGGAGGCGAAGAAGCGGACGATCGAACTCTTCGAGAAGGTCGGCATTCCGCATCCGGCAGAGCGGTTCAACGCGTATCCGTTCCAGATGTCCGGTGGCCAGTTGCAGCGCGTGCTGATCGCGATGGCGATCAGTTGCGAGCCGAAGGTGCTGATCGCGGACGAGCCGACGACGGCGTTGGACGTGACGGTGCAGGCACAGATCATGCGCCTGCTGCAGCAGTTGGCCAGCGAAGGTATGGCGGTCTTGCTGGTCACGCACGATATGGGTGTGATCAGCGAGTACACCGATAACCTGGTGGTGATGTACGCCGGACAGGTCATCGAGTCGGGCACCACCCGCGGTGTGATCGCCAGCCCCAAGCACCCGTATACGGCCGGTCTGCTGGAATCGGTTCCCTCGACGCGGGTGAAGATGGAGAAGTTGCCCTCGATCGACGGCAAGGTGCCGATGCTGCACGAGATGCCTGACGGATGCCGATTCGCGCCGCGCTGCAAATACGCGCAGGATAAGTGCAATGCGCCGGTGGCGCTGGAGAACGACGAGACCGGCCGCGTCCGGTGCGTCCGTTCCCACGAGCTTGAACTGGAAGGTGTCGAATGAGCACCCAGACCACGGCGAGCCCGGCTCGCTCGGCCCCGCAGCGCGGCGAACTCGTGCTCGACGTCGAGGGCCTGGACAAGAAGTTCGTTACTCGTCGCAACTTCATCGGTCGACCCGAGGCACATGTGCATGCGGTCAACAACGTCTCGCTGAAGTTGCACGCGGGTGAGACATTGGCGCTGGTGGGCGAGTCGGGTTCCGGGAAGTCGTCGACGGCGAAGCTGATCACCGCCCTCGAGACGCCGGACGCCGGCAAGGTCACGGTGCTAGGCGAAGAGTGGACGGCGCTGTCCAAGAAGGACTTGCGCTCGAAGCGTCGTCACCTGCAGATGATCTTTCAGGACCCGTTCGCGTCGCTGAACCCGATGAAGATGGTCGTGTTCAACATCGGTGAGCCGTTGATCATCCACGAAGGCCTCTCTGGAACCGACCTCGACAAGCGGGTGCTGGAGTTGCTCGATCTGGTGGGTCTGCCCTCCACCGCGTTGCATCGGTACCCGCACGAGTTCTCCGGCGGTCAGCGTCAGCGCATCGCTATCGCGCGTGCGCTGGCGGCGCAGCCGGAGATCATCATCGCCGACGAGGCGGTCTCCGCTCTGGACGTGTCGACACAGGCGCAGATCCTGAACCTGTTGAAAGACATTCAGGCTGAGCGTCACCTGTCGTTCTTGTTCATCACGCACGACCTCGGTGTGGTCCGCCAAGTCGCCGACCGGATCGCAGTCATGTATCTCGGCGAGATTGTGGAGAACGGCGACGCCGACGCGATCTTCGAGAACCCCAGCCAGGCGTACACCCGCCGCCTGCTGGCTGCTGTGCCCGAGGTGAGCTTCAAGGGACGGGAAGAGCGTCGCTTGCTACTGGAGCGCGAAGGCGTCAACGTCGACGAGATCCTCGATCCGACTGCCCGCAATGAGATCGAAGAGGGCCTTCCGGTTGAGGAGGACGCAGCGGCTGACAACGTTGAGGAAGAGGCTGAGAAAGCCATCGAGGACGACACTCGGATCTAATCCTCGACCTGCTCACACACATCGCCCGCTCCGAACGGAGCGGGCGATGTCGTTTTGTTGCCCCGGAGCCGATCATCCGCATGGACCCTCCCTTGCCCCTCGGGGCCGTCACCTGCTCCGTGTTCGGTTGATGGCCGCTGTAGGGGTGCTCAAAGAGTGGCGCTCAAAAGAGTTACGGCGTGCTTCCCTCCTCGCGTATGAGGGAAGCACGCCGCAACCAGGTGGTACGGGTATTACTCCTTGCCGACGGCTACGCCGCGCAGGTCGGGTGAACCGCTTGACTTGTGGTAGATGTTCGACACGTCAGGCTGCGTCGCGGTCGCGAGGTGGATCATGCAGACCGGAATGATGTGCGGCGGATTCTCCACCCACGCGTCCATCATCTTGTCGTACGCGGCACTGCGCTCCTCGGGATCGAGGTAGTTGGCTCCCTCGGTCGCGTACTTGGTGATTTCCGGATCCTCCGAACCGCCCGGGTTGAACAGCGCACCTGGGCCCAAGTACCGGCTGAACAGGGCGTCGGGATCATTCAGACCGGTGTAGACCGAACTGGCGATGTCAGCGGTCTTCTCCAGAGAGAAGTCCTGGACCATCTGCGCCGGCGGGACCGGCTCGACCTCGACCGAGATGCCGATGTTCTCGAATTCGCTCTGTACGACCTCGGCGAACTTCGTGTAGATCGTGACGTTGGGCGTGGTGTTCACCAACTCAAGGTCGGTGATGCCCTTCTCCTCGAGGATCTGCTGTGCGGCCTCAGGGTCGTACGGGAATACCTCCAGACCGTCACCGATTTCCTCGCTGTACGCCGGGCTGTCCTCAGAGTACGGCTGGATCTGTGGGGTGCAGTGGCCGTCGTACATGCCCTCTGCGATCGCCTCGCGATCGATGGCCATATTCAACGCCTTGCGGACCTCTGGGTCGTCCAGACCGGGGGTCTGGGTGTTCAGCGCGACATACAAGAACACGGCGCTGGGCTTGGCGATGACGTTCAGGCCGGCCTTCTCGGCAGCGGCCAACTGATCGGGGTTGACCTGTGCGGCGTCCAGCTCGCCGGCCGCGAGCGCGTTATAGCGGGTCTGGTCGTCGCTAATCAGCTTGTACGTCATCGTGGCGACCTTCTGGGCGTCAGGATCCCAGTAGCCGTCGACCTTCTCGTAGTCAACGTGATCGCCGGGGACCTGTTCGGTGACCTTGTAACCGCCGATACCGACCGGTTCGTTCTTGATCGTGCCGGACTTGACGGCCTCGGGGGAGGTCATCATGCCCGCGCGGGCGGCGAGCGCGACAGCGAGCGAGCCGAGGCCGCCATCGACGTTGATCTTCACGGTGTGCTCGTCGATCACGTCGACGCTGGCGATCTGGTGGACGTCGCCGTTGATCTTGCTGTCCTCGGCGCGATAACGGTCCAGGTTGAACTTCACCGACTCCGCGTCGAACGGGGCGCCATCGTCGTACGTCAACCCCTCTTGCAAGGTCAGCGTCATCGACGACAGATCGTCGGCAGCCTCGAACGAGGTAGCGAGCCGGGGGACGATCTCGCCCTCCGGGGTTTGGTACAGCAGCGTGTCGTAGACGGGGTACCAGAAGGTGATGTCGGCGCCGTTGATGCTGTCGACCGGGTCCCAACTCGAGGCGTACGCCGTGTAGGCGAACGTGAAGTTGGCTTCGGGGTCGTACCCCTCTACGAGATCAATGCCCGTCGGGTAGTCCGACGTCTCTTTGGTGTCCTTTGCTGGTGCGTCGCCGCAACCGGCGAGGATCAGGCTCGTTGCGAGCGCAGCGGTCGTGAGTTGTAGGCCTCGTCGCATGCCGTCTCATTCTGTGGATCGTTGGGTTTTCGGGGTGCATTCGCGGCCCGAAAATGTATGGGTCGATCCATTTAATAGAGACCTGACATTGACGTCTAGTGGTCGTGATCTACGCCTCAGTAACTCGGTCGGATCACGGGGTTCGCAGACCGTCGAGAACCAGGTCGGCAAGTATGTCGGCGACGTCGTCGCTGGAGTGCTCGCCACTCAACTTGAACCATTGCGAGACCAGGCTGATCATGCTGATCAGCGCGTTGGTGATGACCCGATCGTTGGAGCGGAAAACGCCGGCCGCGGCACCATCGTCGATGGCTTGTTGCCACAGGCGTTGCACCTCGTCGCGAGCCGCTTGCAACTGCTCCTTGTGTGGCTTCGACAGCGCGGCGCGGTCGCGAAGTTCGATGGTCACGTGGCGGCGGTATCGAATGATCTGGGTGATGTGGTTGTGGACCATGGCGCGCACCCGTTCCTCGGGGGCGTCGTGTTCGGCGACCGTCTTCAGCGTGCTTTCAAGCATGTCCTCGATGTACGAGATGAGGATCTGCCACAGCAATTCGTCTTTGGATTTGATGTGGTAGTACAGCGCTCCGGATTGGACGCCGGCGGCTTTGCCGATTTCGGAGACGCTCGTTCCATGGAACCCTTGTCGCGCGAATAACTTCGCGGCCTCGTTCAAGATCCGCTTGCGCGTGTCCCCGGTCGCGGACTCAGGTGGGCGACCGCGGCGGGCGGGCGTCTGTGTCATAGCGTCCCCCAGCTAGTTGTGGCCTTCGCGCCGCAGAAGGCTCTCGGCAATGTAGTAAGCGCTCAGTACATGTTGGCCTAGTCTATGGGGTTGGTCAGCCGCTCCAAGGTAACGAACGAATAACGCCCTGTTGTTTTATGTGCCATGACGGTAGGTTGTTGGCTACCTACTAATTTGGAGGTCGAGATTGACCACCCAGCCGGACTTCACGGATTTCGAGTTGGTGCCACACGGCAACAGGTTTGAATCCTTCAGCGTCGACCAAGTCTTCGACCATCATTGGGGACGCACGATTACCGAAGCCGACACGGTCAAGTTCAGTACCGATACGTGTGCCTGGCGCCCGCTATACCTGAATCGGGAGTATGCGCAGGCCGACGGACACCCCGATATCCCGGTTAATCCGACATTGCTGCTGTGCGTGGCCGTCGGGCTTTCGGTAGAGGATCTCAGCGAGGGCGGTGGTCCCTTCCTCGGAGTCAATGACGTCGAGTTTCATCGACCCGTCTACCCGGGTGTCACTGTCACCGCGCAGTCCGTCGTCGAAGACACTCGCCGATCAGCCAGCCGACCCGAGTCGGGAATCGTCACGTGGAAGACCACCGTGCGAGACGCGGTCGGTGAGATCGTGCTGACCTACCGGCGATCCAACCTGATCCGCAGCAAGGACGCGTCGAGGACGGAGGTTGCGCGATGAGTGCAACTGTGAACGCCAGCCAGTCTCACCTCTTGAGCGAGTTCGGCTGGTTCGAGGATTTCACGCTCGGTCGGAAGATGCGCCATAGTCGCTCGTCGACCGTAGATGAGTTAGAAGGCTCGGGCATTGCCAAGCAGGTACTGAACACTGCTGAGGGGCACTGGAACGAGCACGTCCCGAACGGGTTGGCTCAGGGGCGCCTGGTCTTCGGGCTCGCCACCGGTTCGTTGGTGCTGGGCCTGACTGGCTTCGACACGATGGAGCATGCGCTCGCTGAGTTGAGCTACACCAACCTACGCTTCACTGCGCCGGTCACCCATATGGACACGATTACCGCGTACTCCGAAGTCATCGACGTCCGCGACAGCGATCGCGCGGACGCTGGCATCGTCACCTTCCGTCACTACGGCGTCCGCCAGGATGGCGTCATGGTGTTCTCGGGAGAGCGGACCGCACTTATCAAACGAAAGAGCCACTGGAAGGGCACCAAATAATGGGAAATCGTCCGAACCGTCTTCGTCGCAGTGAGCTGTCGACTCCTGGTAGCAGCCCGAAGATGATCAGCAAGGCCGCCGCGAGTGATGCTGACCTCGTGTTCCTGGACCTCGAAGATGCCGTCGCGCCGAGTGAGAAGGTGCCCTCGCGCGCCAACATCGTCGCCGGACTGAATAACGAGGACTGGGGCAAGAAGACCCGCGCCTACCGGATCAACGGCGTACACACTCAGTGGTGCCACGGAGACATCATCGACGTAGTCAGTGGCGCAGGGCGCAATATTGACGTCATCATCGTGCCCAAGGTCAAGTCGCCGCGCGATGTCTGGTTCGTCGACGACCTATTGACTCAGGTCGAGATCGCGAACGACCTTGAGATCGGCCGTATCGGCCTGGAGCTGCTGATCGAGGAGACCGAGGCGCTCTCCTGCGTGGAGGAGATCGCCGCGTGCAGCCCGCGGCTGGAGGCGCTGATCCTCGGCGTCGGCGATCTATCCGCGAGCCAGGGAATCCGTGCCGGGCACATCGGCAGTGGCTCCGGCGGCGCGTTCACTTACCCCGGCGACATGTGGCACTTCGCTCGCAACCGGATGATCGTGGCCGCCCGCGCGAACGGCATCGATGCGATTGACGGCCCCTTCGGTGGGATCAGCGACGCCGACGGGTACCGCGCGCAGGCGGCGATGGCTGCCACGCTCGGAGCGGTCGGCAAGTGGGCGATCCACCCGAGCCAGGTCGGGATCGCCAACGACGTATTCGCGCCGACCCGTGCCGAGATCGATAATGCGAAAGCGGTCGTACAAGCGGTGCGCGATGCAGAGGCCGCAGGAAACGGTGCTGCTAGTTTGAACGGCGTCATGATCGACGCCGCTACCGCGCGCATCTTCGAGTCCGTGCTGGAGCAGGCCCGGCTATGCGGCCTGGAGTAACCGGCAAGGCATCCACCGGACCGCTGCGCGGGGTGAGGGTGCTCGATCTGACGGCGATGCTGGCCGGGCCCTACGGCACGATGATCCTGGCCGACCTTGGCGCTGACGTGGTGAAGATCGAGCCGCCGAAAGGCGATGTCACTCGGCATAGCGGTCCGCACCGAGCCGGCGATACCGACGAGGGCCTGGCTGGGTACTTCCAGTCGGTGAACCGCGGTAAGCGCAGCCTGGTGATGAATCTGCGTGATGAGCAGACCAAAGAGCAGTTTCTCGAGTTGGTGCGCAACGCTGACATTCTGCTGGAGAACTACTCAGCGGGCGTGATGGATCGACTCGGCCTCGGCTACGAGACGTTGCACGAGGTCAATCCGGAACTCGTCTACGGCACGCTGCGCGGTTTCGGCGATCCACGTTCCGGGCGCAGCCCTTACACCGAATGGCCGGCGTTCGACGTCGTGGCGCAGGCAATGGGCGGATTTCTGGGAATCACCGGCACCGCCGACGGTCAGCCGATCAAGTCCGGGCCAGGGGTCGGGGACATCTTTCCGGGCACCCTGCTCGCCCTCGGCGTCCTGGCCGCGCTTCGGCATGCCGAGCAGACAGGGGAGGGGCAGTTCGTCGATATCGCGATGTACGACGCCGTCCTCGCATTGTGCGAGCGACCGGTGTACCAGTACTCGTACCTCGACCACGTCGCGCAGCCCGTCGGCAACTCGCACCCGCTGTTGTTCCCGTTCGACATCTTCCAGACGTCCGATGGGTGGATCGCGATGGCGGCTCAGGGCCCAAGTCACTGGCCGATTCTGTGCGAGGAAATGGGCCGCCCCGAATTGGCTAGCGACCCACGGTTCGCCGAGAACATCAACCGGGTGCAGCACCGAGCCGAGGTGGCGCCGGTGGTGGTCGAGTGGGTCAAGGCTCAGACGACCGCCGAGATCGTGCAGAAACTTGGTGGGCGAGTCCCGGTCGGCCCGGTGAACCATATGAACGACATTTACGCCGACCCACACGTCGCGGCGCGCGAGATGCTCGTCGATGTGCCGCAACCGGGATCGGATAAACCCGTCACTGTCGCCGGCGTACCGCTCAAGTTCAGCCAGACGCCAGCGCGAATCACGAATCGCGGACCGTTGTTGGGCGAGCATGACTACGACGACGTCCTGACGGCCTGGACCGAACGAGGCTGAATTCAGTAGCGCCATAACGAAAGGTGTCGAGGTATGCAGGATCAGACGGAGATGTTGGCGACGGCGCTGCCGCACTATCGCACGGGGGAAATCCCAGACGAGGTGCGAATGGTGGCGAAGTCCAGCCTGCTCGACTGGATCGGCGTCTCGTTAGCCGCAGCCCATAGCGACCCGATGCGTGGCCTGCGGGACGTGCTCAATCCCGCCGCGGTCCCCGGTAACGCGACGCTCATTGGTGGTGGCAGTACCTCGCCTATGCTGGCTGCTCGGCTGAACGGTACGGCGGGACACGTGCTCGATTTCGACGACGTGCTTTCCTCTTTCGGTCATCCGACGGTACCGGTGCTGCCTGCGGCGCTCGCGCTAGCCGAAGTTCATGGTGCGAGCGGCGATGCGCTCCTGCGCGCGTTCATCGGTGGCATCGAGACCGAATCGCGCGTGAGCGACATGGTCGGTGCGCGCCACTATGAGGTGGGCTTCCATTCGACCGCGACGTTGGGGATCTTCGGCGCGGCCGCGGCCAGCGCGATGCTGCTCGGCCTCGATCACGAGCAAACCGTAACGACGCTGAGCCTGGCGTCGATATCTTCCAGCGGACTGAAGTCTGCGTTCGGCTCGTGGGGAAAGTCGTTGCAGGTCGGACATGCGGCAGCTGAAGGCCTGATCGCTGCCCAACTCGCGCAAGCCGGGGCGACGGGCCCGGGGACACGGCTGGATGGCACGCAAGGTTACCTCCGGACTCACCGGGTGCCCGGCGATCCCACGATCGTCGCCGACCAGCTCGCCGCACCGTCGGACGACTGGCGCACGCTGGGCATGTTGTTCAAGTACCACGCCTCCTGCTACGGAACGCACTCCAGTATCGAATCGCTGCGGCGACTGCGCGGCGAGGCTGGCGACGCCGACGTCCGAGCCATCCGTCTCGGCGTCTCCTCGCGGCACATTGGCATGTGCGATCAGACCAACGCTCGTACCGAACTACAGGGCAAATTCAGCCTCGCATTCACCAGCGGACTCGCCTGGGTTCGGGGAAGTGCCGGTGAGGCAGACTTCCACCCGTCGTCGATGTCTGATGCACAGGTGCAAGACATGGCCGCTCGGGTGCAAGTCCTCGAAGACCCCGCCCGCCCGTTCAGCACCACCGAGGTCGAGGTCGAACTGAACGATGGTCGCACCCTGACGTCAGCCATCGATATGACGATCCCGGCGCCCATGTCCGAACTGCAGGACCAATGGGGCCGCTTAGAGCAGAAGTTCCGGTCCCTGACCGAACCGCTGCTCGAGGTCGCCGTCGTCGATGCGCTGGTCGATGCCGTGCGCAACGTCGATGACCTTGGCTCCGCGACAGAGCTCACCGCGGCGCTTGCCGCCGCCGGTGCTGCATTGACACCATCCCACTAGCGGCTGACGAACTAACCGATCCGAAGACAAGTAAAGAGGAACGAATGCTGCCGAACGATGACTTTCTGGCCGGAGGCTTAACCGAGGAGCAGCGCGAACTGCAGTTGCTCGCGCGCGAGTTCACCATGCGCGAGGTGCTGCCGGTCGCCAACGAACTCGACCCCGTCGAGGGCGAGATCCCGATGAGCCTGCGCGAGAAGATGGCCGAGGTCGGCTTCTTCGGGATCATGGTGCCCGAGGAGTACGGCGGCCTGGGCCTGGGCGCTTTGGAGTACTGCATCGTCGCCGAGGAACTCGCGCGTGGCTGGATGAGCGTGGCGAGCATCCTGGCGCGTGGGCAGAGCGTGCCGGTGGGATTGCCGGAAGACCAGCGCAAGAAGTACCTCGAAATGACCGTGCGTGGGGAATTCCTGGGGGCAACCGCGATCTCGGAGCCTGAGGCTGGTTCGGACGTCGCCAACATCTCCTGCCGCGCGACGAAAAGCGGCGACGAGTGGGTCATCAACGGCACCAAGATGTGGTGCACTTTCGCCGATGGCGCGGACTACCTGCAGGTGTTCGCGCGGACCTCGCCCGCATCCGATCCGCGGCGTCGCCATGAAGGCGTGTCGGCGTTCTTCATCCCGAAGGAGCGCGGCACCTTCCCAGAAGGGATCAGCGGCACCAAGGTCCGCAAGATTGGCTACCGCGGATGGAGTACGTGGGAATTGTCGTTCGACGATTTCGTACTGCCCGCCGACGCACTGGTAGGTGAGGAAGGGAAGGCGTTCCGCACGATCATGACCTTCCTAGATACCGCGCGGGCGCATACTGCAGCCCGGTCCATCGGCCTGGCCCGCGGCGCCATGGAGGACTCGGTCGACTACCTGAAGACCCGCATCGTGTTCGGTGAGCCGATCGAGAAGTTCCAGGCGCTGCGGTTCATGGTCGCCGACATGGCGACCAAGATCGAGGTGTCGCGCCAGTTGATGTACGCGGTATGTCGTGAGATTGATGCTGGTCGTCGCGCGAGCACCCAGGCGTCGATGGTGAAGTTGTACGCCTCGGAGATGTCCGAGCGGGTCACCAGCGACGCGCTACAGATTCATGCCGGAGCGGGATACACCACCGACTTCGCGATCGAGCGCTACTGGCGTGATGCGCGCCTGACGAAGATTTTCGAGGGCACCAGCCAGATCCAGCAACGGATCATTTCGGACTCGATCCTCGGCCGCTAGTGCCGGGCACGATTTATCTTGACCGCGGGGTCGCGAGCAGTACGCGCGCGACCCCGCGGTCGTCGTTGGTCTACCCGCGGGTTTTCACCGATACACCGCGACCTGCAGCGGGTCGGCGCTGCACTGACTAAGGGGTAGTGAAATGACGTGTGCACTGCAATTACCGGCGCCGCGATCGGGCCGTAAGGTCGCGCTCACGCTGGGGATCTCCGTCCAGTACCCGGTGGGGGAGGACCCCGCCGCGCGGTTTGAGGAGCAGGTGGAGCAGGCGCGGTTTGCCCGCGACCACCAATTCGACGGTGTGAGTGCGACGCAGCACTACCTCGCGCACCCGTTCCAGTACCTGCACCCACTCGCGACCTTGGCCCGGCTCATTCCGGAGACCGGAGATATGCAGCTCGCGACCGGGATCAGTCTTGCGGCCCTCGCGCACCCGGTCGATCTCGCCGAACAACTCGCGAGCATCGACATCATGTCCGGTGGGCGACTGTCGGTCGGGGTAGGACTTGGCTATCGCGATGTGGAGTTCGCCGCGTTCGGGCTGGGCAGGACTGGCCGGCTGCAGCGATACCTCGACAACCTCGAATTACTCCGTGCGTTGTGGACCTCTGAACGAGTCACGTTTTCGGCCGAACACGCCCGTCTCGATGACGTCCCGATCGCGCTGCGCCCGCTGCAACGGCCGCACCCGCCCCTGACGATGGCAGCGCATTCGCGCACGGCAATTGAGCGGACTGCGCGAATGGGAATCCCGTGGGCGGCCGCCGCGGCGCACGTCCAGGACGACTACTTCCTCGAGCAGGTCGCGATCTACCGTCAAGCGTGTCGTGACCACGGGCATGAGGGTCTCCCCATGACCGTCGGTGTCGAGTTGTACGTCGCGAAAACCGAGGACGCCGCGCTCGACGTGGTGCGACGCTCCCTGCGGGTCAAGTACGAGGCGTACCGGGCCTGGGGTCAGGACTCCGTACTCCCGGAAAGCCAAAGTTTCGATAAGGAGTTCGACGACCTGCGCAAAGGACGGTTCATCATCGGTGACCCACAGGCCTGCGCTCGTCGTCTGCAGGACCTGATCGACACGGTCGGTCCGGCGCAGATCGGTCTGCGCATGAACTGGCCCGGCATGTCCCGTGCGGAGATCATGAGCGGGCTCGATCTATTGGTGCACGAGGTGCTGCCTCGCGTCCCCGAACTGCGGGCAACGAACTGACGCTCGCACCTCCTGATCCGGGCCGCACGCGCCCGGACCGGCGCCCGAGCGCCGCCGGCCACACGCTAGGCGGGCACCAGTCCGGCATCAGCCACGCGCTAAGCGGGCATCATCTCCGGTGGAGATGATGCCCGCCAGTGTCAGGATGCGGCCTAGTTCTTATTCGGTGACGGCCACTCCACGCAGGTCGACGTAGTCGCTGGAAGCCCACAGATTGCTGACGCCGTCGGCGTACGCGACAACGCGATACGCCATACAGATCGGAATCATATTGGGCACCGCGTCCACGAAGGCATTCATGTAGTCGGCGTACGCCGACTTACGCTCGGCCTGATCGACCGCGTTCGCACCCTCGGCTGCTGCGGCGTCCATCGCGGGATCTACTTCACCGCCCGGGTTGTACAGCGCGGTTGGCGTGAAGTTGCGTTCGACGACGGCGGCAGGGTCCGGCGGGCCGGTGTAGCCGGACACGGCGGTGGGCATCGTCTTCGCGATACCGAAGTTCTCCACGATGCCACCGGAAGGAACCGGGTTGACGCTGATCTCCATCCCGACCTCTTCGAGGTTCGACTGGATAATCTCGGCGAGTTTCGTGGACGTCGAGTTGTTCGTGAGCACTGCGTCGAAGGTCTGCTGGGGGTCGACGCCGGCCTCCGTCAAGAGTTCCTTGGCCTTCTCCGGGTCGTACGGGAAGTGCTCCAGTCCGTCGCCGAAGTCCTCGTCGTACATCTCGCTGCTTTCGGGCCACAGTTGGATCTGTGGCTTGCAGTAGCCCTCGAACAGCCCACCGCCGATACCTTCGCGGTCGATGGCAAGGTTGAGCGCCGTGCGGACATTGATGTCGTCGAAGGGCGCTTCGGCGGTGTTGACCGAGAAGAAGTACAGCAGCGGTGTCGGACCGGAAAGGATGCTGAAATCCTTGCCCTGAGCGGGGTCGATCTGCTCGGCGGAGATTTCCGAGGCGGTGAGTTGACCACCGACCAACGCGTTATAGCGAGTTTGACCTTCAGGCATGCCGAACAGGTCCATCGTGGCGACCCGCTGTACTTCTGGATCCCAGTAATCCTCGGTCTTCGTCAGCGTAATGCTCGTGCCAGGAATGGCTTCGGTAGCGGTGTAGGGGCCGATACCGACCGGGTTGTTGGTGACGTTGTCCGCGGCGATGGCCTTCGGGGAGACCATCATGCCCGCGCGTGCGGCGAGGGTCGCTGGTAATGCGCCCAGGCTATCGGTCACGTTGATACGGACGGTCAGGTCATCGATCGCTGCGACGTCGGCGACCTGGGACAACTCCTGCTTGATTTTGCTGGTGTCCTCCATGTAGCGCTCGAGGTTGATCTTGACCGCTTCGGCGTTGAACGGGGCGCCGTCGGTGAACGTCAGCCCTTCGCGAAGGGTGATCTCTAAAGACTTCCCGTCTTCGGACGGCGTCCACTCCGTGGCGAGCATCGGCTCGAGTGAGCCATCCGGGGCGCGGTAGATGAGCCGGTCGTACACGGGCGCGAGGTATGTCTGGTCGAGTCCCGAAGCGCTGGAGAACGGATCGAAACTTGACGGCGGGTAGGCGCCGGCATAACTGAAATGCCCGTTCGGGTCGAAGTTCTCGTCCAACTTGACGTTGGTCGGGAAGGAGTCATCCGCCGCGTCGGCAGGCTGGTCGTCGGGAGCCGACCCGCACGCAGTCAGAAGGAGGGCTCCGGCGGTGAGCGCCGTGGCGAGCCGAAAACTTTGTCGCATCTCTGTCCAATGTCCGTTCTGTGGGCCCAGCGGTGCGGGGCGCGGGAGCCCGGCTGCTCTTGGGTGTGGGAAACAGTGAACGTGACCAAAAGTAGGTTGTCAACCACAAACATTGATTGAAATCGAGAGTCGTGCAAGAAAGTAGGTTGTCAACTAACAACATTACCCGCCGAGAGAGCTCATGGCGAGCGATGGGACAATCGGGCCACATAATCGCGCGCGATCGGCGCGCACGGAACTGTGGAGGGCTGGATGCGGCCGGAAGAAAACGGATCGTCGCGGGAGGCAAGCGCGCCTGCGTCTGCGCCTGTGGCGGTGCGGGTCACCGACGGGGCTACGCCGAGGACTGATTCAGGAGCACAGCCGTCCACGAAACAAGCGCGGGCGGCGTTGTCCACCCGCAAACTGCTCGATGCCGCCGCCGAGTTGATTGCTGAGGGCGGTGTCAACAACACGACCTTGGCGATGATCGGTGAACGCGCTGGGTACAGCCATGGCCTGGTAACCCGGCGATTCGGGTCCAAAGAAGGTCTATTGCTGGCGCTGGTGGATCGAATGACGCTTGGTTGGTTCGAGACTCACGTCAACCCGGCGTCGCGCGCGGCGGTGGGGCTCGAGGCGCTGCGTATCAGGGTTGATGCGATACGTGGTGGTTGGACGATCTCGGTACGCCGGATGCGTGCGCTCTACTCCTTGATGTTCGAAGCGGCGATCCAGCCGATCCCGAGTCTGACCGAGAAGATGCAGGAGTTGAATCAGGTCGCGCTGACCTCCACGAGCGCAGACACTCAGCGCGGGATCGACGACGGGTCGATCCGCCTGGACGTCGACCCGGATGCGGTAGCGCGCCAACTGACGGCGTCCTTCCGCGGCGTTGCGTACTTGGCGATGCTGCTGCCGGACGAGTTCGATGTCTTCGATGCATTCCGGGACATCGATGCGTACGTCGACAGTCTCGCGAACACCGACGAGTCCTGACGGCGCTGTACATCCCGGTTGCCGGGCGAGCGACCGGTTGTGATCAGTCGGTTTCGATGCCGAGTGCACGCATCTTGCGATACAGCGTGGATCGCGCGATCCCCAGCGAACCGGCGGCGGCGAGTTTGTTGCCCTCGGCGTGCTCAAGTGCCTCTTCGATCGCTTTGCGTTCGGCGCGTTCAATTGCGCTCATCCGCCGTTCTCGATTCGGGGCGCGATAGCGGCCGGGCAAATGATCGAGTCGAATCATCGGTTCGTCGCCGCTCGCGCTGAGCGCGGCAGACAGGATCGACTGCAGTTCACGGATGTTGCCCGGCCAGTCATGGTCGGCCAGTGCCGCGAGAGCCTGTGGCGACAAGGTCGGCGCTGCGTGTGGCGAACCGGCAAGTTTGATCAGTAGATCGAGCGATATCGCTTCCAGATCCGCCAGGCGAGCCCGCAGCGGCGGCGCTTGGATGAGTGTCGAGAAGAGGCTCGCGACGCTTAGCTTCTTGATGCTGCTGGCATCCGCTGCGGTCGCCACCACGCGGGCGCCGCGATCGATTGCGTCGCTGAGCAGTACGTCGATAGGTGCCAGGCTTTTCGGAGACCGATCGACGTTCCGCAGCAATAACCGCTGATTAGAACCTGCGCGCAGAGCCGCCACGTTCGACCGGACTCCGTCGGGTGTGTCATTCGACAGGTTCAGCGACACGATGGGCGCGGTACTGCCGAGGCTGCGAAGCAGTACGTGTGCAATATGTCCGCGGCCGGATCCGTCCTCGCCGATCACCAGGGTCGGCTTATCGGCTCGCGCGCTGAGATGCACGGCGTGACGCAGTCGATGTGCGGCCGGGGAGTCACCAGGAATGAACCGTCGGACCGGCTGGGGCATCGCCGGGATCGCGTGCACGCTCCGCATCGAGCGCGTCGCCACCGACAAGCGCAACAGGGCGCCCACGGTCTGCTCGGCCCGGGTGATCGCCGTCGCGTGGGCGGTTATCGTTGCGCCGGTGGAGGTGGCCAGCAGGATGGTGGCCGGGCGGCGTTTATCGAGTCGAGGTGCGACCTGCTCCCATAATCGTTGGCGTGAGGATCTCTGTAATAACTGCAATCCAGATTCGTTGCCGATAAACATCGACGATCCGACGGCGATCAGCGGCTCGTGCGAGCGATTAGTTTCAGCCAGGAAGGCGTTCAGTAGCACTTGCTCCGAGTCCGGGGTGCGTTCAAGTAGCGCCCGACTGATGTCGCGGGCCGCGCCCAGGACGACGGGACGTACGAAACGCATCGCGCCCTCGCCGGTGCAGATGACGCAGATAGTGCCGGCGGTCGTAGCGGTAACCGGATCGTGAATAGGTGCTGCTGCACACCACCAGTCCTGAAGTGTATCGGTGAAATGTTCTGGTCCGCGCACCTCCAGGTATTCACCGAGCACCAGCGAGGTACCGATGGCGTTGGTGCCGACGACATCCTCGGCAAACACATGACCGGGCACGGCACTGGCCTCGTCGAGCCGCCGGAGGAACTCGCGACCGCCCCCGCGCCGCTCCAGGATCCGTGCGTCGGCGGTGGTCAGCAGCAGGCACGCCCGCTGGTCATCGAGACTGTCGGTGAGCCAATCGAGTGGTTCGCGGGCCGCCGGCAGCAAGGGCTCGGGTGGAGCAGCGAGATCGCGGTACGGGGCGCCGAAGGTGTCGGGGCGGACGCCCGCAGCTCGCGATCGTTCCCAAGACGACACGATCTGCGACCGCACCAGGGTGCCACTCGCGACGCGCCACGACAGCGGTCGCGTGTGGTCGGCGGCGAGGAAATCTGCCCGCGCCTGACTCACCAGAGCCACGAAGTCGTCCTTTTCCGGCAATGGACCCCTCCTGATCTCCTGTCGCGGTGTGCTCTGTTTCATTATCGGACAGCCAAGCCGTCGATTTGGTGCGTATCCGGGAAGTATCGTCCAGTGACCCACACGACAGGCGGCATCGTAACCGGCCGTCATTTCCTCTGGAGGACACGCATGAATCGTCTGAAGTTTGGTGCCTTCATGGCGCCGTACCACAAGGCAGGCACCAACCCGACCGCTGCGCTGCGTCGAGACCTGCGCACGATCGATTACTTGGACGAGTACGGCTTCGACGAGGTCTTCATAGGCGAGCATCACTCGTCGGGTGGCGAGTGGGTCGCATCCCCGGAGATCTTCATCGCGGCCGCCGCGGAGCGTACGAAGCGCATCAAACTCGGCACCGGCGTCACCTCGATCAGTTACCACAACCCACTGTGGGTAGCGGATCGGATGATTCAGCTCGACCACATGACGCAGGGCCGCGCAATCCTGGGCATGGGTCCGGGATCGTTGCCGTCCGACTCGCAGATGATCGGCTTGAACCCGACCGATACCCGCGAGTTGCTCGAGCAGAACATCGACATCATCACGCGGCTGGTTCGCGGTGAAGTCGTGAACGCTGAGACTCGCACGCACAAGTTGATTGACGCTCAACTTCAGTTCGCGCCGTACACCCCGGGCGGTTTCGAAATGGCCGTCGCGGGTGTCGCTTCGCCGACTGGTCCGAGACTGGCCGGCAAGTACGGGCTGGGCCTGATGTCGATTGGTGCCACGCTCACGCCGGAGGGTTTCGACGCGCTGGCGCACCACTGGAACGTCGTCGAGGAGCGCGCGGCCGAGTTTGGCCAGAGGGCGGATCGCGCGGCGTGGCGCCTTGTCGGGCCGTTCCACATCGCCGAAACCGAGGAGCAGGCGCGTAAGGACGTCGAGTTCGGTATCGAGCACTGGTTCGAGTACTTCCAGCATGTCGCCGCGTTCCCGCAGATGGCGGTGGACGGCAGCAACCTGAAGGAAATGATCGAGTTCATCAAGAACGCCGGCATCGGTGTGATCGGTACGCCGGAGCAGGCTCGTGAGCAGATCCAGCGGCTCATCGATCAGTCCAATGGTGGGTTCGGCTCGATCCTGAACATGCACACCGACTGGGCGAACCCGGAGGCCACGCAGCGTTCGTACGAGCTCATCTCCCAGGAGGTCATGCCGTACTTCCAGGGTCAGGTTGAGCCGTTGAAGGCCTCCGAGGCCCGAGCTCGCGCTGGTCGCGACGCGCTGGCGCAGCAGCAGCTGGACGCCGTGGACCACATGACGAAGAAGTACGAAGCCGAGCTGGCGGCGAAGAAGAGCTAGCAACGCCGCGCTGGAAACGCAGTCTGAGCGGGCACTTGTCGCTGTATGAGCGACAAGTGCCCGCTCACGCTGCGTGTTGAGTAACGTTCGCGCGCACGATCGAGCCGCCCGGCGCGTCGCGGTGGCAAGATGAACTCACCGCGTCAACAGGTGAGGGGAAGTGGTCGCTATGGGGTTCTTCGAAGAGGCTAAGCACAAGATTGAAGAAGTCGCTGGCAAGGTCGAGGAGTTCATCGGCGATGCCCGCGGAGACAGCGCTATGTCGGCCGCCGGAAACGCGCATGCCGAGCACGGTGAAGCGCTGATCGAGCAAGACGAGCAGCGCGCCGACGACCATAAGGATCATCCAGACGCCGACGGTGAACGAGAGCGCGCCGAGTCTTAACGTCGCGTCAGCTGACGAAGCGCGACTCACACTCCGACCGCGCCGGCGGTAGGGCGATAATGGAGTGGCATTTCGTCGATCCCTCGGAGCTGCTGTGAACCCCTCGCACCCCCATGTGCTCACCGTCATCGAAGGGGGCCGGGCGCTGTCCGACTTCCGGATCGCGGGTTTGCGCTCCCGGCTCGACGGCGTGTTAGCCGGTATCACCGGAATCCGGGCTCGACACATCCACCTCGTGCTCAGCGACGCCGAGTTCGAGGAGGCGACGCGGCAGAAGGTCGTCGAACTGTTGACGTACGGCGAACCGGCGCAAACCGGTGATGCGCCCGCGTCGAGCACGTTCGTCGTCGCACCGCGCCTCGGTACGATCTCGCCGTGGTCCTCGAAGGCCACCGACATCATCCGTAATTGTGGTGTCGATATCCATCGGGTCGAACGGGTCGTCGAGTTCGAGATCGTGCACGCCGACGGTGCTTTGACGGCCGAGCGGTGGGTCGAGGTGGCAGCGCTGCTGCATGACCGAATGACCGAAACCGTGCTGACCTCGACCGATGACCTCGACCATCTTTTCGCGCCTCGTACCGCAGAACCGATGGAGCACGTCGACGTACTCGGCGGGGGTCGGGCGGCTATCGAACGGGCGGACGCCGAGTACGGTCTCGCGCTCGCCGACGATGAGGTCGATTACCTCGTCGATGCGTTCGTCGATCTCGACCGAAACCCGACCGACGTCGAGTTGATGATGTTCGCGCAGGCCAACTCCGAACATTGCCGGCACAAGATCTTCAATGCCGATTTCGTCATCGACGGCCAGGCGCAGCAGACTTCTCTGTTTGGGATGATCCGCAATACCGAGAAACTGAATCCGACCGGCACGATCGTCGCCTACAAGGACAACGCGTCGATCATGGTTGGATCTGCCCGTAGCCGTTGGCTGCCTGAGCGTGCCGACGCGCCGAGCCGATACGCGCCGCGCGACGGCGACGTCCACGTCCTGATGAAGGTGGAGACCCACAATCACCCGACCGCTATCTCGCCGTTCCCCGGCGCCGCGACCGGCGCCGGTGGCGAGATCCGTGACGAGGGGGCCACCGGACGCGGCTCGCAGCCGAAGGCCGGCCTGACCGGCTTCGCAGTCTCGAACTTGAACCTGCCCGATCGCCTCGAGCCTTGGGAAACCGGCAGTCTCGCCGCACCCGAACACATTGCGAGTGCGCTGGAGATCATGATCGACGGACCGATCGGCGCGGCGGCGTTCAACAACGAGTTCGGCCGCCCCGGCCTCGGTGGTTTCTTCCGGGTGTACGAGCAGGACGTGGACGGCGTACGCCGCGGTTACCACAAGCCGATCATGAGCGCGGGCGGCTTAGGCACGATCGGCGCCGAACAGACTGAGAAGATCGTGTTCGGCGACGGCTCGCTCCTGGTACAACTCGGCGGTGCTGGGATGCGGATCGGGATGGGTGGGGGTGCGGCGTCCTCGATGGCGTCCGGCGCAAACGCCGCGGAACTCGACTTCGATTCGGTGCAGCGCGGCAACCCGGAAATGGAGCGCCGTGCGCAGGAAGTGATCAACCACTGTTGGGCGCTAGGCAGCGACAACCCGATCCTCGCGATTCACGACGTCGGCGCCGGCGGTCTATCGAACGCGTTCCCCGAACTCGTCGATGACGCCGGGCTGGGTGCGAAGTTCGACCTTTCGGCCGTTCCGCTGGAAGAATCCGGGCTGGCGCCGAAGGAAATCTGGTGCAACGAGTCGCAGGAGCGATACGTCCTGGCGATCGCGCCCGAATCGTTGCCGCTGCTTATGGAGTTGGCGCGGCGCGAGCGCTGTCCGGTGGCCGTCGTCGGTCGTGCCAGTGCCGATAAACAGTTGGTGCTCGCCGATGAGCCCATTGACGTGAGCGGGTCGACGGCTGACGTCGATAAGCCGATCGACATGCCGATTCAGGTGCTACTGGGTAAACCGCCGCGGATGACCCGCGACGTGAGCCGGATCAGCCGTACCGGCGATGACACCGACCCCACGACACTCAGCGGCGCCGAGTTGCGCGATACGGCGTATGCCGTACTTCGCCACCCGACGGTGGCCAGTAAGCGATTCCTGATCACGATCGCCGATCGGACAGTCGGCGGACTGACGCATCGCGACCAAATGGTCGGGCCGTGGCAGGTTCCGGTCGCCGACGTCGCGGTCACCCTCGCCGACTACTCCGGGTTCGCCGGCGAGGCCATGGCGACCGGTGAGCGGATGCCGCTGGCCGCCGTGGATGCCCCGGCGTCCGGGCGAATGGCTGTAGGGGAGGCGATCACGAACCTGCTCGCGGCGCCGATGGATTTGTCCGGCGTGAAGTTGTCCGCGAACTGGATGGCTGCCTGTGGCGAGGACGGCGAGGACGCCGCGCTGTACGACACGGTGCACGCCGTCGGGATGGAGCTGTGCCCACAGCTGGGTATCAGCATTCCCGTCGGCAAGGACTCGTTGTCTATGCGCACTCGCTGGAGCGCCGACGGTACCGAGCACCAGGTGATCTCACCGGTCTCGCTGGTGGTCACCGCATTCGCATCGCTCGCGGATGTGCGCGGCACCCTCAGCCCGCTGCTGGTGGGCGGCGATACGTCGTTAGTACTCGTCGATCTGGGCGCCGGACGCAATCGCCTCGGCGGCTCCGTGGCGTCGGTGACCCGAGGCGGATTTGGGCGCGACGTACCGGACCTGGACGACCCGTCACGGCTGGTCGGCCTCGTCGATGCCGTCAACGAGTTGCGCGCAGCCGGTTTGGTGTCGGCCTACCACGATCGCTCGGACGGCGGACTGTGGGCGACGCTGGTGGAGATGGCCTTCGCATCCGGGCTGGGTGTGGATATCAGCGTGCCGGACGTCGGAGCGTTGTTCGCCGAGGAACTCGGTGCCGTCCTGGAGATACCGAACGAATCGTTGCCGCGGGCCCGCGAGGTGCTGGCCGCGCACGGACTTGGCGATCTCACCTCGGTGGTCGCGACGCCGTCGGGTGACCGGCGAGTTCGCGTCGTCGTTGACGGTGAGCGCGTGCTGGATGAGGCCGTGCACGATCTATTCGCGGCCTGGGATGAGGTGTCCTGGCGGATTAGCCGCCTGCGGGATAACCCGGACTGCGCCGATGCCGAGCATGCCTCCGTCGGTGCCGCGCACCCCTCTCTGGAAGTGGTGACGACGTTCGACGCGTCGGCGGACGTTGCCGCACCGTACCTCAACCTCGGTGCCAAGCCGCGGGTGGCGATTCTGCGCGAGCAGGGCGTGAACTCGCATGTCGAGACAGCCGTCGCGTTCGCGCGCAGTGGATTCGATGCGATCGACGTACACATGACCGACCTGCAGACCGGACGATTCGACCTCGCCGATGTGGCCGGTCTGGTCGCCTGTGGCGGATTCTCCTATGGAGATACTCTCGGCGCCGGCGAAGGCTGGGCTCGTTCGGTGCTGTTCAATGAGCGGCTGACCGAGCAGTTCGGAAGTTTCTTCGGTCGGACCGACACGTTCGCGCTGGGTATTTGCAACGGCTGCCAGATGTTCGCGGCGCTCGCAGAGTTGATTCCGGGAGCTGATGCGTGGCCGCGATTCACCCGCAACGTCTCTGAGCAGTACGAAGCGCGGCTCTCGCTGGTCGAGGTGCTGGACTCGCCATCGATCTTCTTCGACGGAATGGCCGGGAGCCGAGTGCCGATCGCCGTGGCGCATGGCGAAGGGTTGGCGGACTTCCGCCACCGCGGCAGTGAGCGCGAGGTAGTGCGCGCGGCGCGGTTCGTCGTTCCCGGTGGTGAGGTCGCCACTAGTTACCCGGCGAACCCGAACGGTTCGCCCGACGGTTTGACCGCGGTCACTACGCCGGATGGCCGGTTCACCGCGATGATGCCGCATCCTGAGCGGGTGCATCGAAATGTGCAGATGTCCTGGACCGACGGTCCGCTCACGCAGGACAGCCCGTGGCTGCGCATGTTCCGCAACGCGCGCCTACATGTGGGGTAGTCGTGGCGAAACGTACCCCGCCTACCCGCGCCGAAGCCCGCGCCGCGGTTGAACGAGTAGCGGGCTGGCTCGACGACGACACGGTGGCGCCCGAACGCGGGGCGATCGCCGACGCCGTGCGCGCCAGCGCACGGTATCTGGCGGCGCTGCATCCCGGCGGCGCACTGGAATTACGGGTGCCGCCGTACGTCGCGGTGCAGTGCGTCGAGGGCCTGAACCACCGACGCGGGACCCCGCCGAACGTCGTCGAACTCGATCCGCGTACCTGGCTGGCGTTGGCTACCGGGCGGCGCGCGTGGGAGGACGTCGTCACCGCGGGGGTGTCGGCGAGTGGTTCGCGGGCGGACCTGACGGCGCTGGTGCCGATTCGTGGACTCGTAGATGAATAGGTACGTCCGGATCGTGCTGGCGATCGTCGTCCTGGTTTTCGGTGCGCTGACCACCGGATCCGGCATCTTTGGTGCCGCCAGTAACTCGGACAGCGCTCTATTCGGACTTCTGGTGGCTTTGTTCGGTGGGCTGGCCGTGGGCGCCGGAATCTGGATCGGTGTCGGCGGCTCGGACGATCGCGACAGTTTTAGTCGGCCAAATGTTCGCGGCCGGATGGGGTATTTGCTGGTGGCCTGCCTCACCGGCGTGTTGGCGTTGATCAGCCTGGCCTACTTCTTTACCGGCATTGGTGACTCGACGCGCCCGCAGCAGGATGGTGACTTCGGGTTCATGCCGATCGGGCTGGCCGGGATGGTGCTGTTCGGCAGTGCCAGCGTGTTGTGCCTCGTCGCGTGGCTCGGCGCTCGCCGGCGGTGAGTGTGATCTATGCGCGCAGGTGAAAACCACACCAACAACGGGTGCCAATCGCCGCGAATCGCTCGTAGACTCGCCGGGTAAGCGACCTCCAGCTAAGGGACTGCCGTGCTTCTGGAAAACGCATCGCAACGTGACGCTGTAGCGCAGCCGGAATCGGCGCAGGACGACGTACCGCACGAGGAGTGTGGCGTCTTCGGCGCCTGGGCGCCTGGGGAGGACGTCTCCAAGCTTGCCTACTACGGTCTGTACGCGCTGCAACACCGCGGGCAGGAGGCGGCCGGAATCGCCGTCAGCGATGGTTCGCAGATCGTCATCTACAAGGACATCGGCTTGGTGAGCCGCGTGTTCGATGAGGCCACGTTGAGCACGCTGAACGGCCACATCGCGGTGGGGCACTGCCGTTATTCGACGACTGGTGGTTCGAACTGGGAAAACGCCCAGCCTTCGTTCCGCACCACCACGACGGGCACCTCGATTGCGCTGGGGCATAACGGGAACCTGGTCAATACTGCCGAACTCGCTGTCCGCGCCTCGGAGTACGGCGTGCCCGGGATGAGCGGTACGACCACCGATTCCGACCTGATCACCGCGCTGCTGGCCAGTCGGCCCGACCTTAGCGTCGAGGCTGCGGCGATGGAACTGTTGCCGACGCTCAGCGGCGCATTCAGCCTGGTGTTCTGCGATGAGCACACCTTGTACGCGACCCGCGATGCGCATGGCGTGCGACCGCTGGTGCTGGGACGTCTGGAGCGCGGCTGGGTAGTCGCCTCTGAGACCTCGGCGCTGGATATCGTCGGCGCCTCGTTCGTGCGTGAGGTGGAGCCCGGCGAACTGATCGCGATTGACGCCGACGGTTTGCGTTCCGAGCGCTGGGCGACGCCGAAGCCGAAGGGCTGCGTGTTCGAGTACGTGTACCTGGCGCGCCCGGACACAACGATTTCCGGCCGCAGCGTGCACGCGTCACGGGTGGAGATCGGCCGCAGGCTGGCGCGCGAACACCCGGTCGAGGCCGATCTGGTGATTCCGGTTCCCGAGTCGGGGACTCCGGCTGCGATCGGCTATGCCGAGGAGTCCGGTATTCCGTACGGGCAAGGCTTGGTCAAGAACGCGTACGTCGGGCGGACCTTCATTCAGCCGTCGCAGACCATCCGTCAGCTAGGCATCCGGCTGAAGCTTAATCCGCTGCGGGACGTGATCCGCGGCAAGCGACTGGTCGTGGTGGACGATTCGATCGTGCGAGGTAACACGCAGCGGGCGCTCGTGCGCATGTTGCGCGAAGCCGGGGCACTCGAGGTGCACGTGCGGATCTCCTCACCGCCGGTGAAATGGCCGTGCTTCTACGGCATCGATTTTGCCAGCCGTGCGGAACTGATTGCGAACGGGCTGGACGACGACGGGATTCGGACCACGATCGGTGCCGACTCGTTGGGTTACGTCTCGCTCGAGCAACTGATCAAGGCGACCGAACAGCCGCCGTCCCGGCTATGTGCGGCGTGCTTCTCCGGCGAATATCCGATCGAGTTGCCCGATGCCAGTTTGATCGGCAAGCACGTGCTGGAGGGCGTTGAGCGTCGGGTGGATCCCGTCGACGGCCTGTCCAGTTTGAGTTCTTCCGGTGGCGCCGAGGACGCCGTCCGCCGCCCCTGAGTTCCTCTCGCCCTCCCTGCTGGTGGCAGACGGACCTGCTTCTGTTGAGGTGCGTTCCTTCGCGCCTTAGCTCTCTATTGTTCGGCACTCTGCCAATAAAGTGATATCGTTTTAATATCACGACGATAGGGAGCACATCATGACGCAGTTGGTGCATGACGAGAACTCAACCGGCGGGCAGCCAGCGGGAACTCCGGTCGGCCCGGATGGCTCGCGGGTTGATGTGAGCGAGCGCAGGGCCTGGTCGATTGACGGGTTCGCGGGCCTAGTGATTTCGCTGGTCTTGCTTGGACTCGGAACTTGGCTGGTGGTTTCCGGTGCGATTGCCCTCGATGGCGGCGACAGCGGTGGCGGTGCGGTGGCCGCGCTGGTCGGTGGGATTATTCTGGTGCTGATCGGCATCCTGCTAGGGACCTCACTGGTCATCGTGCCGCCGGGGCAGACGCAAGTTGTGCAGTTCTTCGGCCGCTACATCGGAACGGTTCGCAAGGCCGGTCTGCGGATGGTCGTGCCGCTGAGTACGCACAAGAAGGTGTCCGTGCGGGTGCACAACTTCGAGACCCACGAGTTGAAGGTCAACGACGCCGACGGCAACCCGATCAATATCGCCGCCATCGTGGTGTGGCAGGTCGCGGATACCGCTAAGGCGACGTTCGCGGTGGAGGAGTACGAAGACTTCGTTGCCGTCCAGGCCGAGTCTGCGCTGCGGCATGTCGCGATGAGTCACCCGTATGACAATGACGCCACCGAGGTGACCCTGCGCGGTGATACCGACATCATCTCCGGCGAACTGGCGGACGAAGTAGCCGAACGCATCACGTTGGCCGGACTCGAGGTGATCGAGGTGCGGATCTCCGCGCTCGCGTATGCACAGGAGATCGCGCAGGCTATGCTGCAGCGCCAGCAGGCCTCGGCGATTATCGCCGCGCGCGAGAAGATCGTCGAGGGTGCAGTGGGAATGGTTGATGGCGCGCTGACGCGCTTGGAGGCGCAGGGAGTGGTCGAACTCGATGAGGAGCGACGCGCCACGATGGTCTCCAACCTTCTCGTAGTGCTGTGCTCCGAGCGCGGTACAACTCCGGTGGTTAACGCCGGATCGCTGTACTAGACCGGATGTCCGATGAACGACGAGGCCGCGCGGCCGCGTAAACGAAAGTCGGCCGAGCGCAAATCGGTACTGCTGCGACTCGACCCCGCCGTCCACGAGGCGCTGCAGCGGTGGGCCGCTGATGAGTTACGGAGCGTCAACGCCCAGATAGAGGTGATTCTGCGGCAGGCGTTGAAATCCGCGCATCGCAGCCCTAAGGCGATGGGAGAGTTGCCGCGGCGTGGGCGTCCGCCGATAGATCCGCAGTTATAGCTGACATCCGCGCAACCGGAGACCAGCGACCGCGACCGGCGATCAAGCGGTAGCCGCCGGTGCAGTTAGTCGCTGAAGTGATTGCGTCCGATGGAGTCGGTGACGAAGGTGTTGCCGTTGCGGGCATCGAATAGCGCCGCATTTCGCAGCGCCACCTCCTTAAGTGCGAGCCCCCGCTCCCGGGTCTGCGCGGAGCGCAGGAAGTAGCGAGCCGCGATCGCCTGGCTCTCGTATTCCCGAGCGGGGGCGTCAGCGGCGATATCGTCGGCCATCCAGCCCAAGATCAGTTCGGCGAAGTCTCCGCGGCCCTCCAATGCGCGTAGCAGATTGATATGTGTGGCTTCCTGTTCGATCAGATCGTGCGGATACTGCCGCATCACTGCTACCGCCTCCTCTTCGGCCTCGACGACGCGCCCCACGAGCGCAAGCCGAAAGGCGCGGTGCGAACGCAGCGCGATGGCGTCGTGCTCCTGCATGGCATCGTAGGGGCCGGTGGTTTCGAGGGCGGCCACTGCAAGCTGAGGATCGAAACTACCCGCGATTGATGCGCCGAGATTGGCGGCGGCGACGCGTGGCAGGGCCGAATCATACGGCTCGGCGGCGTGCCACTTCTCGCGCCACCGCCGAGCGCCGTCAGGATCGCCGGTCTGCATGGCAACGATCGCGCGGCAGAGGTACGCCACATCGAGCGGATCTCCCTCGGCACGCGACTGTTGTTCGACGGTGTCGACGAGTGCGTGAATGCGAGACAGCGGCACGTCAGGCATGTCCAGCAAGGTGTCTAGTGAGATCACCACATACAGGCGAGCTATCCCGGCCAGGTCGGGATACAGCGCGGCGCGGTACTTCGTCGCGATTTGGTTGAAGCGGACGTAGGTGGTGAGACTTTCCGCCCGCGCGCCTAGATCCCACTGCGCTGAATACAACTTGCCAAGCGCCATCACCATCAGTTGTGGGTAGTCGAGCTCGGTGGCATCGCGGTAAATCGACTCGGCGGCCGCGGTCACCGCGTGCGGATCGTCGAGGTGCTTCAGAGCTTCGTATCGCTCGAATAGGTCGTCGAACTGAGATTCGAGTGCGGCTGGAATCTCGTCATCGAAGGCGATCACCATGGCCGGTCAGGCCGCCAGGTGATCGCGTATGACGGTGTCCGTGACGAACGTATTGCCATTGCGCGCGTCAAACAGCGCGGCGTTACGCAGCGCCAACTCCCGCATCGCCAGTCCGCGTTCGTGAGTCTCGGGTGAACGCAGCAGGTATCGCGCCGCGACGGCTTGAGTCTCGTACTCGGAGGCGGCTGAGTCCTCGGTGAGATCGTCGCTCATCCATCCTAGGACGGCGTTCGCCAGCGTCGGATTGCCTTCCAGCGCCCGCAAGAGGTAGAGATGCGTTGATCTCGTACGCACCAGTTCCGGGTCGTGTTGCAACATCACCGCGACCGCTTCGCGCTCGGCTTCCTGGGCCCGACCGACTAACGCCAGGCTGTACGCGCGATGCGCCTGCAGCATGATCGTGTGCTTCTCTTCCAACGCGTCGTACGGCATGAACCGCTCGATGATTTCGAGCGCCAGGTCGGCGTCGTACGTCAGAGCGATGATCGCGTCCATCTGGAGCGCAGCGGTGCGTGGCACCGGTGAGGAGTACGGCTCGGCGGCGCGCCATTGCTCACGGTAGGTGCGGGCGCCGTCCAAGTCGCCGCACAGCGCGGCCACCACGCCACGGCTGAGCAGCACGTTATCCAGGGGATCGCCGGCGGCGCGTACTTGCTGTTCGGCGGCATCCAGCAACGCGATGATCCGAGACAGTGGTACGTCGGGCATCTGAGCCAGCGTCCCGGCGGCGATCACGATCAGCATTTGCATGTTTTCGGCGATCGTCGGATCGATAGCGTCGCGGTGCTTGACGATGATGCGATTCATTCGCAAGTAGGTCCCGAGCGATTCGGCCCCGGCATCGCGGTCGTACTGGGACGAGTACAAACTCGCGAGCACCATCAGCATCAGCTGCGGATACTCGATGGCGGCCACGTCCGTGTACAGCGCTTCCGCAGCTGCTTCCAGTTGTTCTGGGTCATCCAGCGTGTCGAGAGCCAGGTAGCGCTCGACGAGATCGTCGAGCACGTCCTCTAGGTCGGCTGGCCACTCATCGTCGTGGCGAATCACCATGGCGCGCTGTCTCCTTGTATAGATGGGTTCTGTCGATCGGCCGCCGCGACGATCAAGGTGTGTAGGGACTGGCTGAGGGCGAGGGCTTGGTGTTCGCCGAGTTGCTGTCCGGCCAACAGCAGTCCGAGTCCATACAGGGAGCGAATTGAGTCGCGCGCGATGTCACCGCGCGATGTCGCACCCAGCGCACGCACCGGTGGGCTGAGCAGGTTCAGGACCAGCTGGGGCGGGACATTTTCGGGTACCACGGCGAACTCGCCCAATATGTCAGCCATTGGATCGGGATCTTCGTTGACATCGGGCATGTACGTGCGGCCGGGAGCGAACAGCGACGGGGTAGAAACCGGCGAGAACGACTTCAATCGGAGCCGGACGTCGGCCGAGATCGGTAACTCGTCCCAGGCCGCGATGACCCGCGCAGCCAATTGGCGGTCGGCTTCGCGTGGCTCCGGGAGTAAGTCGATCACGCTGAGTAGATCGAGTTCGGAGATCCGCGCCTGAGGACGTCGAGCCTGCGCCTTGCCCAAAATCTCTGATTCGTAGACATAGCCGCCATTGATCAGCACCATGCCCTGCGCGCGCGACAGGTCCGCGAGGCCGCCGTACTCCGCGACGGACCGAACGAAGTGGACGTCGTCGTACTGCGCGAGCAGGTCATCCAGGGGACGGCGACCGACCGTGGAGACGACTGGCAGGTGCCGACAGACGAAGTCCAGCATCTCGTCGTCGTTGACCGCCAGAGCTCGTAGGCCGGTCGCGTGGACGTCGCAGAATGCCGCAAATCGGGCGGGGGAGTCGGCGGACATATCGTCGATGTGGTCGCGGATCCTCCGTCCGATCGCCTTCTTGACGTCGCCGAGCAGCGCATTCTCCTGCAGCGCTTCGCGCGATGCGGTGGGTGCCAGCGGACCGCAGTCAGCGACGATCCGCACGAAATATGCCCACGGTGGGGCCAATTGATCGTTGCGCGTCGAAAGCAGCATTCCACGCGCGTAAACAGTGTCCCCGGCCCGATCGCCGATACGTCCAGGTGAATCCAGGACGTACGCGACGCCGTTGAACCCGAGCAGGTCGAAGTGAAGTGGGAGCACGTCCAGCGGCGCGAACCCGAACTCTCGACGGCAGAAGGCTTCTGCCTGCTCGCGCGGCATCCGCCACGGTGGGATCTGCTGGCTCACCAACTCGCCGTCAACGTGAATCGGCACCTCGAGGTAGCGAGCGAAGTCTTCGGCGAGCGTGCGCACTCGCGCGGCGCTGGTCCATTCATGTTCCCCGCGGCGAGGACGCACCACGACTTCGGTCCCGGGTGAGTCGAGCGGCTCGTCGGCCGGCGTGACCGTGAATGTGCCGTCGGCGTACCCGACCCAGCGATCCGTACCAGCGTCGGCAGTCTTCGCGCTGCGCGAGCGGACCTCGATCTCGTCGGAGATCAGGAAGCAGGACAGCAGACCGATGCCGAACTGACCGAGGAAATCGCTGCGTACGGACGAGAAGTCCGACCGCTTGGAGGAGGCGCCAATCGTCGCGAGCAGACTACGCATCTCGTCCGCGGTGAGCCCGATGCCGTTATCGCTGATGATCAGAGCGCCATTCGTGGCGTCCACTCGGATCTGAATGGCCCCGGAGGTTGACGGATCGAGATTGCGGCGCGCGGTGATCGCGTCGCGGCCGTTCTGGATCAATTCGCGCAGGTAGACCCGAGGGCTGGAGTAGAGGTGATGCGAGAGTATCTCCACGATGCCGCGCAGGTTGACCTGGAACTGCTCGCGCATATCCGTCCGTCTCTCTCATGAAGTTCTGCGGGCTGCGAGTAACGCTATCGAGTGTCGAGCGTTACTCGCAGCCCCGCAGAACCGGCCGAGCGTGCTAGATCACCGCGGCGATCGCCTGCACTACGCGGTCAATGTTGCCCGCATTGATAGCTGCGACGCAGATACGGCCCGAATCGGTGCCGTAGACGCCGAATTCTGTGCGCATCCGCTCCATTTGCTCCTTGCCAAGTCCGGAGTAGGAGAACATGCCACGCTGGGTCGTGATGTATGAGACGTCCGAGGTGACGCCCGCAGCCTGTAGGCCGGCAACCAGGTCAGCACGCACGGCGCGGATTCGATCGCGCATTCCGCCGAGTTCGGCTTCCCACACCTTGCGCAGTTCGGCGTCCGCGAGCACGGCAGACACGACAGCGGCGCCGTGCGTGGGCGGGTTCGAGTAATTGGTGCGGATCAGGACCTTCAACTGGGACAGCACACGCGCGGCCTCGCCGGCGTCCGCGCAGTACGCCGACAGGGCGCCGACGCGCTCGCCGTACAGGCTGAAGTTCTTGGAGAAGGATGTAGCGGCGAGGAAGTTCAGTCCAGCGGCAGCGAACTTGCCGATGACCGCGCCATCCTCGGCGATCCCGGCGCCGAAGCCCTGGTAAGCCATATCGAGGAACGCGACCAGGTTTCGTTCGCGGACAACCTCGATGACGGTGTCCCACTGTTCGTCGGTGAGGTCATAGCCGGTCGGGTTGTGGCAGCACGCGTGCAAGACCACCACGGTGTTTGCCTCGGCAGCGCGCAGCGCGGCGATCATGTCATCGAAGCGGATCCCGCGTGCCTCCGCGTCGTAGTAGGGGTACGTCTCGACCTCGAAACCGGCCCGGCTGAACACCGCGCGGTGGTTCTCCCACGAGGGGTCACTGATCAGCACCTTCGACGTCGGGTATGTCTGGCGCAGGAGATCGCCGCCGACGCGCAGCGCCCCAGTGCCGCCGAGGGTCTGCACGGTCGCGATGCGGTCGGCATCGGCCTGCTCGCCGAACACGAGGGTCTTGACGGCCGCGTCGTACGTCTTCATGCCGTCGATCGGCAGGTAGCCGCGAGCCGACGGAGCCTCGGCCAACCGCGCCTCGGCCGAGCGCACGCAATCGAGCAGCGGAATGGTGCCGTTATCGCCGTAATACACGCCCACCGCGAGGTTGACCTTCTCCTGCTTAGGGTCGGCGTTGAACGCCTCCGTGAGTCCTAGGATCGGGTCGCGCGGTGCTTCGGTAATGCCGGAGAAAAGTGCCATGTCGTCATCGTAGAGGCGTGACGTGCGCGATAACGGCGTGAGTGTAGAGACATGCGCCTCAGCGCGGCCCCTGAGGGGCGCATCGGCGGCTCGCTCCGGCAGACTAGGGGCATGACCGACGTTTCTAAGTCCTCGACGTACGCCGCTGCTGGAGTCGATCTGGAGGCCGGCGACCGAGCAGTCGAGTTGATGAAGGCCAAGGTCGCGTCCGCGTCCCGGCCCGAGGTGGTGGGCGGACTCGGCGGGTTCGCCGGTCTGTTCCGACTCGACGTGAGCAAGTGGCGACAGCCGCTGCTGGCCTCGTCGACGGACGGTGTCGGTACCAAGGTCGCGATCGCGCGCCAACTCGATAAGCACGACACGATCGGGCAAGATCTGGTCGCGATGGTGGTCGACGACATCGTGGTGTGCGGTGCAGAACCGCTGTATCTGCAGGACTACATCGCGTGCGGCAAGGTCGTGCCCGAGCAGATCGCCGCGATCGTCGGCGGTATTGCCGACGGCTGCCGGATGGCCGGCACAGCACTCGTTGGCGGCGAGACCGCCGAGCACCCGGGCTTGATGAGTGAGGACGAGTACGACGTCGCCGCGTGCGCCACGGGGATCGTCGAGGCCGATTCGGTTCTCGGACCCGAGCGGGTGCGGGCCGGCGACGTGCTCATCGCGATGGCCTCCAGTGGGTTCCACTCGAACGGTTACAGCCTGGTGCGTAAGGTAATCGCGGATACCGGTCTCGACTTGTTCGCCACACCCGAGGGCCTCGATCGTTCCTTGGGTGAAGCCCTGCTGGAACCCACGCGCATCTATACGTTGCCACTGCTGGAGCTATTGAAGAGCACCGATGTACACGCCATGTGTCACGTCACCGGCGGTGGAATTCCGGGGAACTTGCCGCGGGTGCTGCCGGACGGGCTCAGTGCCACGGTTGAGCGCTCGAGCTGGGCGCTGCCGCCGGTGTTCTCGGTGATCAAGGAAGCTGGCGGTATCGCGCGCGAGGAAATGGAGCGCGCGTTCAACGTCGGTGTCGGCATGCTCGCTGCGGTGCCGGCTTCGGCCGCTGATGGCGCCGTGCGTCAACTGACGGCGGCCGGAATTGAATCTTGGGTATGCGGCCAGATCGCCGAGGCTGACGGCGCCGCGGTCACCACGCTCGTGGGTGACTACCGGGCCTAGCGCCGATGCTCTGCCCGGGGTGCAGCGCCCAGGGCTCGCGATCTCGCAACGTTGCAGCGCACAAATATCGACTCCCATCGGGGAGTCGATATTTGTTATTTGCCGGTGCTGATGGCTCGAGTCAGCCTGTGCTGCGACGGCCGGTGTCCGGCTCGTCGTTGTAGTCGGCGTACTTATCGGCGAGATCCGCGTACGGATCATCGTCGTAGTCAGCCTCGTCTCTGGGCTGAGCAGACGACCCTCCGAGCTCGCGCTGGAGCGCGCTCAGGTCGGTGTCAGGCGAAAAATACTTAAGTTCGCGAGCAACCTTGGTCTGCTTTGCCTTTGCACGGCCGCGCCCCATGGCTCGACCCCCTCATACGCAGCGGGCCGCACAAAGCGGTCCCGGATCCATTAGTCATATCGTGGGCACCAGCCTACCCGGCTTTGATCGGTTCGCCCACCTAGGCCCGGCGGTACGGCGCGTTTGGTGACGCGTTCATTCCGCTGAGCGCGAAATCGGCGCCCAGCGGCACGTAGTGCTCGTATCGTTCGGGGCGTGCACGCGTCGTACAGGAGTTCTCTGCGGGTCTACGAACCGATTTTCGCCTTCGAGGGCGCAGCCCGCAATCGATGGGCTCGCTACGCGGCTCGTCGGCGTCGCCAAGGTTCCGCGTTGGAGCGTGAACGGTACGCAATGTTGTCCGCGGTCGTCGGCACCCAGGTCGACTTTCACCGCTTGAATATCGACGAAGAGGCGCTGATCGCCGAATGGGGCGAGAACATCGTCGTGTGTCCGCTGGACACTCGTGACCGCGCGTTGCAAGCCATCGTCGACTCCGAATGGAAGTTGCCGTTCCCGCTCAGCGACCAGGTACTGGGGCGGACCGCGAGGCGCAAAGCTGCCGGTCTGCAATTGCGCCCGAAGCCGACCGAGGACGAGGGCAAGGATCACGTCGTCACCGCCAGTTGGGAGGTCCCGTTCTGGTGGGCGCTGATGTTCACGCCATCGGACGCCGTGCCGACCGACACGCTGGAGTCGATCGTGTATCGAACCTCCATCGTGGATGCGCTGCGACGCGGCGAACGTGCTCTCGAGTTGATCTCGCAGACCTTCGGTGTCACGCCGTTCATTTCCGACCTCGATGTAGCCGTGCGCTGGCTACGCACCTTTGACCTCGATTCGATGGTCGAATTGGATTACGAGTCGTTGGCCGGGCTGCTGCATCGGATCCGACCGGACGGCGATGATTCGATGTCCGTGGCTGCTGACGCGTTGGAATATCTGCAAGAGGGCGACCTCGATTCGTCGCTAGCCTCCTACCGGGAATACGCGTCGACCTGGGAGGACGTCGGACGGCTGGAGGGCTGGAACTAGACCTCGCTGATCGCCCGTCATCGCAAATGATGAGGGGTGCGAACGAGTTTGGTAGGGCGTCAGATACCGTCAGGCCAGACGACGTGAGGAGATATATGGCTGCGAAAGTGACTGGCCATCTGCAGAAGCAGGCATGGATCGACCGGGTGTTGCCGCCCGTCGAGGAGGTCCAGCCGGGCTTATGGTCCATTCCGGTCGAGATCCCGATTCGTCCACTGCGATACGTGTTGGTCTACGTACTTGAGTTGCGCGACGGTATCGCGATTATCGATGCCGGGTGGAATGACGAGAAGTCCTACGAGGCATTGACCGCCGGGTTAGCCAAGGGCGGCTACGCGGTCAGCGACATTAAAGACATTCTGATCACGCACGTGCACCCAGACCACTTCGGACTGGCGAAGCGGCTGCGTGAAGAGACCGGAGCGCGGATTACGCTGCACCGCGCTGAGGCGACGACGTTGATGATTGACCCCACTCAGGAGGTCAAGTGGCAGATGGAATCGGACTTCCATGCCATTGCCAACGGTGTCCCTGAAGAAGAACGCCAACTGATGAACCGTGACGTTGGCGAGTTCCGTTCGTTCGTCGACCACCATCCGCCGGATGTACTCGTTGAGGACGGACAGCGCCTCGACCTGCCGGGCTGGGAGTTGGATGGCATCTGGACCCCGGGCCATACGCCGGGGCACATGTGCTTCGTGGACAACACGCGCAAGGTGATGTTCACCGGTGATCATGTGCTGCCGCGCATCACGCCGAACATCTCGGTGCACTCCAGCAACCCGCCGGACGCGCTGGCGAAGTACCTCGATTCGTTGACCAAGGTCGGCACCATCGCCGATGAACTAGGCGAACTCGAAGGGCTGCCCGGCCACGAGTACCGCTACTCGGGGATCAGTGACCGCACCGCGGAGTTGATCGGTCACCATGAGGAGCGGCTCGCCGAACTCGTCGGCGTCCTGCGCGATCAGCCCGGCCTCACCGCCTGGGAGGTGTCGCAGCGACTGTCGTGGAGCCGGTCGTGGGACACCTTCAAGTTCCCGGAGCGTCGCTCCGCGTTGGGTGAGTCCGTCTCGCACATCGAGTTGCTGCAGCAGCGCGGGGTAGTGCAGTCCGATCCGGGCGAGACCAATCGTTGGCGAGTCGTCGAGAAGTCCTAACGTCGTACGGTGCGCATGCGGTGGGTTCAGTCCGGCAATAAGCAGTGGCTATCCGGGCAGACCCACCGCATCGTCATATCTACCTTCGCGAAGCCGCAGGAACAACAGACCGACCTGAACCGTTAGGCACAACATGATCAATCTGATTGCGATTCTCGTCGCGATCGCGGGCATTCTCGCGGTCGCCGGTGATGCGGCGTACCTGATGTTGCTCGACAAGGCCGCCAAATCGCGTGGCGCCGCAGGTTCAGCCGTGAACCGCTATGTGAGTTCTCAGTGGAAGACGGTCGGCGCCGTCGGCGGTGTATCGCTGGTCGCTCTGCTCATGACTTCGGGCGGAACGTTCATGGACATCGTGGCGATCCTGCTGGCCGCGGGCGCCGGCACCATGGCCGTCGGGCACCTGGGCAAGGTCCGCCAGAAGTACGGCAACAAACCCCCGGCCATCGGCTAACTTCAGCGCAGCGCTCTGTGGGGCAGCCTGCGAGGCTATCGGTTCGGTAGTCTCGCGGGCCGCCCCATAGGTCGTTGGGTGTCTACTCGGTGCTTCGGCCCGCGGTGGTAGCGATGCCGCCGTCCACCGGCAGCACCGAACCCGTCACGTACGCCGCCGCGCGGCTGGCGAAATACACCACCGTGCCACCGATGTCGTCCGGGCGACCGATCCGTCCCAACGGAGAGGATGCCGCGATCGCGTCACCATGGGCAGCCAGCGTCACTGCCATCATCTTCGATTCGAACGGTCCGGGCGCGATCGCGTTCACGGTGATGTATCGGTCGCCAAGGTTGAACGCTAGTACGCGGGTGAGTTGGTGAACCGCCGCTTTGCTTGGCCCGTAGGGGAACGCGGCATGCCGCGGCACCTGAATGCCATCAATCGAGCCGATATTGATCACGCGGCTCGGATCGTCCTGGGACGCGTTCTTTTCCAATAGTGGCAGCAATGCCTCGGTGAGGAAGTACGGCGCCTTCACGTTGATATCGAAGACCTTGTCCCACGCTTCTTCCGGGAAGCTGCCGATATCCGCGGCCCAGGTCGCACCGGCGTTGTTCACCAGAATGTCGAGACTGGATTCGCGGTCGGCGATTTCGCTCGCGTACGCACGGCACGCTTCGGGCGAAGATAGGTCCGCGGCCGTACCGACGACGTCCCCGTGCGCCGAGAGTTCGGCAACGGCCTCTTCGACTTGCTGCGCCTTGCGGGCTGCGATGTAGACGCGGGCACCCGCGTCGAGTAAGCCGCGCGCGGCCATCAGACCGATGCCGCGGCTCCCACCGGTGACGATAGCGACTTTGCCGTCCAGGCCGAACATTCTGTTGAGTTGATCCATGCCGGTACTCTGCCACGTTGGCGATACCCAACCGTGACCGCATTGTCGCGCCGCCCGTTGCCGGTTGAGTGAGCGCTCGATAGGTTGAGGGGAACTTTGTAGCCTCAGACCCTCAAGGCGGTACTCGATGCGATTCAGATTCAAAGCGTTCGCGGCAGGCGTTGGGCTTACCCTCGCGCTGTCCGCCTGCGGTGATGCCCCGGACAGTTCGGACGAGCCGTCGCGCGACGACTTCCCGATCGAGGTGCCAGCCTCCGACGACTACGACGAAAATGCCGAGTTCGTGATGGCAGAGTCCTTGATGCCGTCGAGTTTCGACCCATACGCGAGTGCTGCTGGGCTGGATCAAAACTACATGGCCCCGATCTACGACCGGTTGATCTACCGCACCCCCGCGGGTGAGTTCGAACCGATGCTGGCGACCGAGTGGACGCCGTCCGAGGACGGTAAGTCGCTCACGCTCACATTGCGTGAGGGGGTGAACTTCACCGACGGGACGCCGTTCAATGCCGAGGCGGTAAAGACGAATCTCGACCACTACCGGTCCGAGGGAAGCAAGATCGCTTCCGAGCTGCTGCCGGTCACCGACGTCGAGGTGATCGACGAATACACCGTCAAGGTGAATGTGCAAAGCGGACTCGGTGCCGTGACGTCGTCACTTTCGGCGCGAGCCGGGATGATGTCCTCCCCGAAGGGGATCAAGGAAGACACGCTCGCGAGCAATCCAGTCGGAACGGGCCCGTACAAGGTCATCGAGGCAACCCCGGGTACCCGCGTCGTACTGGAACGAAATCCGGACTACTGGGATCCGGAGGCCCAGCGCGTCGCCAAGTTGACCGTAGTCGCGATGCCGGATGCGCAAACGCGCTACAACGCGCTCGCCAGCGGTGAGGCGACCGCAGCCGCGATCACTGTCGACCAGTCGAAGACGATCGACGATGACCGTGTGATCGTTGCGGGCCCGACTCCGCTGATCTACTTCTTGGCAATCAACACCGCCACGGCGCCGTTCGACGATCCCAAGGTGCGCGAGGCGATGAGCCTGGCGATCAATCGTGAGGACATCTCCGAGGGGCTGTACGGCGGATTCTGCGACCCCCAGGTGCAGATGTTCGGTAAGGGCACGATTGGCTACTCCGAAGAAATTGGCGACGGGCTGGACCAGTGGCCGTACGACCCGGACAAGGCGACGCAGTTGCTCGAGGAAGCCGGGGTTGACCCGAGCACGGCGTACGACGCGAACGTGACAGATAACGACACGGTGGATCTGGCCGAGGTTATCCAGGCACAGCTCAAGCAGGTCGGTATGTCGATGAACGTCAAACCCGGACCGCCGGCGACGCTCCTCGAGGAGTTCGCCTTCGCCAAGACGTCGCCGCTGACGGTGTCTGGTTACACCGGTCAGCCAGACCCGGCCGGCGTACTGGATCGCAACTTCTTACCCGACGCGCTGTACAACCCGGGTGGCGAGATGCCGCAGGAGATGCTGGACCTCGGTAAGCAGGCGGCCAGCGAGACCGATCCTGACGTGCGCAATGAGTTGTACAGCCAGTGGAGCGAACTGTTCTTGGAAGAGGTCCGCAACATCATCCCGATCTGCCTGACCAACCGGCTGATCGGCGCAGATGATTCGGTCACCGGGCTGCATGCCGCGACCGATTACACCGACTTGCGGTACATCGCCGTCTCGCCGGAGTAGCACCTGAAATCTGCGGTGGTTTAGCGGTGGAAATTGCGATTACCCACCGCCAAACCACCGCAGATCTGTGTTCAGGAGGTAAGTAGGGCCTCGCCCGCGAGATGGGCGTACTGTCCGTCGGCGGCGAGGAGTTCGGTGTGGGTGCCGAGTTCGATCACCCGGCCGTGCGAGAGTACGGCGATCTGATCGGCGTCCTCGATGGTGGATAAGCGGTGCGCGATGGTGATCGTCGTACGGCCGACGACCAGGGCATCGAGGGCTGCCTGCAGTTCGCGTTCGGTGTCGTTGTCCAGGGCGGATGTTGCTTCGTCGAGGACGAGTACGCGCGGGTCACGCAGCAGGGTTCGCGCGATAGCCAAGCGCTGCTTCTCCCCGCCGGAGAAACGGTAGCCGCGTGAACCGACGAGGGTGTCTAGGCCTTCGGGTAGCCCCGAAAGCAGGTCGTCGATCTGGGCCGCTTCCAGCGCTCGCCAAATCTCGTCGTCGGTGGCATCAGGTTTGGCCAACCGTAGGTTGTCGCGGATAGACGCGTGCACGAGGTAGGCCTCCTGGGCGACGACGCCGACGATCGAGGTCAGGTTCTCGTTGGTGAGATCGCGAAGATCGACGCCGTCAATGGTGATCCGCCCGCGCTGCGGGTCGTAGATCCGCGACAGCAGGGAGGCGAGGGTGCTCTTTCCGGACCCCGTCTCACCGACCAGCGCCAACGAGGTGCCCGAGGGTACGTGCAGGTCAACGTCATCCACTGCGGCTTTCGCGGCATTCGGGTAACTGAACGTCGCGTGCTCGATGACTACGTCGCCGCGCGCGCTGCTCGGGTCGAGGTAGCGCGGATTGGCCGGTTCAGCCACGTCGATCGGTAGGTCCTGGTACTCGAAGATTCGGCTGAACAGCGCCATCGACGAGACCCATTGGACGCCGACGTTCAGTAGTCCGAGGATCGGTCGGAAGATCGTGGTTTGTAGCGCCGTGAACGCGACCAGCGTTCCAATCGTCATCCCGCCGGAAGTTGCGGGGAAACCCGCCGCTAGGTAAATCAGCGCGGGGATCGTCGCGAACACGACGGTGGTGGTCGACATCAGCCAGCGCCCGGCGAGTTGTGAACGAAGTTCGAGGTCGGCGATGTCGGCCGAGGTCGCGGCGAACTGTTCGCTGGATCGTCCGTTTGCGCCGAGCGTCTTCATCAGCAGCGCTCCGGAGACCGATAGGCGCTCCTCGATTTGGGTCTGCATATCGGCGCGGCGCTTTTGCAGGGCGGATGTTTTGTCGCGGCGCATCAGCGCGACCTTACGGCTGATATAGATCGCTGGAGGAAGTACGAACAGAGAAATGAGGGACAGCCGCCATGACAACGCGGCCATGGCGATGGCGGTCCCCACCGCGGTGGTCACGTTCGAGGCGATGGAAGTCGCGGTCGTGGTAACCACGTTCTGCATGCTGGAGATGTCGTTCGTCAGGCGGGACTGCACCTCACCGCTGCGCTCACGGGTGAAGAACGACATTGATTGTTTCTGTAGGTGGTCGAAGACCGACACTCGTAAGCGGTGCATGACCTGCTGGCCGACCTTGGTCGACAGGTAGGTCTGCAGGACGCCGAGTACTGCCGCCGCGACCGCGATGCCGATCATCCCGGCCACTGCCCACACGAGCAGGCTGATGTCGCCGTGCGGGAGGGCATCGTCGATGACCGTCCGAACTAGGAACGGCTGCGCGAGGCTGATCACGGAGGACGCGACGATCAGCGCGACGACGACCGCAATGACGCCGCGAAACGGCCGGAAGAGGGTCGTGACGCGACGTAAGGAAACTGGTGAGCGGTCGAGTTGCGCGCGGTCGGCCGGGTTCATTCGAGCGCTCATGCCGAGCGGACCGGGACCGCCGACGGGGCCCATAGGTTGCATAGGTGGCTCCCCTTTCTCGGTGTGCGGTGCGGCTAAGTGACCGGCACAAGCAATTTGTGAGGCTACCTCACAATGAAGCAAACGCTGCATGGGCTACATTCATTCCGTGACTGATCGCACCGACGACCTCGCCGAGTTGCTACGGCACGCTTCACGAGCCTTGCGCCGGAGCACGATGGCCCTGGTGGAGCCGTTCGGGCTGAGCGTGCACCAGTTCCATGCGTTGCGCTTTATCGCCGGTCGCGGCGGTGGTGAAACCCGCTGTGCAGCGCCCGACGCGTCGCCGCGGATCTCCGATATCGCCGGTCGAATGGGCATGGTCACCCGGTCGGCCACCGACGTGGTCGATCACCTGGAGCGCAAGGGGTTTGTTCGGCGCGCACAACACCCGACCGACCGTCGGTCGAGGGTCGTCGAAGCGACAGGACATGGGCTTGATGTGCTGGCGAAAGTCGAATCGGGGCGAGTGGCGCACGCGGAGGAATTCTTTGGGCGGCTCGATCCTTCCGAACAGGACGCGCTCGCGGTGCTGCTGCGCCGCCTCATCTAGCGGCTTGGCGCGTCGGTGAGCACCCTGTCGTGCGCGCGGACCGTCTGACGTAGCCGGCCGCCTGACTTACCGAATCCTGCGAATTATCTCGGACTGGTGAACCTGCTGACCGGAGCGTGGCCACGCAGGACGTCCGGTGGACGGTACGTCAAACCTTGATGGGGTACGTCGCCATGACGATCACGATTGCGATGGCTGCCAGCCCTGCAACCGTGAGCAGGACCTGACCTGGCCGACGACCGCGGGTGCGCTGCGCCAACGCAGCCAGGAATAGAACCAGCGCGAACAGGACGGTCAGTATCGAGTAGTTGTCCCCGCGTTGGTTGTTCTTCAGCGCGTCGGCGAATCGCTGATCGGCGCGCTCAGTCCACTGTTGAGCTTCGGCCGTCCCGTCCGGTAAGTACTCAGGGCGTGCGAACGGTGCGTTCTCCTGCATCCCGTCGGCCATCCAGGCATCGAACGCGACCGCGAACGCCGGGGTGAAGCGGGATTCGATGTAGTCCGCGAACTCATCCTCACCGGTCTGTGTCGCGACTACCCACTCCGAGTAGATGGTCAGGTCGAACTGGCGAGCGTCGCGTGCGGTTCCTTCGTAGTTGGAGGCTTGGACGCGAGCGCTAGAGGCCTCGCTGAACGCAATGGACATTTCTCCGCCCCACTTGGAGGCCTGGAAGCCCGACCACGCGGTCAGTACAGCGGTGATCGACATCAAGACGACGAGGACTATTTCGCGAATAGACTTCTCGCGCTCGCTGTCGCCCATGGCCGATGGAGATTCCGTGTCGATCGCCGCTCGTTCAGCGTTCATCGTCGTCCTCTTCAGTTCGGCGCGCAGCCTTCTCTGAACAGGTCGCGCTCGTCACCGATATCGTTGGGGTCGCGGGCCGACAGTGCCTCATCCGTTTCGGCTGGTTCCGTCCCGTTACTGCCCGACGTCACCGTGGCGCGGTAATTGCTTGGCGGTCGGGCGTGGGCGGGCTCTGCCCTCGTCCCGGCGCGATACAGCAGGACACGGTGGACAGGGCGGGTTTCCTCGGGCGATTAGGCGTTGGTGCCGCGGCGGGTGACCTCAATGCCCTCGGCGACGCGATCCCATACGGACCCGCCAATCGGTCGATCACGCAGTACGTGCTTGCTGATTTTCTGCGTCGGCGTTTTCGGCAGTTCGTCGATCACCTCGACGTACCTGGGCACCATGAAGTACGGCATGTTCCCGGCCAGGTAGCGAATGAAGGACCGGTGATCGAGCTGGACGTCGTCGCGCAATACGACGACGGCCTTGATCTCGTCCTCGCTCAATTCGGAGGGCACCGCGACAACCGCGCTCTCTAGGACATCGGGGTGGGTGTTGATGACTCGCTCAACCTCGAAACTGGATACGTTCTCGCCGCGTCGCCGCAGCGCGTCCTTGATCCGGTCCTCGAAAAAGTAGTGACCGTCATCGTCCACACGGAAGGCATCCCCGGTGTGCACCCACCCGTCGATCAGTGTCGCCGCGGTTTTCTCTGGCAGTCGGTGATAGCCGCTCATCATCATTAGCGGCGAATCCGCGCGCACCCACAGTTCGCCGACATTGCCAGGCGGAACGTCGTTTCCTTGTTCGTCGACGATCCGCAGCTGATAGCCGTTTCGGGCAAGCCCAGCGCCTCCTGGCTTGAGGTCCTTGGGAGCGCATCCCATCACGGCGCCGATCTCACTCATCCCGTACACCGGTTCGGCGTCAAGAGCGAAGCGTTCGCAGAAATCCCGAATATTGCTCGCAAGCGGCGCCATCGGAGCGAGGCGTAGTGGATTGTCGGCGTCATCATCCTCGGCCGGACGTTGCTGCAGCATCTCCGCCATTGCGCCGAGCAGCAGCGTGTACGTGACGTCATGTTTGCGTACTGTCGGCCAGAAACCGGATACCGAGAATCCGCTGCGAATGATCGCGGTCGCGCTGTGGATGAGTGCCTGGTACTCGCCGTACCACTGCCCGGCGAGGTGGAAGACCGGCAACGTGACGAGGAAGCGGTCGTTCGAGGTTGGCGTGGGACGGTCCTCGCGCGAGGCGTAGGTGTATGCGTGGGCGTGGGTAATGAGCACGCCCTTCGACGCTCCGGTGGTGCCCGAGGTGTACATGTACGCCACCAGATCCTCGGCACGGTTGGGGACGACGTCTGCGGGTTCGGCGGCCGTCAAGGAGGAGAACGGAACGCACTGCAGTGCGCCTGCGGACGTGCGAGCATCCCCGCGGACGATGATCGTGTGCAGATCCGTGAGCCGATCCGCGACAGCGACAACGCGGTCGACGTACACCGCGTCGGCAATGATCACACGCGCGCCACAGTCATTAAGAATGTGCACTAGGAAGTCACCCACGTATGCGGTGTTGATCGGTACCTCGATCATTCCGCCGAGCGTGATACCCATCCAGGTATGGGTTGCATCCAGTGAATTGTCCAGCAAGAACGCCACGGTGTCCTGACGTCGCACGCCGAGCGCGCTCAAAGCGCCGGCGATCCGCAACGCGCGTTCGTGTGCCTGGGCGAAGGTGTACTGCGCTTCATCGCCGATATGCGCGACCTTGTCCGGCGACTCGCGCAGGACACGCTCGAATGCGTGGCTGAGTGTGCGGTTTTCGACGGCGGGGAGGTTGCTGGTCTCACTCATTTGGCTATTGTGCACGCCTCGGCAGATGTGATCGCTCAGCATGGCGTCGCCGGTGTGCTCAGCAACCGACGCGTCGAGACGGTGATCCGCCTCGTGCTCCCGCCCGAGCCTTCGTACACTGGCAGACAATTCGGTCGTCCCGCAGTGAGGTCCCCATGACGCAGAGTGTTCCCGAGATCGTTTGGCAGCCGACGCCGGAGTCGATTGCGCAGACCAACATCCACGCGTTCGCTCGGTTCGTGCGCGCGAAGTACGGCGTGAATGTCGACGACTACAACGACATGTGGCGCTGGTCGACCGACAATCTCGAGGACTTCTGGGCGGCAACCTGGGAGTACTTCGATCTGCCCGGTGATTTCACCGAGGTTCTGGATGAGCACAAGATGCCCGGAGCGCGCTGGTTCGCAGGTGCGAAACTCAACCTCGCCGAGTACGTCGTTAGCCGTGGAGACGATGACGACGTCGCGATCGTCACTACCGGCGAACAGGGCGACTACGCGGAAATGACTTGGGCCGAGTTCCGGCGCCAAGTCGCGGCATTCGCGCACAATCTGAGTGACATGGGTGTGCGGCCAGAAGAAGTCGTTGTCGGGTACCTGCCGAATATCGCCGAGACGCTCGTTGCCGCGCTGGGCACTATCTCGATCGGCGCGATCTGGTCGGGTGTGGGCCAGGACTATGCGGCTGCCGCCGCGATCGATCGATTCGCGCAGTTGGAGCCGGTCGTACTCGTGGCAGCCGACGGACACCATTTTGGTGGCAAGGAACGTGATCAGCGAGATGCGGTAGCCGCATTGCGTGCGGGGCTGCCGACCCTGCGCGACACTATCGGCGTCAGCCGGCTCGGCAAGGGGGTACCGGATACGAGAGCGTTCGAGGAGATGGTCGACGGCGAGCATCCCTACGAGCCGCTACCCGTCGATTCCGACCACCCGCTATGGGTGCTGTTCTCCTCGGGGACGACTGGTCTGCCGAAGGGGATCGTGCACTCGCACGGCGGCGTACTGCCCGTGCAGGTCAGCCTGCTCGCGCTGAACTGGGATCTGAAGAAGTCCGACCGATTGATGTGGTACACGTCCCCGTCCTGGGTGATGTGGAACATCCTGGTCGGTGGGCTCACCGGCGGCGGCTCGGTGGTGTGTTACGACGGTGCGCCGATGGCGCCGACTGCGGCCGCGTGCTGGGACGTCGTATCGCGATGCGGGGTAACGATCTTCGGCACTAGCCCGGGCTTCCTCGGTGCCTCCCAGGACCAGGGAATCCACCCGTCAAAGGACTTCGACCTATCCGCGTTACGGATCATGGGTGTTACCGGTTCGCCGTGTCCGGACCATTCGTTCAAGTACGTGCGCGACGAGGTCGGCGACATACCGCTGTTTTCGATGTCCGGCGGCACGGACATCGCCGGCGCCTTCGCGATGGGATCGCCGAACGTTCCGGTATGGAGCGGCGAGCTACCGGTGCGCGGGCTCGGCCTGAAGGTGGAGGCCTGGGACGATGACGGAAAGCCGCTGGTCAATGAGGTTGGCGAACTCGTTTGTGTGGAGCCGTTGCCGTCCATGCCGATTCGGTTCTGGAACGACCCGGCCGGCAAGAAGTACCACGACGCATACTTCGACACGTACGACGGTGTATGGCGGCACGGGGACTGGATCAAGATCACCGATCGCGGCAGTGTCCTGGTGCTCGGCCGCTCCGATTCGACGTTGAACCGCAACGGCATCCGCATGGGATCAGGTGACATCTACTCGGCGGTGGAATCGATCCCGGAGATCGGGGAAGCGCTGGTGATTGGCGCCGAAGAGGCTGACGGCGGATATTGGATGCCGCTATTCGTCGTACTCAATCCGGGCTACGAACTCACCGAAGATCTGATTGCGAAGATCAAGACGCGTGTCCGCGAGCAGGCCTCCCCGCGGCATGTGCCGGACGAAGTCATTGCGGTAGAAGGGATCCCGCACACCCGCACCGGCAAGAAGTTGGAGATCCCGATCAAGCGGCTAATCCAGGGTGCAGAGTTCAAGGCTGTGGTCAATCCCGAAGTGATCGACGTCCCGGAACACATGGCGGCGTTCCAGGCGATCGCCCGCGAGCGCTACAACGAGGTCGCTGCCCGCACGAAGTAGCGGTTAGGCGGGCCGACGCAAGTTTTGCAGCCTGGGACAGTTCGACTTCGTCCCGGGGTCGGCTCGATGTCTGGGCTTGTTGGCGACACTAGCCGGCCGCGCCCGGGAGCCGCGTTGTCTTGTTTGGTCATCGACGGACACGCGGTCGAGGGCTGCATAACGGAGACGCCGCCGGAGGACGCGTCCGTTATGCAGCGGGTTGAGCGCGTACCTGAGAGCGCTATCTGTCGGTTTCGCGGTAATCGCCAAATTGGCGATCGCGGTCGCTGAGCGCAGCGCTCACGCCCTTCTCCTTGAATGACTTCATATATTCCTGCGATGCGGGTTGATGGAAACCCATCGCCTGAATATCTGCCCCATTACGAATCCCGTGTCGAATGCCCATCGCTTCCATCGCGCGGTGCGCCGAGCGCTTGTTCAGCGCGAGCAAGTCCAGCGGTACCTTCGTGATCCGTTCGGCGACGGCGAGTACGGCGTCGTCCAACTCGTCCAGCGGGTGCGCACGGTTGGCGAACCCACGTTCGGCGGCTTCGATGCCGGTCATCGAGTCGCCGGTGAGCAGCGCTTCCATGCCATGCCGTAGGCCCATCATCCAGGTCTGCCACTGCATGTCGGGCGGTGACATGAGCCGCACCGGAGGGTAACCGATCGCGGCGTCCTCGGCGACGTACACCAGGTCGCAGGCCGTGGCGAGCTCGGTGCCGCCGGCGAGGCAGTAACCATGCACCTGCGCGATGATCGGGGTAGCCATGTCCCACATCTCGAACCAGTTGTTCACCACGTGCCGCGACCACCAGCCGTCGACTTTTGCGATCGATCGCTCGACGCCGTTATTGCCGCCGGCGGACAGGTCGTAACCGGCGCTGAAGCACGGGCCGCCGCCGCGGATGATGATGACGGAAATGTCTGGATCGCGGTCGGCCTCGCGGATCGCATCGAACAGCGAGCCACGCAGTTCGTCGTTGAGCGCGTTGCGCTTCTGGGGTCGGTTCAGCGTGAGACGCCGGACCTTGGACAGCGGTTCGTCGATGAGCAACACAGGTTCAGTCATGTGCCGAGCCTAGGGTGCAGACGAAAATTCGGCGAGTGCCAAGTCCGCTCGCCCCACGATGCGGGGATGCCGAGGGCGCGGGTCAGACCAGGCCCGCCTCGTACGCCGTGATCACGATCTGTACCCGATCGCGGGCCCGAAGTTTGCGCAGAATCGACCGTACGTGAGTCTTTACCGTCGCCTCAGACAGGAACAGATCGGCGGCGATCTCCGGATTAGTCAGCCCACGCGCGATGAGCCGAGTGATTTCCCGTTCGCGCTCGGATAGTTCATCTAGTTCGTCCACCGGCGCGCGCCGATCAGGGGGACGTGCGAAGTGCTGAATCAGCCGTGCCGTCGTCGTGGGCGCGAGAACGGCGTCTCCGGCCGCGACGTGACGTACCGCGGCGATCAGTTCTTCGGCAGGTGCGTCCTTGAGGAGGAACCCGCTGGCTCCAGCCTGCAGCGCGTCAAAAGCGTGCTCGTCGAGGTCGAACGTTGTCAGCACCAGAACTCGGGTTGCGCTGTCCGCGGATTCGCAGATCCGCTGGGTAGCGGCGATTCCATCCATCACGGGCATCCGTACGTCCATCACGATCACGTCCACCGGATTTCGCGAGTTTGCCTCGATCGCTTGTGCACCGTCGTCGGCCTGCCACACCACTTCGATGTCGGGCTGCGATTCGAGAGCCATAGCGACGCCACCGCGCATCAGCGGTTGGTCATCCGCCAGCGCCGTTCGGATCATGTGGTCTCCTTCGGAAGGTGGGCGATAACGCGCCAACTGTCACCCGTCGCGCCAGCGTTCAACGTCCCACCGACCGCCTCGGCACGCTGGCGCATGCCAGCGATCCCTAGCCCGTTCCCACCCATATCGGTGATCTCATCACCCAGCGGATTCGTGATCGTCAACGTGATCGGGTTGGCGTAGGCGAGTTCGAGGTTCGCGCCTCCGCCACCATGCTTAAGCGCGTTAGTCAATGATTCCTGAGCGATTCGATAGATCGCGAGTCCAACCGATGCCGGTACCGGTCGGCGCGAACCGGTCTGCGCGTACGTCGCGCCGGCCTCACGTGCCAATCGCTCAAGATCATCGACTCCCGGCTGTGGCGGGTCTCGACGAATATCGTCGGTGCTGCTGAGTACGCCGAGCATCGTGCGCATCTCGTTGAGCGCCGTCCGGCCTGTGTCGCTGATGGTCCGCAGTACCTCGCTGCTTCGTTCGTCGGTGGCGATCATTCGCCCGCCCTCGGCTTGCGAGACGATCACCGCGAGCGAATGCGACACGACGTCGTGCATCTCGGCGGCTATGCGTGCGCGTTCCGCGGCGGCCGCATCTGCTAGTTGTCGGGCGCGGTCCTCCTCGGTACGACGTGCCCGCTGCTCCAACTCGTCGAGATAGGCCGAGCGTGTCGCGCGTAACCGGCCCAGCGCCCAGGCTCCGATCGGACCGCCGAGCGCGATGGCGGCGAGGATCAGCACGGCTGGTACCCCAGTGCCGAAGTCTGAGGCCCAATCATCGGCAACGGCGAGGTGCGCGCTGATGCCGATGCCGCCAGTCAACGCGAGCGCGAGGCCGGCGAGTGCCGTTCGGGAGTTGCAACGCTGCGCGAACACATACAGCGCGTAGAGGAAAAGTAACGAGGACGGCAGTACGGCGGCCGGAACCTGAAGCCCGTCATAGATCAGTCGAGGAGCAAACGCGAGGATTAGCATCGCCACGCCGGCAGCGACGTACGCCGCTCGGGGGAACGCCCGGACCAGCACGACGAGAGTATGGAGCGCGGCAACGGCCACCCACACGGACGCTGACCAGAATGTGGAGAGGTCTGAGCTGCGGAGGGTGTCGACGGTCGCGGGAAGCAGCAGGATCGCAGCGACGATGCACACGGCGGCGTCGATGGCCCACGCGCTGCGCGCGGGCCATCGACCGGAATGAGAAGTGCGCATTGATGAGGAGCCTATCCAGCGACCGGCGTACGCCGCAGTTCCTCCAGGCGCGTTGCGCTCCGCAGACGTCGCTCCTCGTACGCGAACGCGGCTACTACCAGCGCGATTGCCCACAGCGGCCACAGCATCTCCGGAAGCCACGCTCCCCAATGGTTTTCAGCGCCCTCGGGCGCGATCGCGATCTGGCCACCGGCCAGCTTGGCGCGGACAAAGAACGGCCCGGCCGAAGCAATCAATAGCGCCACAATCAACGCGAAGCGCCGGGCGAACCCGATCGGGACGTCCTTGCCGCCCATGAACGGAATCCACCGCGGGAAGACTTCGCCCCATCCTCGCAGCAGGCCGACGGTCAGAATTGCGCCGGCGACGGCGAGCAAGCCGAGCACCAGGCCGTTGCCGAGGATGGAGCGGACCTCTTCGAAGAACTCGGGGCTGAGGCCCAACGGCCACCCGAACACCCACGCCAACCGCGTCACGGCGTACAGGAGGGGCGGAATCACGGCGAGTACGACGGCCGTCGTCAACAGGCGTTGCAGCGTCGACCGGCTCAGTTGCTCCAATGGCCGCCGCGTCGGCCACAGCCGCCGGGCCAATTGGAACAACAAGACGACAGCGACGAGCACGATCACCGACCGCCACAGATGCCAATCGCCGAGGATCTGGCCCACGGTGGGCACGTCGTCGGCGCCGCCGATCCAGCCGGCGATAAGAATCGGAATGTAGGCCACGAGTTGCAGCGCGATCGGGTCGCCCCAAAACGCCAGCAGGACGGCGATTCCGCCGAGCAGAAGTATCGAGTACACCTTGTGCGAAGTCATGAGTTCACTCTGGCGCGCTCAGGTCCTCGCCGAATCATCCCGCGGTGCGGCCAGCCTCATCCCAGGGGATGAACGTGCGGCATGAGCACCGCGCCGGCCATCCCACACCTTGACGAGCCGCTGAAAACGCAGCCTGAGCGGCGACTTATCGATGTATGCGCGATGAGTGCGCGCAGCGACTGCGTCTTCGGCGGGAGTGGTCGAGACGCGGGCGCAACGGGCGCCCGGCGTCCGCGTGTCAGATCATTGATCGCCGGCAGGGTCGCCCAGGGCTGGCCCGGCAACTAGGGACCGACCAGCGATCAGCGCCCGCCCGGCAGTCAGCGAGATCACGACCGCGAGCCCGCCCGCACACACGGTGACCGCGAACGCAGGCGTGGCGCCGCCCGCGTCGGCCAGGCGGCCGGCAATCGACGATCCGAGCGCATAACCCAGCCCGGTAGCTGCGGCCATCAGAGTCATCGCGGCTCCCGTCCTAGTCGCTTCGGTGATCTGCTCGGCCATCGAGAACATCGTGATCATGTATGGCGCGATTGCGCAGCCGAGTACCAGCAGCACCGGTATCAACGCGCCGATCGAACCCACCCACAGCAGCGGGGTCGCGAGGACCAGGATGGCGCCGCCGAAGATGCGCGCGCGGCGCACCAGCGGAACCGAGTCCGGCAGCAGCGCGACCGCCAGGCCCGCAATCACGCTGCCGACGCCCAGCAAGGCATGCAAGAGCCCGGTGAGTCCGGGGTGCCCAGCCTCGGTCGCGATCACCGACGTGCCGGTCTGGACCGAGCCGAACAGCATGCCTAGGGACAGTTGGCCGATCGCCAGCGTGACGAGGCCGATGCTCAGCAATGTCGACGCCGAGGTGGTGCGTGGGCGGGCCCCTACCAACGCGGCAGAGCGATGCAGGGCGAACGCCGTTCCGAAGACCGCCAACAGGGCCGCTGCCAGCAGCATCGCAAACTGCGGCGAGACCACGGCGATGCTGATACCCACCAATGCTGGTCCAAGCACGAACGTTGCCTCGTCAGCGGCACCTTCGTACGAGAAAGCCGTCGAGACCAACCGGCCTTGATCTGGCTGCCCCTTGGTCAGCGGGCGCCACCGCACCCGGGCGAGCGGACCGACCTGCGGGCAGGCAACGCCCGCGATCGCCGCGATGAGGGCTACCGCCGCCCATGGCGCACCCGCCCAGACCAGTGCGACCTCGGTGACGAACCCGGTGGAGGCAATCAGTGACTGCGTCAGTACGACCGGGCGCTGGCCGACGCGATCGGCTAGAGCGCCGAAGTAGGGCGCGCATAGCGCGTTGGCGATCGCCAGGCCACCCGCAGCGACACCCCCGGCGCCGTACGAGCCCGTGTAGTCCTGAACGAGCAGCAGCGTGCCGATCTGGCTCATCGCCAGTGGGAGCCGCCCCAAGAAGGCGAAAATGACGTAGGACAGGCCGGAGAATCCGAACAGCCGACGGTAGGACGCGGTAGCGCTCATCGAGGTAATTCCTGAGGTACACGAACGGGTGGCGCGCCTACCCGCCCATCAGGTCGCGCCGGGTCCCTGTGCGGCCAGCAGTCTACCGACGTACCCGTAGGATGTCCGGGTGAGCCTTCGCCTTTTTGACAGCAAGAACCGGGCGGTGCGCGACTTCGTGCCCGTAGAGCCGGGCAAGGTCTCTATGTATGTGTGCGGTATCACCGTCCAGGGTCCGCCGCATATCGGACACATGCGGGTAGCGGTCGCCTTCGACGTCGTACGCCGCTGGCTGATCCGTACCGGTTACGACGTCACGATGATCCGCAACGTCACCGACATCGACGACAAGATCCTGATCAAGGCCGCGGAGCACAACGACGATTGGTGGAAGTGGGCCTACCGCTACGAGCTGGTCGCGACCGCGGCGTACAACACGCTCGGCGTGCTGCCTCCCTCGTACGAGCCGCGCGCCACCGGACACATCACCGAGATGATCGACCTGATCGCTGAACTCATTGACCGCGGGCACGCGTATGAATCCGGCGGTGACGTGTACTTCGACGTAGCGTCGTGGCCGCGGTACGGCGAGTTGACCGGGATGAAGGTCGACGAACTGCAACCCGCAGCCGATACCGACAACGACTCCAAGAAACGCGACGTGCGTGACTTTGCGCTCTGGAAGGGCCAGAAGGCGTCCGAACCAGCCAGCGCGTCGTGGCCGACTCCATGGGGCCGCGGTCGACCTGGATGGCACCTGGAGTGCTCGGCGATGGCGCGCCGGTACCTGGGCTCGGGCTTCGATATCCATGGCGGCGGCATCGACCTGCGATTCCCGCACCACGAGAACGAGATCGCGCAATCGTGCGCGGCCGGCGACGAGTTCGCGCAGTACTGGATGCACAACGCTTGGGTGACTCTCGCCGGCGAGAAGATGTCGAAGTCGTTGGGCAATACGTTGTCGATCGACGAACTGACCAAGAACGCGCGACCGGTTGACCTCCGGTTCTACTTAGCGACCGTGCACTACCGCTCGACCGTGGATTTCAGCGAGTCCTCGCTGGCCGAGGCTCGGGCGGCGTACGACCGGATCGAGGGGTTCATCGGCCGCGCGGACGTCGCCGGTGACATATCGACGGTCGCGCTACCGGACGGGTTCGTGTCCGCGATGAACGATGACATCAATGTCTCCGGCGCAATGGCTGTGGTGTACGACGCTGTGCGCCACGGCAACTCGGCGCTCGCGAGCGGCGACAAAGCGCGGGCCCGCGAGCTTGCCCTGCAGGTGCGCGCGATGCTTGACGTGCTGGGGTTAGACCCGCTTAGCGAACAGTGGGTCGACTGCGCGGAATCGCAGACGGCGGATCTCGGGTGGGCAATCGACGACTTGCTCGCACAACGAACCGAAGCCCGCGCGGCTAAGGATTTCGCGCGCGCCGACGCTATTCGCGACACGTTGACCGCCCACGGAATCAGTATCGAAGACACGCCCGACGGCCCGAAGTGGAGCAGGTAGATGCCCGGAAACTCCCAGCGTCGCGGCGCAATGCGCAAGGGCGGAACCAAAAAGGGGCAGGTCGTCGGATCCGGCGGCCAGCGCCGTAAGGGACTCGAGGGGCGAGGACCGACCCCGAAGGCGGCGGATCGTCCGAATCACAAGGCGTACCGGCGCGCGCAGTCCGGTGGGCCAAAAGTCGCCGGCCGCAAGACGCGTTCGAACCGCTCGACCGCGTCCGGGCCAGAGTTGCTCGTCGGGCGCAATCCCGTGGTCGAGGCGCTGCGCGCCGACGTACCGGCCACAGCCTTGTACATCGCCGAGCGAATGGATCTTGACGACCGCGTTCGCGAGGCGATTCGTGAATCACAGTCGCGCGGCATTCCGATCCAAGAGGTGAGTCGCGCCGAACTGGACCGGCTCACCGGCGGAGCATTGCACCAGGGCGTGGGCATCGCCGTACCGCCGTTCCAGTACGCCGATCCGGCGGACATTATCGCCGGCGCTGTCGATGCCGGTGAGGCGCCGCTATTAGTCGCGCTGGATGGTGTGCAGGACCCGCGAAACCTGGGTGCTGTGGTGCGGTCGGCAGCCGCGTTCGGGGCGCACGGCGTGATCGTCCCCGAGCGGCGCGCAGCTGGCATGACCGCGACCGCGTGGCGTACGTCGGCCGGTGCGGCGGCTCGCATGCCGATCGCGCAAGTGACCAACCTGTCGCGGACGCTCGTTGCCTTACAGAAGTCGGGTGTGTTCGTGGTGGGGCTGGCTGCCGACGGGGACGTCGAGTTGCAGAACTTCGACGGCGCGGCCGATCCGCTATGTGTCGTGGTGGGTTCTGAAGGTAAGGGGCTCTCACGTCTGGTAGCCGAGAAGTGCGACCAAGTGTTGTCGATTCCGATGGCGGGGACGACGGAGTCGCTGAATGCGTCGGTGGCCGCGTCGGTGGCACTGTGGCAGTTGGCAAGCGCGCGGGGTTTCGGTGGTGCGATTGAGTTGAGTGGGGAGCAGCAATGACGGCGATCGATCTCGGGATGCCCGGGATGCCTGGCACCAAAATCGACCGGAACACGGTCGACGAGGACGGGCGGCTGAAGCTCGAATCGCTGCTACGTAAGAAGTTCAGTGGCGATGTCGAGTTCGACTCATGGACGCGCGCGACGTACGCGAGTGACTCGTCGAATTACCGTCAGATTCCGCTGGGCGTTGTGTTTCCCCGCAATCAGGACGATGTGGAGTACGCCGTTGAGTGTGCGCGAGCCGTCGATGCGGCCATCGTGTCGCGCGGTGGCGGTACCGCGTTGGCGGGGCAGACGTGCAACGTCGCGCTGATCATCGACTTTTCCCGGTATATGAATCAGATTCTCGAGTTGAACGTCGAGGAGCGCTGGGTGCGGGTGCAGCCCGGGATCGTGCTGGATGATCTACGCCTCGTGACCGAGAAGTATGACCTCACTTTTGCTCCGGACCCGGCGACGCATGCCTACTGCACGATCGGTGGCATGGTCGGTAACAACTCGTGCGGTACGCATTCGGTGTATGCCGGTAAGACCGTCGACAATACGATCTCGATGCGGGTGCTCACCTACGACGGCACGGTGTTGGACGTCGGTCAGATCTCCGATGCTGAACTCGCATCGCTAGCCGCATCCGGCGGGCGGGAAGGCAAGATCTACACGCAAATCACCGCTATCCGGCAGCAGTACGCCGATGCGGTGCGCCAAGAGTTTCCGGACATCCCGCGCCGAGTCAGTGGTTACAACCTCGACTCCCTAAGTGAACCCGGCGGTGCGAACATCGCGAAGGCACTGGTCGGTAGCGAGTCGACGCTGGTCGTCGTCACCGAAGCGAAGCTGAAACTGGTGGCGTGGCCGAAGTATCGACGGCTGGTTGTGCTGGGCTATCCGGATATCTTCCGCGCCGCCGACAACGCGCCGGCATTCCGCGATATGCGCGGCATTATCGGCTGTGAGGGTGTCGATGAGCAGTTGACGCTGTACCAACGCCGCCGCGGGATGAACACGCGATCGCTCGATACTTTGCCCGCAGGTAAGGGCTGGGTGTTCGCCGAGTTCGGGTCCGATGACGAAGCCGATGTCGATGCGATGGTCGACGAGGCCGTCGCTGCCGCGCCTGGTTCGCCGAACGTTCTGGTGTGCCGCAGCGCCGCTGAGCAGAAGGCAATGTGGCTGGTTCGGGAGACGGCGTTGGGTGCGACGGCGCGCCCGCCGGGTGAGGAACCGCTCGTTGAGGGCTGGGAGGACGCCGCCGTACCCCCGGAGCGTCTCGGTGAGTACCTGCGCCGAATGGAGGAACTCTGGAAAGAGTTCGACTACCACGGGTGCTGGTATGGACACCTCGGTGACGGGTGCATGCACACACGCTCGAACTTCGATACCGAAACGGTCGAGGGGCTGCGTAAGTACCGGCAGTACCTAGAAAAGGCGTCGGCAATCGTGGGTGAGCTCGGCGGTTCGATGTCCGGCGAGCACGGCGACGGCCAGGGCCGCGCCGAGCTATGGGGCCGGATGTTCTCGCCGGAAGTGATGCGAGGCTTCAAGGAATTTAAGAATGCGTGGGATCCGAGTGGTCGGATGAACCCGGGCAAGTTGATCGACCCGTTCCCGCTGGATACGAACCTCAAGCATGGACCTGATCGCCCGCACAACCCGATGGGGAAGACGACGTTCTTCTTCGGGGACGAGGGATTCTCGCTGCAGGATGCTGCCGACCGTTGCGTTGGTGTGGGGCGTTGCCGCCGCACTGATACCGGCACGATGTGTCCGTCGTACCGGGCTACTCGCGACGAGAAGCATTCCACTCGCGGTCGAGCAAAACTCTTCCAGGAGATGTTCCGTGGCGAGAGCACTGAGGCGACGTGGCGCAACGAGGACGTGAAGAATGCGCTGGATCTTTGCCTTTCCTGTAAGGGATGCAAGACCGACTGCCCGACGAATGTCGATATGGCGACCTTCAAGTCGGAGTTCCTCTCGCACTACTACAAGGGCAAGGTACGCCCGCGCGAGGCGTACTCGCTGGGCATGATCCGGTACGGGGCGAAGTTTGCCTCGAAGCTGCCGTCGCTGGCGAACGGCGTACTCGCCTCACCGGTGGGCAAGATTGTCAAGTCGGCTGCGGGCGTGACGAATAAGCGCCCAGCGCCCACGTTCGCAAAGCAGACCCTGCGCGCTTGGCTGAAGAAGAATGTCTCGAGCGGGCCAGGCGATGTGGTGCTGTGGCTGGACACGTTCACGAACTTCCTAGGACCCGAGGCCGGGATCGCGGCGGCCAAGGTGATTCAGGCGGCCGGTGGAAAGTTGGTCGTTCCCGCCGAAGATCTGTGCTGCGGCCGCCCGCTCTACGACTACGGCATGCTTGATTTGGCGAAGCGGAACCTTGAGAAGACCATGCGTGCCTTGGCGCCGGCCATCGAGTCGCGTACGTCGGTCGTGGTCCTGGAGCCGTCATGCCTGGCGACGTTCCGCGACGAACTGCTCGGTTTGTTCCCCGAGGACCCGCGAGCGAAGACGCTGAGCGAGATCGCGCTGTCGCTGCCGGAGTGGCTCGCTGCCAAGTGGGCCGGCGACCCGTCGCGCGCTGCGGCCCCGACGCAAGCGGCGGCAAACGGCGGCGCGGCCGGCCGGGACGTTACGCCGGCCCGTGAGCGAGTGCTTCTGCAGGTGCACTGCCATCAGAACGCGAACGGCGGTCACGCCAAGGATGTGGAGATCCTTGAGGCGATCGGTTACGACGTGAAGGTGCTTGATTCGGGCTGCTGTGGACTCGCAGGTTCGTTTGGGTTTAACGCCCGACATGCGGATCTGTCGATGAAGGTTGCCGAGGACAGGCTGTTGCCGATGCTCGCAGCCGAACCGGACGCTGTGGTGGTTGCCGACGGTTTCTCGTGTCAGACCCAGATCAAGGATCTCGCAGGTCGTGAGGTCAAGACCATCGCCGAGCTCGTCGAAAAGGCAATGACCGCCTGATCAGGTGTCCAGGTCGACGCTGAATCGAATGATGAAGGCGGGTGTTGTACCGACTACGGTGCAACATCCGCCTTCGTGATGTTTACCCGCTGCGCCCCGTTGGTCGCCATTTGATGGCCGTCGTGGCCAAGATCCCAGTGTTCCTTCTTGAAGAGCTCTGGGCTGCCGCCTCATTAGTTGAGGGTTTAACTAATTTGACCTAGACTGGTGCCATGAACACCCACAAACGCATGCCGGTCGTGTACCTGGGGCACGGTGCGCCCCCGCTCGCCGATGACGAACTGTGGACCTCCCAACTCGCCGACTGGTCGGCCGATCTTCCCCGCCCCAAGGCGATCCTGGTCGTGTCTGCTCACTGGGAGGCAGCACCGGTGACGCTCGGCGCCACCCGCACGGTGCCGCTGACGTACGACTTCTGGGGATTCCCTCAGCGGTACTTCGATGTGCAGTACGCCGCCCCGGGTGCGCCGCAGCTCGCGGCCGAGGTGCTGCGCCTGCTCGGCGGTCACGTCGCTCAAGAGGAAGAGCGCGGGCTCGATCACGGCGCCTACGTGCCGCTCGTCGAGATGTACCCTGATGCAGACGTGCCGGTGCTGCAGTTGTCGATGCCGACACTGGCCCCGGCCGAACTGTTCGAGCTGGGGCGCAAGCTGGCGCCGCTGCGCTATCAGGACGTGTTGGTGATGGGCAGCGGATTCGTGACGCATAACCTCGGGCTGATTCAGTTCGGGTCTGGCGCGAACAAGGGGCAACGGCACACCTGGTCAACCGAGTTCGACCACTGGGCAACCGAGACCGTCCAGTCCGGCGATGTCGACGCGCTGCTCGACTTCATGCACAAGGCTCCGGCGGCACAGCTCGCCCACCCACGCACCGAACACTTCGCGCCGATCTTTGTCTCTATGGGGGCGGCGTACGGGGCAGTCGGCGAGGCGTTCCGCGCCGAGTCGGTGATCGACGGCTACTGGTACGGACTCGCGAAGCGTTCCTTCCAATTGGCCTAGATCGGGCGAGGGCTCTGGTCGCCGTGGCTTCCGACGGCACACGACACGGGGCCGTTAATTTTGCGAGCATTCCGGCGCTGTGACGTCCTACTGATCGGGCGCCAGTCGTTCGGCCGCCGCTACGCCGACGATCGAGTGAGTCGGCTGGAGCGCTGAACCGAATTACGAAGGCAGATGTTGTACCGACTACGGTGCAACATCTGCCTTCAAAGCGTTGGCGCGTGCGAGATTCGTGCCCAATGCATGAAGTGCGGCGCGCAACTCTCGGGGCTCGATCACGTCGACACCGGGGACGGCGGCGAGCTGTGCGGTGGCGACCTCTAGACGTTCGAGTGGGAGCGCAACTTCCAACGTCTCAGTGTCGCCGGCCCCGGCGAGTGCGCGCTCTATCGCCAGAGCAGTCGCCGGACCGGGTACGTGCGCTCGAAGATCGGGCAGCGAGGCACGCGGAATCCGGAGGATCGTGTCCAGTGTTCTGATCCGGCGGTCCAGGTCGTCGCCCGTCGATGCCCAGTACGTCGGCAGGTCGAAGTCCGCCGGGCGCTGGGCGAGTTCTTCGCGCCGAAGCGCCTCGGAAATGCGTTGCACCCGGTAGGTCCGCACTTGGCCACGATGAGCCGCAACCAAGTACCAGACGCCGTTCTTCAGCACGAGCCCCAGCGGATCTAGCCGCCGCGAGCGGGTCCGATCTCCTGTTGTGTAACGGATGTCGAGGCGTACGCCGTCCCACACGGCCTCGGCGACGACCGCTAGAAACTCTCCCGGTTCGCGCGTTCGGAACCAACCCGATGCATCGAGGTGGAATCGGGATGCGATCGCATCGATCTGGCTACCGACGGCAGTCGGTAGCCCGGAGCGAACCTTCGATCTCGCTGTCGCCAGCACACCTGCCATCCCGAGGTCGGCGGCGCCCGCCGGGCCGAATATCAACGCGCTGGCCTCCTCGCCGGTCATCCCGTCGACAGGCGAACGCCAACCGGGCATCAGGTGGATGCCGCCGCCGGGCCCCGACTCTGTCCACAGCGGAACGCCGGCTTCTTGGAGCGCCTGAATGTCCCGATAGATCGTACGCACCGAAACCTCAAGCTCGGCGGATAAATCGGCGGCTGTGCGAGTACCCCGGCGTTGCAAGGACATCAGCAAGGCGAGTAAGCGAGAGGAGCGCACGTCAATCCATCCGGTCGCGGCTGCTCGACTGCAATGCCGACCGATGCCGAGATGCCGCCAATGCTCTGACGGACACCGCATCCAAACGGTCAAAAGTGTCCAAAAGGCCAACCGTATCCGCGTGGCCAACCGTAACCACGTGACCAACGGTATCCGTGAGCGCTAGCGAATTCATACCCCTCAGCGTAGTCATGGGATCGAACGGAAGTCGAACTTATCGCTGACACAAGATGGCAGTAATAGGCAGGCATCATTGATGCCATGACGAACATCGAAACCATCGATAAGCCATTGGCTGGGCGGATCGCGTTGGTCGCCGGGGCCACCCGAGGCGCGGGGCGCGGTGTCGCGCAAGCGCTGGGTGACGCCGGCGCGACCGTGTGGTGCACGGGCCGCAGCACCCGTCAGCACCGCTCCGAGTACGACCGTGCCGAGACAATTGAAGACACCGCAGATCTGATCAACAACGCCGGAGGAACCGCGGTTGCCCGTCAAGTCGACCACACCGATGAAGCACAGGTGCGCGATCTCGTCGCGCAGATCGAGCGCGAGCACGGTCGACTCGACATCGCCGTGACCAGCCTCGGCGGCGAGAACGAGCAGGGTCTGTGGGATAAGCCCATCTGGGAGCAAGACTCCGCCGTCGGCCGCGGCATGCTGCGCGGCATCCTCGAATCCCACCTACTGACAGCCACCCATGCGCTCGGCCTGCTGCACCGCACGACCGGCGGTCTACACATCACGCTGACCGACGGGGATGCGGCGTACAACGACACGCACTACCGGATCAACGCATACTTCGACACCATCAAGACGGCGCTCACCAGACTCGCCTTCAGTTTCGGACACGAGCTTGCGCAGCACGGCGGCACAGCCGTAGCGCTTAGCCCAGGCTGGCTGCGTTCGGAGATGATGCTCGACATCTTCGGTGTACAGGAAGACAACTGGCGTGATGCTTGGACGCAGACTCCGACCGGAGAGACGGCTCCCGAAGACTTCGCGATATCCGAATCCCCGCTGTTCCTAGGGCGGTGCGTTGTGGCGCTTGCGGCAGACCCGGAACGTAGCCGATGGAACCAGCGATCGTCGACATCCGAAGTACTCGCGGCCGAGTACGGCGTGAACGACCTCGACGGATCCCGCCCTCGGGCCTGGTCGTTCATCACCGCTTTGGAAAAGGAACCCAAGCCGGACGTCGTGGACTACCGGTAGGCGGCGAATCGGTAACCTGTGCACGCGTCGTCGATGAGAGGGAAACGTATGCGTGCACTCAGGAGCGGTATCGCCGTACTCGCGATCGCCGTAATGGCGGGATGCGGCGGCACCGACGACGAACCGGCGGACGCCTCCACCGAAAGCACGGCCGCCGGATCCTCGGGTGAGCAAGCCACGGAGCCAGCGGATAGCGGAACGGCGGCCGTCGCGGGCTCAACTGCGCTCCCGGAAGCAGGCCAATGCAGCACCCTCACTTCCGAGGAACTGGACGAGAGCACCGCAAAGGTCGCTACCGAGTCCGCGGCGGGGGAGTGCGACTCCGCGCATAACGCGATAACCGTGGGAGTTGTGGGTCTACCGGACGACGACGCGGCCACACTCGACGCGCTGGTGAACACCGGTGCCGCGCTGGTTCCTGACGACAAGCAGACGTGGACGACGGTTGTCGTTCCAGCCTGCCAGGCCACGTTCGACGAGGCGCTGAGCGCGGCATCGATCGATACGGCCACGGACACCGTGGCATCGGCGCACAAGGCAACAGTAGTTCAAGGGCGAGCGTGGCTCCCGACCGCCGAGGATTGGGATGCCGGCGCTCGGTGGGTGCGTTGCGACCTGGTCAATTACGGTTCCGCTCTCACCGATTTGTCGACGCTCGATTACGGCACGATCTCCGAGAACCTCGCCGCGTGCCTGGCTGCGGACGTCGAGGGATCCTTCGTCGCCGCCTGTGACGACGAGATCACCAACGCACAAGTCCTCGCGCGCGTCACGCTGGACGCTGCGAAGACCGAGCAGGTGCAGGCGAACTACGATGCCTTCGCCGCCGAGGCCGAACAGATCTGCGCGGACACCGTGACGGCTGGCTTCCCCGACGTGGACAAGCCTGGTAAGGCATCGCTACCGGTCGCCTTCGCATTCGACGGCACGTTCGACTGCTATGTAGAGCGCGTTGCCAGCGACCCACTCGTCACCAGCTAACCGAAACGCCAGTAAGGCCATCGCTCACCGGTCAGGATGCGCGCAGGGCATCGAGGATGTCGTTGACGCGGTCCTTCGCATCCCCGAACAGCATTCCGGTGTTCTCCTTGAAGAACAGCGGATTCTGCACGCCGGCGTACCCCGCGGCCATCGACCGCTTGAACACCACGACCTCGCGCGCCTCCCACACCTCGAGCACCGGCATGCCAGCGATCGGGCTGTCCGGCTCGTCCAGCGCAGCCGGGTTGACCGTGTCATTTGCGCCGATCACCAGCACTACGTCGGTATCCGCGAAATCGTCATTGATCTCGACGAGTTCTTCAACGATGTCGTACGGCACCTTAGCCTCGGCCAGCAGAACGTTCATGTGGCCGGGCAGACGACCCGCGACCGGATGGATCGCGAACCGTACCGAAATTCCGCGCTCGCGCAACGCCGCAGTCAGTTCCGCGACGGGGTACTGTGCCCGCGCGACCGCCATTCCATACCCCGGCGCGATGATCACCGAGCGTGCTGAGCCGAGCATCGAGGCAACCTCATCGGCGCGGACTTCGCGATGGGTGCCGTATGAGCGGTCGGAACCGCTCACTTCAGCCGCCCCGAAACCACCTGCGATCACCGAGACAAACGACCGGTTCATGGCCTTGCACATGATGTAGGACAGGATCGCGCCCGAGGAACCGACGAGCGCACCGGTGATGATGAGCAGATCGTTGCCCAACATGAAGCCTGCCGCAGCGGCCGCCCAACCCGAGTAGCTGTTCAGCATCGATACGACGACGGGCATATCGCCGCCGCCGATCGCCGCCACCAAATGAAAGCCCAACAGCAGAGCCAACGCCGTCATGATGATCAGCGGGACCACTGACTCCGCGGCAATGAACCACGCCAGTAACCCGGCCGAGGCCACCAAGATCGCGAGATTGAGTAGGTGCCGGCCCGGAAGCATCATCGGCGCCGAGGGCATCCGAGCACTCAACTTCAGGAAAGCCACGATCGAACCGGTGAACGTCACCGCACCGATCAGTACGCCGAGGAACACCTCCACCAGGTGAGCGGTATCGCCAGATTCCCCGACGAGGTAGGCGTTGTAGCCCACGAGTACGGCGGCAAGACCGACAAAACTATGCAGCAACGCGATGAGCTCAGGCATGCCAGTCATCTCGACCGTACGCGCCCGCCAGATGCCGATAGACCCACCGACGAGCATCGCCGCCACGATCAACGCGAACGTCACTGCCCCCGGCCGTTCGCTATTACTCACGGCGAGCGCGATCGTCGCCACCAAAGCGATCGCCATACCAGCCATCCCGGCAAAGTTGCCGGCTCGAGCCGTCTCATGCCGCGACAGCCCGGCTAGCGCCAGGATGAATAGCACTGCGGCGACGACGTACGCACCGCTCACTAACCCCGCTAACGTGAACAAGGTGCCTCAGTCCTTCCGGAACATCTTGAGCATCCGCGAGGTCACCAAGAATCCGCCGACGATATTGATACTGGCTACGAGGACGGCGAGCAGCGCGATCACCGTGACGAGCGTGTTGTCGCTTCCGACCTGCAACAGTCCGCCCAGCAGAATGATCCCGGAGATCGCATTCGTCTCGCTCATCAGCGGTGTGTGCAGCGCGTGGGTCACGTTGCTGATCACGTAGTAGCCCACAACAACCGCCAGCGCGAACACGGTGAGGTGTCCGATCAGACTCGGCGGCCCGACGCTGGCCACGAGCGCAATGAGCACGGCGACTAGCCCGCCGGCGTACAGCCGCATTCGCGGATTGCGTGGCGGCTCGGCGACCGGCTCAGGCTGCGGCGCGGGAGCCGCAGGCGCCGCAGAGACCTGAACGGGCGGTGGCGGCCAGAGCAGAGCCCCCTCGTGTGCCACGGTGATCCCGCGGAGAATGACATCGTCCAGGTCGAGGCTGGCGACGCCGTCCTTCGCTGGGGTCATCAAGGTCAGCAGGTTCACGACGTTCGACCCATACAACTGGGACGATTGGGCCGCTAGCCGTGCTGGCAAGTCGGTGTAGCCGAGAATGGTGACGCCGCTGTCGGTCACGACCCGTTCGCCGGCGAGCGTGCCCGCACAGTTTCCGCCCTGGGCGGCAGCGAGGTCGACGATGACCGAACCCGGGCGCATCGCGGCAATCGTGTCGGCCGAGATGAGTTTCGGGGCCGGGCGTCCGGGAATCAGCGCCGTGGTGATCACGATGTCGGCCGCACGGGCTTCCTCGTCGTACATCGCAGCGGTCGCGGCCTCCTGCTCAGCCGACATCTCGGACGCGTACCCGTCCTCGCTGACCTGCTGCGGCATGTCGACGGTGACGAACTGCGCGCCCATCGATTCGATCTGCTCGGCGACCTCCGCGCGTACGTCGAACGCGCGGACGATCGCGCCGAGACTGCCCGCCGTGCCGATTGCGGCGAGTCCGGCGACACCTGCGCCGACGACGAACACGCGCGCGGGCGCAGTCTTGCCGGCCGCGGTGACCTGTCCGCCGAACTGCCGACCGTATTCGCCGGCTGCTTCCACGACCGCCCGGTACCCTGCGACGTTCGCCAGCGAGGACAGCACGTCCATCGACTGCGCCCGAGAGATCCGCGGGACAGCGTCCATCGCGAGCGCCGTCACGCCGCGAGTTTGCATGCTCGATACGAGTTCGGGATTGCGCGCGGGAGCGAGCTGGGCAATCACCATCGTGCCAGGGGATAGCTGCGCGATCTCGGCTTCGGTCGGAGCCCCAACTTTCAGCACGATGTCGCTGCGCAGCACTTCTTCGGCCTCGCCCAACTCGGCGCCGGCCGCAACATAGGCCTCATCCGGTTGTGCCGCGGCCGATCCAGCGCCGTGTTGCACGGTGACGTGGTAACCGAGGTTGACAAGTTGCGCGCTCGTGGCGGCGGTGGCCGCCACGAGCGCATCACCAGATTCTTTCAGTACCCCGATGCGCACGGCGGTCCCTTCCTAAGTTCAACTTTCACAATTGCATCATCCCGCCGATCCGGGATTCACAACGGGCCGCGGGCTAGTCGCGCGGACGCAGCACGGCGAATGAGTCGGTGACGGTCGCGACCCGCTCACTGAACCGGTACAGGTGTGCGGGACGTCCGCCCTTTCCCGTGCCGGCGGCTGTCGTTCCCGCGCGTTCGAGCTGACCACGACGGGTGAGTACCCGCTGGAGGTTGGTGGTTGCCGGCCGATCGCCAAGTACCGCGGCGTACACATCGGACAGCGTTGACAGCGTGAATGCCTCAGGAGCGAGCGCGAAGCCGAGGTTCGTGTACGACAACTTCGCGCGCAACCGCTGATGGGCAGACCCGACGAGCGAAGCGTGGTCGAAGGCCATATCGGGCAGATCGTCCACCTGCCACCACTGCGCGTTGCTCGGCAGTACTGGGTCCGAGGTGGTCGGCACCAGCCCCAGGTACGCCGTTGCGACCGTGCGTTGCGCCGGATCGCGGTCGGGGTCGCTACGGGTTTCGAGTTGCTCGAGATGAGCGATTTCGCCTAGATCCACCCGTACGGCGAGGTGGCGTGCAACACACTCGCCGAGGGTCTCGTCGGGTCGTAAGGGTCCACTCGGTAGAGCCCACGCACCGGCGTACGGCGCCCGATTTCGTTGCCAGGCAAGGATTTCCAGCGCGCTACTGCCGGGGGCGTCCACGCGCACGCGGAAAACCACAGCGATCGCCTCGTGGCGGTAACTCGGGACTTTCTGGCGTGGATCCACGATCGGATGTTACCGTGCAATCATGGTTTTCGCCTAGCAGGCGAAAACTAATTCGACGAAGGGCCACGGACCATGACGACTGCACCGACCGCTCCCGGCTTCGATCTAGCGAGCGACGACTGGACCAACTGGACCCCACGGCAGTGGGAAGACTGGCGCGCCGAGGTTCGCGAGCTCGCTGAGCAAAAGAACGCGGTCATCCTGGCGCACAACTACCAGATTCCCCAGATTCAGGACGTTGCCGACCACGTAGGTGACTCGCTCGGTCTCTCGCGGTTGGCAGCCAGCGTGCCGCACCCGACCATCGTTTTTGCGGGCGTGCACTTCATGGCCGAAACCGCTGCGATTCTCTCGCCCGAGAAGCGGGTCTTCATCCCCGACGCCGCTGCCGGTTGTTCGCTGGCCGACGCGATGACCGGGGACCAGCTGCGGGCGTGGAAGGCCGAACACCCCGGCGCTGTCGTCGTCTCATACGTCAACACGACGGCCGACGTGAAGGCCGAGACCGATATCTGCTGCACCTCGTCGAACGCAGTTGAGGTTGTCGAGTCGATCCCGGAAGACACGGACATTCTGTTCGGCCCCGATATGTTCCTCGGATCGCACGTGAAGCGGCAGACCGGCCGAGACAACATCCACGTGTGGATGGGCGAATGCCACGTGCACGCCGGAATCTCGCCGAAGGATCTCATCTCCTCGGTGCGCGATAGCGCGGACGCCGAACTTTACGTGCACCCGGAATGCGGCTGTACGACGTCGGCGCTGTGGTTGACCTCGAGCGGCGAACTGCCCGAGGAACGCACCCACGTGCTGTCCACCGGCGGGATGCTGGACGCCGCACGCACCTCGACAGCCAAGAAGGTCCTGGTGGCTACCGAGATCGGGATGCTGCACCAACTGCGCAAGGTCAACAGTGGTACCGAGTTCGTCCCGGTGAACCCGCAGGCAGCGTGCCAGTACATGAAGATGATCACGCCTCCGAAGCTGCTCCGGGCATTGCGTGAGGAACGCGAGCTGGTGACGGTCGACGCGGACATCGCCGAACGTGGACGCCGCGCGGTCGAGCGGATGATCGCGATCGGAAATCCGGGGAGCGGAGAATGACCCCACCGCCGGTGGTGATCATCGGCAGCGGGGCCGCCGGGCTGAGCGCCGCATTGATGCTGGCCGGACGCCGCGCGGTCACGCTGATCACCAAAGGCGAAATTGGTGACGGAGCGACCGCGTGGGCGCAGGGCGGTCTCGCTGCGGTCAGCGCCGCAAATGATTCGTACGCCGCACACGTAGCCGACACTCTGGTTGCCGGTGCTGGGCTATGCGAAGAAGACATCGTCTCGCAGCTCGTTTCCGCCGCCCCAGAAGCGATCGCGCGGCTCGTCGGATTGGGCGCCACCTTTGATCGCACCGCCGATGGCAGTTTCGATCTCGGGCTGGAAGGCGGGCACAGCGCGCGCCGCATCGTGCACGCTGGCGGTGACGCGAGCGGCGCGGAGGTCGCGCGAACGTTAGCAGCCGCAGTACGACGCGTCGCCGATGACGGTCAGATTGCGATTCTCGAACACACCTGGGCCGTCGACGCGATCCTGGATGCGCGCGGCGCGGTCGCCGGTGTGCGAGTGATGGATCGCGCAGGGCGGACCGATGACCTGGCGGCCAGTGCGCTCGTACTCGCCACCGGCGGGATCGGCCAGTTATGGCAGGCGACCACGAATCCGGGTACCGCGACAGGTGATGGGCTCGCACTCGCTGCGCGCGCCGGTGCCGTGCTGCGCGACGTCGAGTTCGTGCAGTTCCATCCGACCCTGCTCGCCGTGCCCACTCATGTCGGGGACCGTGGCGTATTGGTGACCGAAGCGCTGCGCGGGGAAGGTGCGGTCCTCGTCGACGACGAAGGCCGCCGGGTCATGGTCGGCGTACACCCGCTCGCAGACCTCGCTCCCCGGGACGTGGTGTCGGCGGCAATGCACGAACATCTGCAGCGATACGGCGGATCGTATCTATATCTGGACGGCACGGCGATCGACGAGCAGACCTGGCAGCGGCACTTCCCGACAGTGCTGCAGTTGTGCCGTGAACGCGGGGTCGATCCTGTCACCGAACCGATTCCGGTTCGTCCGGGTGCGCACTACCACTGCGGCGGCGTCTCGGCGGATCTCACCGGGCGCACCAGCGTTGAGGGTTTGTTTGCGATCGGCGAGGTTGCGTGCACCGGGGTACAAGGCGCGAACCGGTTAGCGTCGAACTCGGTGACTGAAGCGCTGGTCGCCGGGCACGCCTGCGGGCAGGCCCTTTGCGCCGACCGCCCGCAGATGACGGGTCCTCTGACAGACGTCCGAGTGCCCGCGAGCGGCGTGCGTGCATCGGCCCGAGAGCGGATCGTTGCGGCGATGAGCGAGTACGCCGCGGTGAGTCGTAACGCGGCCGGACTGGCGACGCTGGAGGGGATTCTGGCCGCAATCCAGCGAGTCACCCCGGCAGATCCTGCGGCGCTGGAAGCCGGAAACTTGTTGCTGGTTGCCGAACTGATCGCCGCGGCCGCCGTACGGCGCGAAGAGAGCCGCGGCTGTCACCGCCGTAGTGATTACCCGCAGAGCGATCCGGCGTGGCAGCAGCACATCGACCTGCGTCTCGCTACGGAAACCGGACGCATTACCGTCATGACGCACGCAGTGGAGGCAGCATGAATTGGCGCGAGCAACTCGGTGCGGCGGGCCTGGATCCGGAACAGGTAACCGATCTGGTGCGTCGGGCTCTTGCTGAAGACCTCAAGTACGGCCTCGATGTGACCACGACAGCGACGATCGATCCTGCGCAACGAGGGACGGCGGATGTGGTTGCCCGCGCCCCTGGGCGACTCGCCGGCGTTCCAGTTGCGTGCGGCGTGCTTGAGCTGTTCGCGGCCGACGCTGGTGTCCACCTGGATGTAGAGGTTCAGCTGCCAGACGGGTCTGTCGTAGAACCGGGCTCGAGCGTGCTGAGCGTGAGCGGACCCATCCCCGCGATCCTGACCGCCGAGCGGACGATGCTGAACATCCTGTGTCAGTTGTCCGGCGTCGCGACGCTGACGGGCCGTTGGCAGGAGGAGATGTCGGGAACCACGGCGCGGGTGCGTGATACCCGCAAGACGGTGCCGGGACTGCGCGAGTTGCAGAAGTACGCCGTTCGATGCGGCGGGGGAGTTAACCACCGGATGGGGCTCGGCGACGCAGCGCTCATCAAGGACAACCACGTCGCGGCGGCTGGTTCGGTGGCCGCGGCCTACCGCGCCGTCCGCGATCGCTTTGGCGATGACCTCCCGGTAGAGGTCGAAGTGGACACGACCGACCAGGCGCGGGAGGCAATTGCCGCCGGGGCTGACCTGATCCTGCTCGACAATATGCCGCCGCATCAGCTGCGCGAATGCGTCGCGCTGGGTCGAGCAAGTGGGCGCAAGGTGTTGTTCGAGGCGAGTGGCGGCTTGAGCCTGGAGTCGGCCGCCGAGGTCGCCGCCACCGGCGTCGACTACATCGCGGTCGGCGCGCTCACGCATTCCGCTCCGGTACTCGACCTCGGCCTAGACCTGCGCTAGCCCGCGGTTCGACCCGGTGCCCGTCGCTGTCGAGCACGAACTGGGTGGGCCAGCTTCACGCCGCCTCGACGTAATTGCGATGCGCTTGCGCGATCCGCTCGTAGCGGCCCGCGTTCGAGCTGCACTACCCGCACATGGCCGAACGATTGGAACTTGAGGCTCACGCTGGGCGTAGACGCGCCAAGAGCCCCCGGTGATCGCTGCCGGGTAGTTCGACGACAGCGGAGCCGACAGAGGTGAACGTCGCGCGATCGGCGAAGATGTGATCGATCGGGGTGCCCAGCAGCGACGGTAGGGCGGTAGGCCAAGTGCCGACCCCGCTAGTGCCAACATTCGCGTTCAGGCAGGTCGTATCGCGTAACGGGGCGTGGTCGATCGTGGCGTTGTAGTCGCCGGCCATGATCACCTGCGTTCGCTGATCGCAGATGTCGGTGACCAGATCGAGCTCGTCCCGCCATAGTTGCATCCGCTCAGCCACTGGCGAGGCGATGTGCACGGCGTAGAACACGGGACCGGATCCGCTGGCGGGCTCGGCACCCACGAGTCCGTATTCAGTGTCTGGCCCGTCGATGAGTTGATACTCGCCGAGATCCGCCGACACCAGCAGCCCGGTCGGCGCCGAGCCACCCGGGCGTCCGATCCCCATGAACACGTCGAACTCGTTGCCGGCGATCGCCTCGGCGTCCGGCGTCTGCGTTTCCGACAGCATCACGACGTCCGGATCGTGCTCGGCGATGAGGTCCCTGATCGCCGCGGGTCCGTCGATCGTGTCGAGGGTGTTGAAGGACAGCACGTCGATGTCACCAGGAAGCTTGTCCTCAGGCAGTGCGCTGGGGGCTGAGACGCCGCGAGCTAGCACGATGCCGGCGTTCGCCGATGTGAACAAGACCAGGATCGCCAGTGCCGCCGACAACCGAGTCGGTCGGTCCTCGCCGCGGTGGTGCACCATCAACGCGCACAGCAGAACTGCGAGCGCCGCGAGCATGCCGCCGAGCGCCAACAACGGGCGCAGCGCTACCAGGTGCGCGAACGGCGTGTACGTCGATAGGCCCACGAAACCGGGTTCGGTGAGTACCGCCGCCACGATGAGCAGTGCGCCTACGACTGACCAGCCTGCCCAACGTCCGTTCACGCAACCATTCTGCCGGTCATTGCGCGACTGGCGTTTGGTAGACAGGTCCCATGACGAGATACGTGATCATCGGCACTGGTGCGGTAGGCGGGACGATCGGCGGACGGTTGGCGCAACACAATGTGCCGGTGGTCTGGGTAGCGCGCGGTGAGCACGCGAGGGTGCTCGCCACTGACGGTATGACCCTCCGCACGCCCGAGGGCACCTTCAACGTCACCGCGCCGGTCTGGACCGGGCCGGACGACGCGGACTTGCGTGTCGGTGATGTGCTGGTGCTGGGCACGAAAGTGCATCAGGCGATCGATGCCTTGGCCGCATGGGCCGACGTTCTGGTCCGCGCGGCAGACTCCGATGATGTAGTGGGTACCGCGGGTGCAGTACTGCCGCTCATCACGGCTACCAACGGTCTGGCTGGCGAGGAAATCGGAATCCGCTACTTCCAGCGCGTGTACGGCGCGGCCGTTTGGTGTCCGGCGACGCACGTCAAACCGGGTGAAATCATCCCGATGTACGACAGTGTCTCTGGAGTCTTCTGGCTCGGCGCGTACCCCGGCCCGGCCGAACCCGACGCGTTGGTGCGGTCGATCAGCGCCGACTGGGAGTCAGCCCGACTCGGTGCACCGGTCACTGTGGATGTCATGGCGTGGAAGCGTCGCAAACTTGTGATGAATATGGGAAACGCCGTCGATGCGCTCGTCGACCCCTCGGACGCCGAGGGCAAGCGGCTGCTGAAGTCGGCGATGCAAGAGGCCGAGGCCGCACTGCAGGCCAGCGGTGCGAGTGTGATTAGTCCGGAGCGTGATGCTGAGGAGCGCGCCAAGGGTCCGCAGGTCGCGAAGGTGGAGGGCGCGCCCGAGCAGATCGGTTCGTCGACGTTCCAATCCCTCACCCGTGGCACGGGGACCGTGGAGACTGACTACCTCAACGGCGAAATCGTCCGGCTGGGCACGTTGTACGGCGTACCGACCCCAGTCAACGCAGCGTTGGCCTCCCTGGCGCGGCGCGCTGCGGCGAACGGGTGGGCGCCGCGCAGCCTGGCTGCCAGCGCCGTTGACGACGAAATCGTGGGGTCGTAGATGGAGCATCAGTTCGGCTTCCGCACCAAGGCGCTGCATGCCGGCGGTACGCCGGATCCGTTCACTGGAGCGCGCGCGGTGCCGATCTACCAATCGACTTCGTTCGTATTCGAGGACGCCGGCGAGGCCGCGAACCTGTTCGCGCTACAGAAGTACGGAAACATCTACTCGCGAATCTCGAACCCCACCGTCGCCGCGTTCGAGGAACGCATCGCGGCACTGGAAGGTGGTATCGGAGCGGTCGCGACCGCCAGCGGGATGTCCGCGGAGTTCGTCACCATCGCCGCGTTGTGTGAGGCGGGAGACCACCTGGTAGCGGGATCGCAACTATACGGCGGAACTGTGACGATGCTGGATGTTACGTTGCGACGTCTCGGCGTCGACACGACTTTCGTGCCCGGAAGCGAACCTGCCGACTACGAGGCCGCGATCACGGACCGCACGAAGGCGCTGTTCGTAGAGGTTATCGCGAACCCGTCAGGTGAGATCGCTGATATAGCGGCGCTCGCGGATATAGCGCACCGGCACGGCATTCCGCTCGTCGTGGACTCGACGCTGTCTACGCCGTACCTGGTGCGCCCGATTGAGCACGGTGCCGACATCGTTGTGCACTCAGCAACGAAATTCCTGGGCGGACACGGCACGACGCTCGGCGGCGTCGTGGTTGAGTCCGGCCGGTTCAATTGGGCTAACGGTAAGTTCCCGCGGATGACCGAACCCGTCGCCTCCTACGGCGGCCTGCAGTGGTGGGGCAACTTCGCCGAATACTCGTTCCTGACCCGACTGCGTAGCGAACATCTGCGCGATATGGGGCCCGCGTTGCCTGCACATTCGGCGTTCATGTTGTTGCAGGGGGTCGAGACCCTGCCCCAGCGAATGGACGAACACGTCGCCAATGCACAGCGCGTCGCACGATGGCTCGAAGAGGATCCGCGGGTTGCATATGTCAACTACGCGGGCCTGGTCGGACATCCGCACCATGATCGCGCGCAACGCTACTTGCCGCAGGGGCCGGGCGCCGTGTTCGCGTTCGGTGTCCGCGGTGGGCGGGAGGCCGGTGAAGCCTTCATCGATGGGCTGCAGATCGCCTCGCACCTGGCGAATGTCGGCGATGCGCGGACGTTAGTGCTACATCCGGCCTCCACCACGCACCGGCAGCTCAGCGCCGAGCAACTGACGGCGGCCGGGGTCTGTGAGGACTTGATCCGCATCTCGGTCGGGCTCGAAGATGTGGATGACATTCTGTGGGATCTGGACCGAGCTCTGCAGGCCGCGACGGGGGAGGCACGATGAACCGCACCTGGGAGGGGCCCTCAGCGCCGGAACGGATGCGGCTGCTTGATGAGGTGAAGTCGATCGCGATCGTGGGCGTGTCCGATAAGCCATCGCGCGCGTCGTATTTCGTTGCGTCGTACCTGCTGGGCACGGGACAGTACGACGTGTACTTCGTGAATCCGATGCTGAGCGAATTGCTCGGGCAGCCGGTGTACCCGTCGTTGAGCGCTCTACCTGTCGTGCCCGACCTCGTCGACGTGTTCCGTAAGCCCGCCGATATCCCGGGTGTGTTGGACGAGGCGATCGCGATCGGCGCGAAGGCGTTCTGGCTACAACTCGGGCTGTGGGACGAAGTGTCGGCGCAGCGGGCCGAGGAAGCCGGGATGCGCGTGGTGATGGATCGCTGCACCAAGATCGAGCACGCGCGCTTTCATGGTGGACTGCACTTTGCTGGATTCGATACGGGAGTGCTTTCCAGCAAACGCCAGAAGACCTGATCCTGCTCGGCGCGGTCGTGCAGTCTGGAGGTGCCGCCGGAGGTCAGTACGACGGTGAGCGACGCACAGTACGGTGCTGTCGCCACTGCCTAACGGTCGCGCGGCGAATAGTTAGCCGATGAGTTGGGCGAAAGTGTAGATCAGCAGGCCGGCCAGGGCGCCGATTACGGTGCCGTTGATCCGGATGAACTGCAGATCGCGGCCGACCAGGGTCTCGATCTTGCGCGAGGTCTCCTTGGTGTCCCAGCGAGCGACGGTGCCGGAGATCAGATCGGCGATGTCGTCCTTGTATTGCTCGACGACATAAAGCACGGCGCGTTCGATCCAACCGTTGACCTTCGCGCGCAACGCCTCATCAGTCTGCAGTAGCCGACCAGTACGAGCGATGGTGCCATCGACGCTCTGCCGCAGATCGGACTCGGGATCGTTGGCCATATCGATGATCTGCGTCTTGATCGTGGCCCACGCGGTCTGCGACCAGTTGCGTACGGCAGGGTGATCGAGGACGTCGAGCTTGATCGCATCGATCTTCGCTGCGGCCTCGGGATCGGTGCGCAGTTGTTCGGCGTACTCCCGGATCCGCGCATCGAAATCGTTACGCAGTTGGTGATTCTCATCCTCGGACACGTCCGTGATGAATGACTGGACTCCGTTGAACATTTTCTCGAAGATGCGGTCGTCGACGAACGACGGCACCCAGTCGGGCGACTCCTGCGCGACCTTGAGCCGGAACACGGCACGGTTTTCTTCCAGGAAGGTCGAGAGCGCCTTGAGCCCGGCCGTCATCATGTGCTGGTGGTTGCCGCCCTCGACGGCCACGTCGATCAGTTTCGCCACGAGCGGGGCAGCGGAGGTCGAGCGCACCCGCTTCACGACGATGTTGTCGAACGCGTCGTGTACGTCGTCGTCGTTCATGATCTCTGCGCCAACCTCCAGCGCGTGGCCGAGGTTGTTACCGAGTTTGCGGGCGTTGTCGGGATCTCCTATATATTCGCCGATCCGGTGTGAGACGTCGACCTGACGAAGTTTGTCGGTCAGCACCGTTCCGGTGAGGAAGTTGCCCTGGACGAACTCACCTAACGATTCGCCCAGCGAGTCCTTCTTGCTGGGGATGATCGCGGTATGCGGAACCGGAACGCCCATCGGGTGGCGGAACAGTGCGGTGACCGCGAACCAGTCAGCCAGCGCACCGACCATCGAGGCTTCCGCGGTCGCCTTCACGTACCCGACCCACGCGGGAGCGCCATTGCTCTGCCAGATCACGCACACGACGAAGACCACGGCGGCGAACACCAGCAGCCCGGTGGCGATCAGTTTCATCTTCCGCAGTCCGGCGAGGCGTTGTGCGTCAGTCATGCCGCCGAAGGACGCCGCGCTCACCGGTTCGGTGAATAGGTCATTGCTCACCCCATGAGCGTATTCGCTGCCGCGCCGCGACGTCCGATTCTCACCGTAGGGCAGCCGGGGCCGGCTAATGCGCTTCGGCGTACGTGCGTGCGGCGCGGACGTCGAGTCCGAACACGACCTCGGTGTCACCGAACAGCAATGTTGTCGCAGCCGCCGCCGACGCCTCGATGTGCGCGATCACTTCGTCGGCCAGCTCGGCGGTGCAATGCACCATCACTTCGTCGTGCTGGAAGAACACGATCCGGGCCGAGTCGCTGTCGCCGTACGCCGTAAACAGCCGGCCACGCAGAATGCCCAGCATCGATACTGCCCACTCGGCGGCAGTGCCTTGGACGACGAAATTGCGGGTGAACCGCCCCCGGGCGCGTTCCTGCGCGGGGCTGGGGTCGCGTTCGGTGCGTCCCGGTGAGGTTCGACCGAGGTGGGTGCGCACGAGTCCGCCGCGTTCGCCGGTCTCCGCGGCTGTCTCCAGCAACCGAAGCGCGCGTGGATAGCGGGCCCGTAGTACCTGCAGCGGCCGCGCGGCGCCGCCGCCCACCTGGCCGTACATCGCGCCGAGTAACCCGACCTTGGCCCGGGCGCGGTCGCCGCCGAATGCCTCGGCGGCCAGCGCCTCGTACATGTCGTCGGCTCCGGCGGCACGCACCATGCCGGGGTCACCCGACATCGCGGCCAAGATCCGCGGCTCGAGTTGCGCGGCATCCGCGACCACCAGCAGTCGCCCGTCGTCGGCTACCACCGCAGTGCGCAACTGTTTCGGGATCTGCAATGCGCCACCCCCGCGTGCCGCCCACCGCCCGGTCACGACGCCCGCGGGTACATATCCCGGCCGGAAGCGGCCCTCGTGCACCCACTCCCGCAGCCAGGACCAGCCGTGAGCGGTATGCAGGCGGGACAGTTCCTTGTAACGCAACAGCGGGGAAACGGCGGGATGCTTTACCGACCTCAGGAACCACTTGCTGGTCGAGGCGAGTTCGATGCCATCTCGAGAGAACGCCGTCAGCAGGTCCTGTGGCGAATCGGGATTGACTGACCGCCCGAACGCGGTATCAATCTGCGCGGCGAGATCGACCATCTTCGGTGGCCGTCCACCGCCACGTGGCCGATCGCCGAGTGCCTGCGCGAGCAGGGACTCGTGTACCGCGATGTCCCAGGGAATCCCGGCCTCGGTCATTTCCACGGCCAGGAGGGCGCCGACGCTGTCGATCGCGATCAATAGCCCGAGCTCCCCGGAATGCCCGCTTGCCTGCAGTTGTGCCTGCTGCTCGCGGTACTGGTGCGCGGCCGCGGCGCCGGGATCGGGCGCATCACCGGAGCGAAACAACGTCGGCACGTCATCGGGAGCGATGATGGGGTCGGGTCGCCGTCCGTCGTACGCCGCCAGGATCGCCGCGGCGTGCGCGAGGTCGTAACACCGATCGACGCGGATCCCTGCGGAGCGCAGCAGTGGGTAGGCCGTTGCCACCGACGGTATGACCCAACGCGGACGCTCAGCGCGCTCGATATCGGTGATCACCGAGGGGGTGATCGACCGGGTCCTACCGTCGACGTGCAGCCAAGGATCGCCGTCCTGGTCCACCCCTACCACCGGATTCATTTGGTCATTCTCGCTGGTCGATGTGAAAGGATTCTGACCAACTCGCGAATCGGGATTCAGCGTTTCGCCTGGTCATCCGCAATTTAGAGCGATCGCTCAGTCGGTGTGAGGGGCCTCACCGAGAATGAACTCGGTACGGCGGGCTATGTTGACAGGCAACGAAGATTCACTACGACGGGAGTGCTCCATGAGCGTCAACACCGGAATGGGCGGGGAAAACCCGCAGGACGAACTCAACGACCTACGCATGTCGGACGCGGCGTTGCCACTGTTCAACAAGATCAAGGCCTTCATCAAGGACACCGTTGACCCGATGTACGAGGAGTACGTCAAGCTCGGCGAAGGTCACGCCGACCGCTGGACGTTCGCGCCCGGTCAGCTCGAGGTGCTGCAGAAGGCTAAGGACAAGGCGAAGGCAGAAGGCCTGTGGAACTTCTTCCTTCCGGACGCCGAGAGCGGCGAGGGTCTGTCGAACCTCGACTACGCCTACATCGCCACCGAACTCGGCAAGAGCCCGCTGGCCTCGGAGGCAACCAACTGCTCCGCGCCGGACACCGGCAACATGGAGGTCCTCGAGCGCGTTGGTACGCCGGAGCAGAAGCAGCAGTGGCTGCAGCCGCTGCTCGACGGTGAGATCCGCTCGGCATACGTGATGACTGAGCCGGGTGTCGCCTCCTCGGACGCGAAGAACATCGAGACCACCGCTGTCCTCGAGAACGGCGAGTGGGTCATCAACGGCGAGAAGTTCTACATCTCCGGCGCCGGCGACCCGCGTTGCAAGATCATGATCGTCATGGTTCGCACCAACGATGATGGCGCGAAGGGCAAGAACCACTCGCAGATCCTCGTGCCGATGGACACGCCCGGCGTCGAGATCATCGAGCCGATGCGCGTCTTCGGTGCCGACCACGCGCCGCGCGGTCACATGCACATGCGCTTCAACAACGTGCGCGTGCCTGAGGCCAACATGCTGCTCGGTGAGGGCCGCGGGTTCGAGATCTCCCAGGTCCGCCTGGGCCCGGGTCGCATCCACCACTGCATGCGTACCCTCGGCAAGGCTGAGCTCGCGCTCGACCTGATGGTCAAGCGCGGCAACTCGCGTACCGCGTTCGGTCAGCCGCTGGCCAAGCTCGGTGGCAACCTCGAGAAGATCTCGCGTGCTCGCATCGAGATCGAGTCGATGCGGATGCTGGTCCTCAAGGCTGCCAAGGCCATGGACGTGCTCGGCAACAAGGAAGCTCGCGTGTGGATCTCGATGGCCAAGGCCGTCGTCCCGGCGAAGACCTGCCAGATCATCGACGAGTCCATGCAGATTCACGGTGCTGCGGGCATCTCGCACTGGTTCCCGCTGTCCGATCTGTACGCCGACGTGCGCCACCTGCGCTTCGCGGATGGACCGGACGAGGTCCACCACATGGTGGTCGGCCGTCACGAGCTGTCGCTGCACTAATCGCGTTGCACTAAACCGACCGTGAGAGCGCGCGGGGGTAGGCGAATCGCCGACCCCCGCGCGCTTTCGCAGTATGAGATCTAGGGAGTGGAAATGTCAGCACGAGCTGTGCGGATCGGCAGCTTTTCCGGATATTTAGGCGATCGATTCACTGGGCTGCACGAGTCGGTCACCGGTGATCCGGTCGACGCGGTGATTGGTGATTACCTGGCCGAGTTCACCCTCGCGCAACTCGCCGCGGTCGGACGAACCGGCAAGTCCGGGTATGTCGAGTTTTTCGTCGAGCAGGTGAAGGACAACCTCGCGGACATCGCTCGTAGCGGCGCAAAGGTAGTCACCAATGCGGGTGGATTTGACCCTGCCGGGCTCGCCGCGCAGCTTCGGGTGCTGTGCGCTGACGAGGGCGTGGATCTGAAGATAGCGCACATCGAGGGCGATAACGTGCTCGACAAGATTGCAGATCTCCAGGCGGCCGGTGCGAAGTTCGACAACCTCGATTCTGGCGAACCGCTGACCAGTTGGGGCTACGACCCGGTTGCCGCCAACGCATACCTGGGCGGATGGGGGATTGCCGCGGCGCTCGCCGATGGCGCGGACATCGTCGTCTGCGGACGCGTGACAGACGCTTCGCTCGTCACCGGTGTCGCGGCGTGGTGGCACGACTGGAAGATCGATGACTGGGACGCGCTGGCCCGTGCCGTTGTTGCCGGCCACTTGATCGAGTGTGGTGGGCATACGACCGGTGGTAACTTCTCGGGTTTCACCGCGATCCCGGACATGACCGCACCTGGTTTCCCGATCGCCGAGATCGCCGCAGACGGTACGACAGTGATTACCAAACATGAGCGCGATGGCGGTGCGGTACTGCCGGACACCGTCACGGCGCAGATCCTGTATGAAATCCAGGGCGTGCGGTACCTCAACCCTGATGTCACCGTGCACTTGGACGACATCACGCTGACGAAGGTCGGTAAGGACCGGGTCGAGGTGGGCGGCATCACCGGCTCGCCGCCGCCGGAAACCACCAAGGTCGCGATGTTCGCCCCGGTGGGCTACAAAATCACCAATACGGTGTACGCGACGTCGCCGAACGTCGCGGCCAAGGTCGAGTTGATGCGGGCGCAGGTCGGCCACGGTAAGCCGGCCGGCGTACACCTGGAGGTCCAGCCGCTGGGAGTCCCGGCGACGGACCCGCAGAATCAGTGGGAGGCGACTGTCGCCGTCCGCTTCATGGGGATCGCGAAGACCGCCGAGGAGCTCGTCGAGTTCGACATGGCCCGGCGGCTGGGAGCGCTGTTCTTACAGAGCATCCCAGGTTTCTTCACCGATGCGCTGACGCCGTTCAACAAGAAGCCGTCGGCGCAGATCGACTACTGGCCGGCGTTGTTACCGATGCGCGAGGTTCCACACACCGTGGTGTACGCCGACGGCCGCCGCGAAGTGATGCAGGTGCCGCCGCACCGCACCGAACCTGTCGTACAGCCCGTTCACCCCGAGCCGACTCAGCAGGCGCTGAGTGGGGAGACCGCCACCATCGAACTCGGCCAACTCGTCTATGCGCGTTGCGGAGACAAGGGTGGCAACAGCAACATCGGTGTGTGGTCACGTGACCCGGAAATCTGGAAGTGGTTGCGGTCGGCGCTGTCGACGGACGAGATCCGCCGGCTGATCCCCGAGGTCAAGGACCTGGACATCGTGCGGCACGAACTGGACGGTATTCAGGCCGTGCACTTCGTCCTCAAGGGAATGTTGGGCACGGGCGGGTCATCGAACACCCGCGTCGACCAAATCGGTAAGGCGATCGGCGAGTACATGCGCTCGCGGCATGTCGTCGTACCGGCGGACGTCGCGAAGCGGCATGTACAGGAGGTGACGGCCGCCGACCTGTGATCGCCTGAGGTTGCCGGGTGAGGTGCTGCTTGCTCCGGCATGGCAGTGAGGCACCGCCTGAGGTACGAAAGCGGGGTTCTGCGGTTAAAGCGCGAAAGCAATCGCGCTTAACCAGCAGAACCCCGCTTCGCGTTTGACGAGCGTTCGCCGACGTCGCCGTTAGTGCTGCGACGAGGTGTCGTGATCCGATGGCCTGGCCGGGGCCTGACTCATCCGGTCGATCCAGGCCAGACCGATGGCCGAGAGGATGAACGCCATATGGATGAGCGTCTGCCACATCATGACTTCGCCGGGGATGTCATGGGCCTCGATGAAGGTCTTGAGCAGGTGGATCGAGGAGATACCGATGATCGACATCGCCAGTTTCACCTTGAGCACGTTCGGGTTCACGTGCGAGAGCCATTCGGGCTCGTCAGGGTGCCCACGCATGTTGATCCGCGACACGAAGGTCTCGTAGCCGCCAATAATCACCATGATGAGCAGATTGGCGATCATCACGACGTCCACGAGCCCGAGGACGATCAACATGATGTCTTCCTCGTTGAGGGTGCTGAAGTCCTGAATCAGATGGATCAGGTCTTTCCAGAACAGGATCACGTAGACGGCTTGAGCGACGATCAGGCCCAGGTAGAGCGGGGCCTGTAGCCAGCGGCTGACGAAGATCGTCGATCCGACGAACTTAGTGAGCCAATGGCGATTCGGTGGAACTGTGGAGGTAGTCGCGGGTTGCTGGGACACGGGCTGCCTTCTGCTGGGGAATGAATGGCACTCATTTTTGCAGGTGATATCGCCACTACGCCCGCAACTGAGCCGTAGAAAACAATCTGCGCGTGAACGGAACCATTTCGAATCTCGCGCGCTTACGGGCGCGGAAATCGCTACCGCAGCGGCCGCACGCGTTGGCGCTAGTTCCTGAATGTGCCTGTGAACTGGGAAATTATGGAGCCGAGTAGGGGACTCGAACCCCTAACCCTCTGTTTACAAGACAGATGCGCTGCCAATTGCGCCAACTCGGCCAGCGTCGTACGACGCGCAGTACATGCTACAGGCCACAAGAATTGCTATGCCGAGACGGCGTGCGGTGTGTGGCAAGGCGCAGGACGTGGCTACGGTCGCGCCCCACCGTTGAGCACCACCAGCAACTCCTCGAGTACGGCGTCACGGGGTTGATCGAAGGAGATGGTGGTGCCGGACTCTTCGTCGTGCAGCGCCTCGAGTGTGTCGTACTGCGACCCGACGAGCGTCGACGGCATGTAGTGATCACGACGCGCGCCGACGCGCCGCACGGCCAGGACGATCGGCCCGGCCAGGTGCACGAAGTACGCATCGGGGCAATGCGTTCGGATTCGGTCGCGGTAGGTCGAGCGTAAGGCTGAACACGCAACCACTGCGCCGCTGTCGTGCTCGCCTAGCCACTGGCCGACGGCGTCGAGCCACGGCCAGCGGTTTACGTCGGTGAGCGAGGTGCCCCCGGTCATCTTCGCGATATTTGCTGCGGAGTGGAAATCGTCGGCGTCCGCGAACGGTAGGCCAAGCAGCTGTCCGAGGGCTTCGCCGATGGTGCTCTTACCGCACCCGCTCACGCCCATTACGACGATCCGCGGAGCCGACTGCCGGATCGAATCGGCGCGCATCGGTACCTCTACCTCTCGTTCGAGGATCGTCCCGCTGGGTGCCTTCCGCCACCGGATCGAGCCGCAGAGTAAGGCCGTCCGGACCGGCAGACTATGGCCGCCGATCCGGACGGTGATCGAATCCTATTGTGATCGGAGTCTGAGAATCGTAGAAACCGGGCATGTCGAGTCGGCTTAGCGCTCGCTGTACGTCCCGCACGCCTGTGATCGCCAGACCTACTTGAGAACGACAGTATTCGCGGTTGAGCCGATACCGCCGGGAGCTACAAACGGCGCGCTGACCAGTAGGCCTTCGTAGACCCCGCTCTCGCGGCAGTCGGCGACCAGTTCGCGCAGGTGCCACAACTCGCCTAGCGCCATGCCGAAGCTGCCGATCAGCATCTGGTGAATAAACCCGAACGGCGCATTCTCCTTGCCGAACTTCGCGGGCCATGCTTCGACCGCGAAGTTGTCCGAGGCGATCGAGGTGGCGTGGATGTTCCACAGGTAGCGCGCAGTCTCTTCGCTATGCGCCAATCCGGGGGTCTTCAGGTTCTGCGGGAGCGTGTCACGCGCAGCTTGGTCGAGCCCGGCGTAGTACTCCTCGAATCCGGTGTACATCAGCACGAAATCTCCAGGCTGGTGGGTGATCTGCCCGTGTTCGGCCGCGGCGGCTAGGTGCTCGGCGGTGATTTCGAAACTTGAGCCTGGGTCGTAGTCCACGCCCAACTTCGCCAGTGTGGCAGGGATGTCGAGGACGACGGCTCGACCGGCGACGCCATGCCGCGCAACATGGTCAATGGTGTTGCGCTCTCGTGCGCGGATCTGGTCGCCCGTGGCGCCGTTGTAGAACTGGCCGGGTAGGTGCGCTACGTGAGCCAGCGAATCCCACTGGCTGCCACCCTGCGGGTAGAAGTTGTCGTAGAAGTCGTCGAATGTGAGTTCGCCGCGTCCGCTGACCACATTGTGGGCGGGATTCCCGCGGGTCGCAGTGAGCGCAGGGTCGTAGGTGCCCAGGGGCTGGTCGAGCGGGAACGTTGCGCCACGCTTGACGAGCGTCGCCGCAGCCGCAATGCGCTCGGGCGTGAGCAAGTTGATGAGACCGATCTGGTCGTCCTGGCCGAATACATGCCAGCCCAGGCGTCCGCCGGCGGGGCCAACTGGCAGTTCGTCGTACGAAGGAAGTGTCATAGCCGCAACCTATCGAACGTTCAGTCCTCCTGGCGAGCGCTGCAACTGGGCCGCTCGAGTGCGGAGGTGAATCGTCAGGTTGAATGACCACATGGACTTCCGGATCTTCACTGAACCGCAGCAAGGTGCCTCCTACGACGACATGCTGAGTGTGGCGCGCGCCAGCGAGGACCTCGGGTTCGACGCCTTCTTCCGCTCCGACCACTACCTGGTGATGGGTGGCGGTGACGGCCTCCCCGGTCCGACGGACGCCATGGTGACCCTCGCCGGTCTCGCCCGTGACACCACCACAATCCGCCTCGGCACGCTGGTGTGCTCCGCGACCTTCCGGCTGCCTGGTGTGCAGGCCATCGCGGCAGCGCAGATCGACGAGATGTCCGCTGGGCGCCTTGAGTTGGGTATGGGCACCGGCTGGTACGAACAAGAACATGCGGCGTACGGCATTCCGTTCGCCCCGCTAGGTGAACGGTTCGACGTCCTCGAAGAGCAGCTCGCGATCCTCACGGGCCTGTGGCGCACGCCGACCGGCGAGAAATTCAGCTTCGCCGGACAGCACTACACGCTGACCGACTCCCCAGCGCTACCCAAGCCGGTCCAGGACGGTGGCGTGCCGATCATCGTCGGTGGCGGCGGCAAGCGGCGTACGCCGATGCTCGCAGCGAAGTACGCTGCCGAGTTCAACCGAGTGTTCGTGCCGATCGACGAGATCATCGAGCAGTTCGCCCGGGTCGGCGCCGCCTGTGACGAGATCGGGCGGGATCGATCCAGCCTGACCCTGTCGGCCGGAATGGTGGCGTGCATTGGGCGCACTGAGTCCGACGTTGCGCGGCGTGCGGCGGCGATCGGGCGGGACGTCTCCGAGCTGCGTGAGAACGGATTTGCCGGTAGCCCGGAGGAAGTGGCCGACAAGATCGGCCAGCTGCGCGACGGCGGCGCGCAGCGGATCTATTTCCAGATCCTCGATCTGTCGGACCTCGACCATCTCGAGGTCATCGCCTCTGATCTAATGTCCAAATTCTAGTGCCGTCGGCAGGCTCACCACTCGGGTTCGTCGTACTGTCGTTCTTGCACATCACAACGCGGAGGTAATAGATGTACCCAGGTAAGTGGGCCGAAATCGCGCCGGATCGCCTGGCGGTCGTCATGACCGACACCGGCGAATCGCTGGACTACAAGACCCTCGATGATCGGTCGTTGAAGCTAGCGAACTGGTTCCGGGAGCAGGGCCTGCAGTTCGGTGACACGGTTGCGTTGCTGGCGACGAACTCCGTGCAGCACTTCGAGGTGTTCTGGGCAACGCAGCGCGCTGGGCTCTACCTGACCGCGATCAACTTCCATCTGCTGCCGGCTGAAGTTTCGTACATTCTCGACGACTGCCAGGCGCGTGTGCTGATCGCCTCGGCGGACCTTTCCGACCTGGCCAAGAGCTCGATCGGCGCCGATACCAAGGTCGAGAAGTTCCTGGCCTACAAGGGATCCATCGACGGTTTCGACGATTACGATGCGACCATCGAGGCGCAGGAGGCCAAGGAACTCGCCGACGATCGTTCGGGCAAGACCATGCTGTACTCCTCGGGCACGACGGGGTGCCCGAAAGGCGTGCGGCTGCCGTTGTCCGGCGAATCGGTCAAGGTCGACGGTGGCGGCGGTGTGGCCTCGATGCAGCCGATCTTCCAGTTCGGTGAGGACACCCATTACCTGTCGCCGGCGCCGCTGTACCACGCGGCTCCGCTGCGCTACTCCGGCGAGATGCAGGCGTGGGGCGGCACCGTGTTCGTGATGCCGAAGTTCGACGCCGAAGACGCGCTGCGCCAGATCGAAAAGAACAAGATCACGCACTCGCAGTGGGTCCCGACGATGTTCGTGCGGATGCTCAAGCTCCCTGAAGAAGTACGCGCGAAGTACGACATGTCCTCGATGCGGTGCGTGATTCACGCTGCGGCGCCGTGCCCCCGGGACGTCAAGCAGGCGATGATCGATTGGTGGGGCCCCATCATCTGGGAGTACTACGCCGGTTCGGAGTCGAACGGCAGCACCCTGATCAGCTCCGAGCAGTGGCTGGCCAAGCCAGGGTCGGTCGGTAAGGCCGCCGTCGGTGTCATGCACGTGTGCGATGACGAGGGCAACGAACTCGGCGTCGGGGAGATCGGCAAGGTGTACTTCGAGCTGGAGACGCCGCTGTTCGAATACTTCAACGATCCCGAGAAGACGAAGTCATCGCGCCACCCGAAGCACGACAATTGGTCTGCGATCGGTGACCTCGGCTACGTCGACGAGGACGGTTTCCTGTTCTTGGCCGAGCGTCAGAGTTTCGTCATCATTTCCGGCGGGGTAAACATCTACCCGCAGGAAATCGAGGACGCGCTGACCATGCACCCGTCGGTGCTCGACGTTGCAGTCATCGGCGTTCCTGATCCGGATCTCGGTGAGGTGGTCAAGGCCGTCGTCCAGCTGGCTCCGGGCGTCGAGGCTTCCGATGCGACAGTGGAAGAACTGATGGAGCACCTGCGCGGGCAGGTCGCGAAGTACAAGTTGCCGCGCAGCATTGACTTCATGGATGACCTGCCGCGTACCCAGACCGGCAAGTTGCGTAAGCATCAGCTGCGCGAGAGGTATGTTCCGGCGAAGTAGCCTCACGCATACGGATCCGCGGTGGTGTTGCCTGCGCTATCTCTCCGATAGCGCAGGCAAACCACCGCGGATCTGGTGTATGCGGGGACGCCAGCCTCGTAGGTCAGGTCAGTGCCTTGGCACGGGGATTAGCGCCCCTTGAAAACGGGTTCGCGCTTCTCCATGAACGAAGCCACGCCCTCGCGGTGATCCTCGGTGGCGAACAGCGCGTTGAGGTTGTCGCGCACGAACAAGCCTAGATCGTGCCAGTTCGGGTCGAGCGTACGACGCAGTCCGTCCTTGAGTGCGGCGACGGCCAGCGGCGGGTTTGCGGCGATCTTGTTCGCCAATTCCAATGCGCTTTCCAGTAGCCGATCGTGCGGTACGACGCGACCGACGAGGCCGATCTCTGCGGCGCGCTCGGCTGAAATGATCTCGCCGGTGAAGAGCAGTTCGGCCGCGCGCTCGCGGCCGACCAGGCTCGCCAAGCGGCCAATCCCGGCGACATCGCTGACCAGTCCGCGCTTGACGAACAGTTCGCCGAACTTGGCTTTCTCGGACGCGACGCGCATATCTGCCAACAGCGCGAGTTCCATACCCCAGCCGACGGCCGCTCCGTTCACGGCAGCGATGACGGGCACGTTGGTCGCCAACAGGGCGCCCGCGGCCGGCGTCATGGGGCGGTTCAGCTTCGGTTTGTCTTTCACGCCGAGGATCGCGCGGACGTCATCACCGGCGCAGAATGATGGGTCGGCTCCGGTGATGATCAGCGCGCGTTCGGTGCAGCCCGCGACGAGCTCGGTGAGTTCGTCGTACGTCTCGTGGCGTAGGGCGTTGTGCACCTCCGGACGGTTCAGCGTGAGTACGCCGACGTGGTCAATGACCTCATAGTTGATGTCGGTCATGGGCTCTCCTTCGTTCGTTGACTGAGCGCTCGTTAAGGATGAACTTAGTCGCCCATCCTACCGATGTGAAGATGGTCGCTTGACCCCCGCGTATGCTGCTGGGTATTTTAGCGGGCGTTCAGTAGGTAGACGGAAGGCTGTCGGCGTGGAATCTCATTTGGCGAATATCTTCGAGTCGATGGCCGACGCTATCGGTGACCGACCCGCACTCGTGCACGGTGAACTCAGCCGGACCTGGTCTGACTTCGATCGCCGCGCCGCGCAAATCGCCACCGGGCTCGGTGCATCCGGCCTGCAGGTGCAATCCAAGGTCGCCTTCTTCCTCTACAACGGCCCGCAGTACCTCGAGGCTCAGTACGGCGCCCTCAAGGCCCGATTCACGCCCGTCAATATCAACTACCGGTACCGCGACGCGGAACTTTTCTACCTGCTGGACAACTCGGACGCCGAGGCGCTTTTCTACCATTCCTCGTTGGCATCGACGGTAGAGGCGGTACGTGAGCGGATTGGCAAGGCGAAGCTCCTCGTCCAGGTGCCAGATGACGACACCGAACTGCTGGACGGAGCGGTGGACTACGAGAGTTTTGTCGCGGCGTACGACCCGATGCCGAGAATCGAACGGTCCGCCGACGACATTTTCCTGCTTTACACCGGCGGTACGACGGGGATGCCCAAGGGAGTGATGTTCGAATGTCGCGGGTGGGCGGAGAAGTTCCCCGGCGTGGCGCTCGGTCTAGCCGGGCGTGATCCGGAGACCCCGCTGGACAAGCTCGCCGAGGTCGCGGCCTCGCTCGCGCCGGAGGAGCGGCTCGTGACGTTGCCGTCCGTTCCGCTGATGCACGGAACCGGGTTGACCTACGGCGCGCTCCTACCGCAGACCCTCGGCGCTACGGTCGTGACGCTCACCAACCGCTCGCTCGATGCGCACGAACTACTGCGCGCCATCGAAACGAACCGGGTGAGCACGATGTCGATCGTCGGCGACGCGCTCTCGAAGCCGATTATTCGGGCGATCGACGAAGGCGTAGACGGTCGCGGCTATGACCTCTCCAGCCTGCGCAACATCTACTCGTCGGGTACGATGTGGTCATCGGAAGTCAAGCAGCAATTGCTGGACCGGATGCCGAACGTGCAGCTCAGCGACATCATGAACGCCAGTGAAGGCGCGATGGCCACGCAGGTGACCACCCGCGAGGGTGGTACGGCAACAGCACGCTTCGTGCCGAACCCAGCCACGAAGGTGTTTACCGAGGACCTACGCGAGGTGCTGCCCGGATCTGGTGAGGTTGGTCTGCTCGCCGCCTCAGGTGGGGTGCCGATCGGGTACTACAAGGATCCGGTCAAGACGGCTGAGACGTTTCGCGAGATTGACGGCGAGCGGTACGCCTTCCCAGGCGATATGGCAACGATCGAAGCCGACGGCACCATCACGCTGCTGGGGCGGGGTAGCCAGGTCATCAACACCGGCGGCGAGAAGGTGTTCCGCGAGGAGGTTGAGGAGGCAGTGAAGCGGGTCGCCGGTGTGCGAGACTGCCTCGTCGTCGGGGTCGAGGATGATGCGTTCGGCAACGCCGTGACGGCAGTGGTCGCGCGCGAGGATGGCGCCGATGTGAGCGACGGGGAGATCCGCCAGTTCGTCCGGAACGAACTGGCCAGTTACAAAGCACCGAAGCACGTCGTGTTCGTCGATGACGTACCTCGCGCGCCGAACGGTAAAGCCGACCACAAGACCGCTAAGGCCCTAGCGGAATCCAGGTTGGCCTAGCGGCCTCTTGCGGCACGGCGGACTGCGCGTCGGTATACGCCTGATTGCCGCTCATGAAAGAGCGACTAGCGTCCGGTGAAGTTCGCCGGCCGACGCTCGAGGAACGAGGCCACACCTTCCTTGTGATCCTCGGAGGCGAAGCATGACTCGAGTGCCTTGCGGTGCTCAACCAGATGCTCGTCTGCCGAACGCGCGAGACCCTCGTAGATCAGTTGTTTCGCCAACCTGGAGGCAAATGGCGATCCGCCGGATACGTGTTTGGCCTCGGCGATCGCGCGCTCGAGTAGATCCTCGGAGGAAACGACGTCCTGCACCCAGCCCAGGGCAAGCGCTTCTTCGGCGTTGATGAAGTCGCCGGATAGCACCAGCCGAAGTGCGGCCGGTAAGCCGACTTGTTGTGGCAGCAGATAGGAGCCGGCGCCGGTATCCGGGACCAGGCCGCGATGCACGAAGTTCCACGCGATGCGTGCGGTAGTGCTGGCAATCCGCAGGTCGGCTTGGGTCGCGATGTCGGCGCCCATACCGACGGCCGGTCCGTCGATCGCCGCGATGACGGGCTTCGGGCAACTCGCGACCATCCACTGCCACGGGTTCTCTTCCTCTGCGGTGCTGTTGCCGCGTTCTGATGGGGCTGTGTCGTTGAGGTTTGACAGGTCGGTCCCGGCACAGAACGCGCCACCTGCGCCGGTGACGATCACCGCGAGCACGTCGTCGTCCGCTGCGCCTGCCCGAATACCGGCGCGGAACTTCGCCAGCGCCTGATACGTCATGGCGTTCTTCTTCGCCGGCCGGTTGATGGTCACGATCGCGATGCGATCGCGCACCTCGTACTTGATCTCGTCGTCCACGTTCATTCCCAGACTTCCCCATTACTGACGGCGTTGAGCGCGACTTGCTCGTCGTTCGCGGTTGCCGAACAGTAAATCCTGAACTAGCGTTCAGTCAATGACCGGATCAGTACTTCCGAGCGATTTCACGCTCGGCGATATCACCAGAAATGCGGCGATTCGCGACCCTGAGGTACCTGCGATGTACTTCGAGTCGCAGGCGTGGACGTACGCCGAACTCAACAACGAAGTGCGCGCGCTGAGTTCGGCCCTACAGTCGATCGCGAGCAAGGGCGATCGGATCGCGATCCTCGCCGAGAACCTCCCCGAGTACGTATTTGCCTACTACGGCGTGCCCGCTGCGGGAATGGCGCTGACCATGCTGAACCACCGACTTATCCCTCGCGAGTGGGATGCGTTGGCGCAGGACGCCGGCGCGAAGGTGATCCTCCTGGAGCGCAAGTACTACGACGCGCTCGACGCGGCAGGGCTGATCGAGCGCTATGACACTGTCGTCATTGTCGGCGGCGACGCTCCGCAGACTCCCGGTGTGCTGGACTACCGCACCTTCATCGACGAGGCGCCCTCGATCGAGCCGCCGCAGACGACGGCCGAGGAACTCGCCTGGATTATCTTCACCAGCGGTACGACGGGGCGTCCGAAGGGTGCAATGCTCAGTCACCGCAATCTGTACTGGGCGATCGCGAACTCACTGAGTGTGAAGGGGCGCGGAGAAGGCGCAATCGTCCTGCCCTGGCCGATGTGCCATGTGGCGGGGTTCATTGTGCCGATGGTGCATATGTGCGGCCGCACGCTGGTTCTCATGCGTACGTACGATCCGGTCGAGTTTCTCAAGCTCATCGAGAAGCACCGGATCTCCGAGGCGTCGGTCGCTCCCACGATGCTGAACATGCTGCTGCGGCACCCCGAGATCGACAACTACGATCTCAGCAGCCTGCAACGGATCTCGTACGGCGCCGCACCTATGCCGCTAGAGGTGCTCAAGCGCGCGATGGCACGCTTTGGCGACGTCGAATTCTCCACCGGCTTCGGGATGACAGAGCTCGCCGGCAACGTGTTGTCGCAGCCGTGGGAAAGCCTGCAGCGCGCGCTGCATGGCAATGAGAAACTGCTCAGCTCGGTGGGGCGCACGATGCCCTTTGGGACGGTGCGCGTCGTCGATGAGGCGATGGCAGATGTCGCGGTCGGTGAGGTGGGCGAGATCGTGGTGCGTGCACCGCAGGTGATGATCGGTTATTGGAATCGTCCCGAAGTCACCGACGAGGACTTCGCACACGGTTGGTTCCACACCGGTGATCTCGGCTCGGTCGACGAGGAAGGCAACCTGTACATCGTTGACCGTAAGAAGGACGTGATCGTCACCGGCGGCGAAAACGTCGCTAGCCGCGAGGTCGAGGAAGTGCTGTACCAGCACCCGTCGGTCGCCGAGGCTGCGGTAGTAGCCCAACCAGACGAGAATTGGGGGGAGATCATCGTCGCGGTGATTCAACTCGTACCAGGCGCCGAGCCAGATGCTGACTCGATCGTCGCCTTGTGTCGCGATCAGTTGGCGAGCTACAAGAAGCCGCGGCGCGTGCTGTTCATCGATGAACTGCCGCGCAACGCTGCCGGCAAGATCCTCAAGCGGGATCTGCGCGATGGGCTCGCCTCCGGCAGCCTTACTTAACGTCGGGCTCGCCTCCGGCACCCTCGCTTAGCCTCCGGGCGCACGACAACAACGGCCGGCCTCCCACTAGGAGGCCGGCCGTTGGCAGTTATATCAGCTATTCGGGCGCGACCGCGACGTAACGCAGGTCAGTGCCGCCGACCGTCGGGTGTTCGCTGACGCCGGAGACGTTGTCGTTGAATGCGGCGCCATTGTGCATCATGCAGATCGGCGTGAAGTGCGGCGGTTCCTCGATCCACGCGTCCATGAAGTCCTCGTAGAGCGCGTCCCGCTCCTCGGGGTCCACCGGGGTAGCGGCCTTAGAAGCGAGATCCAGCAGCTCCTGCGATGTCGTATTGCCGGGGTTGTAGACCGCGCCTGGGGTCAAGTAACGAGCGACTACGGCGTTCGGCTCCGGGATACCCGAGTATGCGGTGAAGTTAGCTTCGGCGGTCTTGGAGATCGCGAACTGATCGAGCACCTGTTCATTGGGCACGACCGACAGGTTTACCTCGATGCCGACGTCGATCAAGTTCTGCTGAACGACCTCCGCGACCTTCTGGTAGGTCGAGATGTTCGTGGACATGGCGGTGATCGAAACGTCCTTGACCCCAGCCTCAGCGAGCAATTCCTTAGCTTTCTCGGGATCGTAGGGCCAAATTTCGAGCCCGTCCCCGATCTTCTCGCTGTAGCCCATGCTGCCCTCGGGCACCGGCTGGATCTGCGGGGTGCAGTTGCCCTCGAACAGCCCGTCGGCGATGCCGACACGATCGACTGCGTAGTTGAGCGCGATCCGGACCGCTGGATCGTCGAACGGTTCGTACTCGGTGTTGAACATCATGTAGGTGAATGTGGTGCCCGGCATTGAGATCACGTTCAAATCCATGTCGGCAGCGCTGCTGTATTGCTCTGGGCCGAGCGTCGCTCCGTCCAACTCTCCGGTCTGAAGCGCATTGAGTCGCGTCTGCGCATCCAGAATCGAGTGGTAGGTCATCGTCGCGACGTTCTGCGCCTCGGGTTCCCAGTAGTCCTCGGTACGAGCGAACTCGGCGTGGTCGCCGGGCACCGCCTCCGTGACGACATACGGGCCGACTCCCACGGGCTGGCTAGCGAGGGTTCCCGCCTTAACTGCCTTGGGGGAGACCATGATGCCGGCGCGGAAGGTTAGACCGGGCAGCAAGGCACCCATTTCGCCGGACACGTTCAGTTTTACGGTCAGCGGATCGATCACCTCGGCCCCGGTCACCATCGGGATCTCGCCGGAGATTTTGCTGTCTTCGCTGATGATCCGCTCGATGTTGAACTTCACCGCGTCGGCGTCGAAGGGCGCCCCGTCCGAAAACTTCACGCCATCGCGCAGCGTGATGGTCATCGACTTGCCGTCCTCGGCAGCTTCGTAACCGGTGGCCAGCATCGGCTCGATCGAGGTGTCTGGATTCATGCGGAACAGTCGGTCATAAACCGGCAGGTAGAAGGCAATATCGCCACCTGTCGTGCTTTCGATCGGGTCCCAACTGGCTCCGTACGAACCTCCGCCGTAGTCGAAGTGACCGTCCGGGTCGAATCCCTCCTGCAGTTCGATGGCGTCCGGGTATTCGGCAGCGTCCTCGCTCGCACTCTTCTTATCGGGTGCGTCGCCACACCCGGCGAGCAGCATGCTCGTCGCGAGCAGCGAGGTGACGATCTTCTTGGTATGCCTCAATGGAGTCGTGCTTCCTACTAGGTGGTGGTGCTCTGGGTCGGATCGTCGTCGGTGACCTCCGCCAGATACTTAGGATTCGATGCCTCAAGCCGCGCGGAGGTGAGCTCGTCGAGTACACCCAGGACGCCGTTCAGTTCGTCGAGGGAGGCGGCCGCGCGGACCTTTTCGGCGAGTTCGGCTTCGGAATTGACGCCGAGCGTGCTGATCCGCTCCGTGGCCCACTCGTCGTCCTTCGCGCTGGAGAGCTCGCGCTCGACGGTCTGCAGCACGTTCGCTGCTACCCGTGCGTGGAAGGAGAGGTGTCCGTCTGTAGCGGGCATGACATCGTTCTGCAGGAACTCGCGGACCGCGGCCAACAGTTCGGTCGCGGTGGGCGTGACGTACAACTTCATCGGACACTCCTGGACAGATCATTCTTGATCAACCGCAATAGGTCGTGTTCTTGCTCGGCAATCCGGCGGCCGATCGCGGCCAACTCAACGGACCGGGTGGCGCCGCTGAGGTGACGGTCGACCTGGAACATGCACCCGAGTGCCCAGGACAGCGTCCCGACGACCTGCCACCAGCGCACGACCTGTGCGTCGGGCCGTACGCCGGACGCAGCTTCGTAGGCGTCGAAGAGTTCGCTGAAGGTTCCGACGCCCGCGACTGGTTTGGGCCCAGCGAATCGCCACGCCCGGATACACAGGTATCCCAGATCCTCCATCGGGTCTCCGACATGCACGTTCTCCCAGTCGAGGACGGCGGCCAGGCCGTTGTCGTCGACGATGACGTTGCCGAGCCGGAAATCGCCATGCACCAGGGTGATCCGTCCGTCGGCGGTGGGACGGCGTTCGGCCAACCAGCGCAATGCAAGTTCGATGACGGGGCGCTTGAAGCCGAACTGTTCATAGCGCGCGCGGTGCCGATCCAGCGGGTCCCAGCGAGGAAAGTCGCTGATCACCGCGGCGTCGGTGATGCTGTGGATCCGGCCCAGAGCATGCCCGAGCTGGCCGCCGAGTCTTTCGCGGGCCGTCGCGTACTGGTCATCGCGCAGGATGCGTCGCGCGATGGTCTCGCCGCCGACGTGCGACATCATCAGGTATGGCGAGCCGAGTACGGCTGAATCTGATGAGGAATCGAGGATCTGTGGCACCGGTACGTCGTACTGACCGGCCAGCGTGATCGCTTTGGCTTCCAGCGCCATCTGCGTCGGACGCGGTTCGCCCAGCGGGTCGCGCCGCAGAATGAGCGGGCGCACCGTACCGTTCAGTGGTGCCCGAAATGACCAAGTTTGCCGACTGGCCCCGCCGGAGAGACGGCGAAGGTCGAGCGGCCCGCTGTCCGCGAGGCCGACCGAGCCCAACCGGGTGGTCAGTGCTGCTGCGACCTGAGCCGGTTCATCGAGATCGTGTTCACCGCCTGCGCCCATCGAAAACGCCCCTCCTAGGGATACTTGTTTATCGGTCATGAACTGACGTAGAACGTAATACTGAACGAGCGATAGATCAATTGGCGACAATGTGATGCATGGCATTGAACGCGACCACCGGAGCCGGTGCCCGAGGATCGGTGCACAGGGAGGACGACACATGGTTGACGACTCGTCGAAGTCGTGGCGCGAGCTCGAGGAAATTCAGCTCAGCCCGATCCTTGATGCCGCGCTACAGGTGTTCTCCGAAGAGAGTTATCACGGCGCTACGGTGCGCACGATCGCAGCGCGCGCCGGCGTTACCGTGCCGCTGCTGTATTACCACCACAAGAACAAGCAGGGGCTGCTGGTTGACCTGTTCCTGCGGGCGCACGTGAACTTGGAAGAGCGAGTTCTGGGCGCGGTGGCGGACGCTGACGGCGATGCCCTGGGCGAATTCACCAACCTTGTCGAGGCCATGGTGATTCATACCGCGGGGCACGTCCCGTTCACCCGGATCAACAACAGCCTCCGGCACATTGACGAGGACGCCCGACGACCGATCATGAAGATTCGGCGCCGGATCCAGCAGTACTTCGTCGATGCGGTGAGCAAAGGCGTGGACGAGGGGCTGTTCTCGGTGCCCGATCCGCGCGAAGCGGCCTTGGCTCTCGCAGGCATGGGTACTGCGATCGCGACGTGGTACCACGACGACGGACCGAAGTCGCCGCAGGAAATCGCGGTGGACTACTCCGAGTTCGCCCGACGGCTCGTTGGCTACCGCCCCGCATAGCCATTACTGCGGTCTGCGTCGCAGGGCTTGGGGCTGTCGATGGTCGTGAGCGCGTCTCATCTGGCGGTGCAGCCACCGCGCGGCCTACAAGGTGCGGGCGAGGGTGACTGCTTCGGCTTCATCTATGCCACACAGAGTAAGTAACCGTTCGGTCAGTGCGGCGCACCATTCGTCGTCAACGAGTTTGGGGTCCTTGAGCCATAGATGCAAAGCAGCCACCAACGCCCCGACGATGGCGGTGAGTAGTACTTGGGGATCGCTGGCTACGAAGCGGCCTGAGCGGATGCCCGAACGCAGCACCTTCGCCAGCCGAGGCATCAACCCAGAATCGACGTCCAACACGGCCATACCCTGCGTGGCGAGGATCTGCGCCATCTCCGGGTGGGTCAGCACCAACTGAGCGGTCGAACGGATCGCGATCGCCACGCTGCGTGCCGGGTCTGCATCGTCGCTAGAGGTGGCATCGAGAAGCGCGCCGTGCTCATCGAGAACCTCGTTAACAGCCGCGGTGAACAGCGCATCCTTCGACTCGAAATGGTTATAGAACGACCCGAGTCCGACGTCCGCGGCCTCGGTGATCTGCCAGATGGACCGCTCGCCGTATCCCGGCTCGGAGAGTAACTCGCGCGCCGCCGCGATCAACTTCTGTCGTGTGCGGGCACGGCGACGGTCGCCGCGGTGACCAGCGGGGGCGGCGTACGCCGATTCGTCACGAGAAGACATCGGTCGCGTACCCTCCGTTCGCTCGCTGCTCATCCAGCCACTGAAGTGACGACTCTAGCGAGCGCCCGGCAGCGGCGGAATGGATGCGTGCGAGCGTCTCGTGTACGGCTGGCGCCATGTGCTCCCCGTCGCCGCAGACCATGATCTTTGCGCCGTCCGCTAACAGGCGGGCGACCAGATCGCGTTCGGCCCAGAGTCGATGCTGTACGAACGTGACCTCGCCGTCCGGTGCGAAGGTGTAAGCCTTGTACGTGCTGAGCCGGGCGTCGTCGGCAAGATCGGCGTACTCGGCGGCGTACAGATCATCGACGTCCGGGCCGTCGCATCCGAAGAACAAGGCAATCTCGCCGACCCGGGCACCGCGCTGGGCGAGGATGGCGCGCTCTCTAATGAAGCCGCGCAGCGGGGCCATACCGCTACCGGCGCCGATCAGTAGTAGTGGTCGACTCGTATCTTCTGGCAACCGGAAGTGCTCGTTCGGGTGGGTCACCGACACCGCGACCTCCTGGCCGGCGCGCAACGACTGTAGGAAGGTTGATCCGGTGCCGTAATAGGTGCCCAACCCGGATCGCGCAGGTGCCTGCAGTACCGCAGCTGTGAGTGCGGCGACGTCCGGTTGTTCGGTGGAACTGGAGGAAATTGAGTACTGGCGCGCCCGCATCGGCCGCAGCAGATCCAGTAGGGCCGACAGATCAATAGTGCAGGAGGCGAACATCTCCAGCAGGTCGACGACGCCTACCCGCTTTCCTAATATCTCAGTGGTGTAGCGCTCGTTGTCCTCGACGAGTTCTTCGATCTGTACCCGCTCGGGCGGACACGGGCACGCGCTCGCCAACTTTTTCAACGCGCCGCGGGTAGCCGGCAGGGTGAGATCGACGTACTGACCGAGCAGGTCGCGTACTGCGATTGGCGTATCCAGCGGGAAAGCGGCGTTGTCGCTGCCTCGTTGCGAGGAGAGTTGCACCATCGCGTTCGGATCGATCCCGACTGCCTTCGCCGCACGCGCAACCAGGTGTGGGTGGTTGGTAGGCAGAATGGAGAGGTAGTCGCCCGTGCGATAGGTCATGCCCTCAGGCAGACGTAGTTCGAGGTGGCGTTTGGAGCGGCCGTGCGGCGAGGAGAGATTGGCCAGCTCACTGTTGACGATGACGGTCGCCGATCGCATCGCGAGCTTGGTCGCGAGCGGGTGATCGGCGGCGAGGTTGACCGGAAGCACCGAGTAGGTCGGGGCATCGGCCACGTCGGCATTCTGCACTTCGAATGCGTCGGCCATCATCGGCCAGAAGTCGCGATACCAGCGCTCCCAATCCCCGAAGAAGTCAGCCTGCGCGTCGGCCTCGCCGCGCTCGCGTAGTCGTTCGGCCCCCGCCGCCGCGAGCTGATTGTCAATGAGGGTGGGGATCTGCTGATATGTCGCCGGCCAGTCTTTGCTACCTACGCCCATGACCGCATATCGCACGCCGCTCAGCGACCCCGCCTCGATCGACGACAGCCAGGAGACGAACTCGCCCGCGTTATCTGGGGGAGTTCCGTTGTACGAGGCGCTCACGATGAGTACGCCACCGTCGGTGGGCAGTCGATCGACGTACTCGTCAAGCGGAGCGAGACTGACCCGCCACCCGCGGTCGGCGGCGTCGCCAGCGACGGTACGCGCGAACCCTTCGGCGCTGCCAGTGTTCGACCCGTACAGCACCAGCAGCGGTGTGCCGGTGCCTTCAGTGACGGGCTGGCTCGCCGTCGATTCGGCCCGCGAGGCTGGTGCCGCACGATCGATCGTGCGGCGTTTGCGGGCGGTGATCCGCAGATCGGCGGGCTTGATCGTGAGCGTTTCTTTGAAATCGAACTCGTAGGGGCCATCGAAATCGAAATCGAAACGCTGCAGCATCATCGCCAGCACCAGGGTGGCTTCCTGCAGGGCGAACGGGCGGCCGATACAGGCTCGTTCCCCGTGCCCAAATGGCATCCAGGCGTAATCGGGAATCGTCTCCAGCGCGCCGGGCGCGAACCGGTCGGGATCAAACCGCTCAGGTTGCGCCCACACGGTCTGATCGCGGTGCAGCCCGGGGAGCATCACCATGACGGCCTGACCGGCCGGGATGTGGAAACGCGTGGACAACACGACGTCCTCGGCTGGTTTGAGCGCGAATGCGGGAGCGGTGGGGTGCAGGCGCAGCGTTTCTCGCAAGATCTGATTGAGGTAGCCCAGGTCGGCGAGATCCTCGAATCGTGGCATCCGATCGCCGAGCACCTCGTCGGTGATCTGGCGTGCCCGGTGCAGCACGGTGGGGTTCGCCAGCAATTGGTACGTCGCGAATGACAACAGGCCTGAGGTGGTCTCGTGCCCGGCAATCAAGAAAGTAGTGAGTTGGTACTCGACATTCTCGTCCGAGAGCCGTTCGCCGGTGAGCGGGTCTACGGCGGTGAGCATCCGCTGCAGTAGGTCGTCGGGCGCCTCGCCGGGCGGCAGAGCCCGCCGAGACTCCACGATCTCTCGAGTCACTTTCTTCATATACGCGACATCGGCGTCCCATTGACGGTTCTGCTTGACCATCAGCGGCTGCGCCTGCGGGATCCGGCGACTGCGGTTGCCGGCCTCGGTCAGCGAGCGCACCATGGCGCCGACAAAGGGGTGCATGTCTTCGCTGTAGAAGGAGTTGAATCGGTAATCGAAGGCGCATAACGCGATGGTGTCGAGCGTCAAACGAGTCATGTCGTCGGCGACATCGATGACGTGATCGTCGCCGAACCGCTCCCAGCGGGTGAACATCTGGTCCGCGATATCAAGCATCTGCGGGAAGTAGTCGCGGATCGCCATGGGCCCGAATGCGGGCATGAGAAGGCGGTGGGCCTTCGCCCAGTTGGGCTCGGAGTTGTACGCCGTGAACAGTCCGTCGCCGCCGAACGCGCGCACCGGTTGCAACGCGGAGTGCACGACCTTGCGCCACTGTGGGTCGCTGCAGATTTGCTCTACGTACTCGTGCGCGGTGACGACGACCAAGTCTTTGCCGCCGACGCCGACGCGAAATATGCCGCCGTACTTGGCGGCCAAATCTTGCAGAACCTTGACCTGTCGCTCGTCACGCAGCATGTCGGGCAGATTGCCCACCAATGGCCATTGGTACGGCCCTGGAATCTTTGACAGTTGTGTGGCGACGGTAGTCATGCGGATGCCTCCGATGCGGTGCGGGCAGGTGACCCCACGAGGGTAACTGATGAGTAACTCAAAACTGAATGAATCGTCAGAAGTGCCACAAGATTCATCGCGGCGGCCGAGTCGCGTAGGTGACTAGCCTGGGTCGGAATACCTGTCTGGCGTTCGACGTTGGCCCGGTGAACCCCAAGTCCAGATGGAGGACGTATGAGCACCACTGAACTGACCACCGAAGGCTTCGAGAAGGCCGTCACCGACAACGACATCGTCTTCGTTGACTTCTGGGCCTCATGGTGTGGTCCGTGTCGCTCGTTCGCGCCGGTCTACGAGAAGGTCTCCGAACAGCACGAAGACGTTGTTTTCGGCAAGGTCGACACTGAGGCACAGCAGGCGCTCGCCGCGGCGGCGCAGATTCAGTCGATCCCGACGCTCATGGCTTTCCGTGAGGGTGTCATGGTGTTTCGCCAGGCCGGAGCGTTGGGCGAGAAGGATTTCGCCGGGCTGGTCGACGCGGTGAAGGGTCTGGACATGGATGAAGTTCGGGCGGAGATGGCTAAGCAGCAGGGAACCGCGCAGTGAGCGATACCCGTCGCGCGGTCTCGATGACCCGGGTCGCTCCGACGAAGTTCACGGTCACCAACGTTCGCGGCGGTCAGATCACGACCGGTTCGGGCGAGGACCCCGACTTCACTCCGGGGGAGTTACTGCTGGCCGCGATTGGAGCGTGCACCGGAGTCGATACCGACATCCTGACCTCCCGGCGCGCCGAGCCAGTCTCATTCCGCGTCGGGGTTAGCGGCGACAAGGTAACTGACGATCAGGGCAGTCACCTGGTGAATCTGGCGGTCACCTTCGACGTCCAGTTCCCGGACGGTCCCGAGGGCGACGCAGCGCGCGACATGCTGCCGAAGATTGTCGCGCGCTCGCGGGAGAAGTTATGCACGGTGGGGCGGACCGTGCAGATTGGTACGCCGATTCGTGATGAGTTCGGTCCGGTATCGGCCAGCCCGAAACCGTAAGCCGACCGCTCGGTATCTCTATGCGCGCGGGCGTAGGGATTCGAAGGCGCTACGGAAGTAGACCAACGGTTTACGGCCGGCGTCGGCGGCTAGGTGTAGTACCCGGCCGATCACGATCTGGTGATCGCCGCCGGGATGCACCGCCTCGATCTGGCAATCGATGTAGGCCAGGACGCCGTCCAGTAACGGGGCGCCGGACAGTCCGGCTGACCAACCGACATCAGCGAACTTATCGCCACCGGATTTCGCAAACGACATACCGAGCGACTCTTGCCCCTCGGCGAGGATATTTGCCGCAAAGTGCCCCGCGTGCTCGATCCGCGGCCATGACGTCGAGGTCAGCTTCGGGCAGAACATGACCAATGGGGGATCGAGCGAGAGCGACGTGAACGACTGGGCCGTCAGCCCGACCGGCTCACCGTCGTCCATGGCAGTCACGATGGTGACGCCGCTGGCGAAGTTCCCCAGCACCGAGCGGAACAGGTCCGCATCGACCGGAGCACTCGCCAAACGTGCTGCTTTGTCGCTCGTACCCATAGGTCGAGTCTAGTCACGTCGATGAGGCTAGGAATGCACTGGCGTCGTGGTCGAAGATGGAGTTAAGACGTCCAGGGCTGGTCACGACCGGTTGAGACGATCGCAGCAGTCGAGCGCACCAGTGCAGAGGAGAACAGATGGCCCAGCCGATCGCGGAACTCGTCCACCCCGAGTGGCTACCGGTGCTCACGCCGGTCGAGGCGAATATCGCGGCGATGGGTGAATTCCTGCGGGCGGAGGTGGCCGCCGGCCGCTCGTACCTGCCGTCAGGGGAGAACATTCTGCGGGCGTTCTCGCAGCCGCTGTCGAATATCCGCGTGCTGATCGTGGGCCAGGATCCGTACCCCACCCCAGGGCATGCGGTCGGATTGTGCTTCTCGGTGGCGCCCGACGTACGACCTATCCCTCGATCGTTGCAGAACATTTACCGGGAGTACGCCGCTGATTTGGGGATCGACCCACCGCAGCACGGTGATCTGTCGGCGTGGGAGCGCAACGGTGTGTTGCTGCTGAACAGGTGCCTGAGCGTGCAGCCGGGCAAACCCGCCGCGCATCGTGGGAAGGGTTGGGAGGCCGTGACGGATGCCGCGATCGATGGCCTAGTTGCCCGCGGTGGCCCGCTGGTCGCGCTGCTGTGGGGGCGGGACGCCCAATCGCTCACGCCACGGTTGGCCAACACGCCGATCGTGGCCTCCGCGCACCCTTCGCCGATGAGCGCCGATCGCGGATTTTTCGGATCCCGCCCGTTCAGCCGGGTCAACGAACTCTTACAACAGCAGGGTGGGCAGCCGGTCGACTGGCGACTGTAGCTCCACACAGCTCTGAAGCGGTTCAGAACCGGAGACCTGTCGGATCGTCCAGTCCCGCGCCACCGCAGAGCACACGGCGTCAGTCCAGTTGTGCGACGGCTTCGACTAGTAGGGGTTCCGCTCCTTCGACCGCTAGCGTGATCGACTCGGGCGTGCCAGCAGCGAGCGCGGTGTTGATTTCGGAGGTCTCCTCCAGCAGAATCGCCCGCCCCGAACTCACCACGTCGAGCGAAGAGATCACCGGATCGTTCTCCAGCTCGTCGAACGGTACGCCGATAGTCGTCAGGATCGCGACATCAGCGTCGAGCGCAGGAGCTTGCTCGATCGGCACCGACGCGAAGAATCCTTGGGATTCCAACGCCTCGACCTCCGGGTTGGGCACGAAGCCCATGGAGGCAAAGACGTCGAACCGAGCGTCGCCGGCCAGGTACGCGCCGTATGCGTCGCCGAATTTCGCGCCGTACGCGAAGGTCTTGTCCGCGAAGTCGGGATTCGCCTCCGCCACGGCTTCGATCGAGGCATTCGTCTCCTCGATCGAAGCGGTTGCTTCGGACTCCTTGCCGATCGCCTTGCCGATGATCTCGGTCTGTGTTGCCCAGTCGACGGCGAAGTCCGCAGTGCCTTCGGGGGCTGCCGCGACCGGCGCGATCTCGGTCAGGCGATCGAACACTTCGGGGTCTGCCGACGCGCGCACGTTCAGGATGACGTCGGGCTCCAACAACTCGATCTGCTCGTAGTTGTAGGTGGTCCCGGTGTTCTCGATGACTTCGGGCGCATCGCCGGTGAACTTGTCGGCGGCCCAGGGGCCCACGCCGTTGTTGTCCTCGCCGTGGCCCTGCCAGTCGTAGATCGCGATCGGCTCAATGCCGAGGTCCAGCGCGATTTCGCCGTCGGACCAGCCGAGAGCAACGACTTTCAAGCCGCCGTCCGAAGCCCGCACGTCGGTTGTGGGTCCGCGGTCGACGGCGCCGACGATGTCCCCGGATGCCGCGTCGTCCTCCGAAGAGCCGCATCCGGCGATGGCCAGCGGTAGCGCGAGTGCCACGGCGGCCGCCGTGAGATGACGAACGATCCTCATGAAATTCCTGCTTCCTGGTAAGCGCATTGGTGGGTGCTATACGTTCGTGGCGGCCGGTGACCCGGCGCCGGATTCGTGGAGGTTCGCGGTGTCGCCGGGCAGTTTCGCGGAGTGAACCGCGCCCGAGGCGAGTGGGACCACCATCGGCGTGCCGGTCTCCGGGTCATCGATGACCCGCGCGCGTACGCCGAACACTGCCTCCACGTTCGCCGCGGTCACGACCTGCGACGGCGGACCTTCGGCTACGATCGCGCCGCTGCGCATCGCGATGAGGTGGGTCGCGTACCGCGCGGCCTGATTGAGGTCATGGAGTACGGCGACCAGGGTTCGTCCATCAGCGTTGAGGCTCGCGCATAACTCCAGTACCTCCAGTTGATGCGCCAGATCCAGGTAGGTGGTGGGCTCATCGAGCAACAGGATGGGCGTCTGCTGGGCCAACGCCATCGCGATCCAGACTCGTTGACGCTGACCTCCGGACAACTCAGCGACCTGACGCTGCGCCAGATCGAGCAGCCGAGTTGACTGCAGCGCCGTACGCACGGCTTGCTCGTCGTCGTCCGTCCACTGCTTGAACAGCTTCTGATAGGGGAACCGACCGCGCGAGACCAGATCGACGACGGTGATCCCGTCGGGTGCGAGGGATTGTTGCGGCAGTAGTCCGATCTCGCGGGCAAACTGCTTGCCACCGAACTCGTGCACGTCTCGTCCATCAAGCAGAACGGAGCCGGCCGACGGTTTCAGCAACCGTGACAGTGCGCGCAACAAGGTCGATTTGCCACACGCATTCGGGCCGATGATAACGCTGAACGAGCCGTCCGGAATCGTGACATCGAGTTGCGAAATGACTTTGCGCGTTTCGTAGCCGACATCGATCCCGCCAGCGCGCAATCGGCCGGGGGTATCTGAGGTACTCACACCGTGGCCTTTCTGGATTGGACGATGAGCAGGCCGAGAAGATAGATACCGCCGAGAGCGGTGGTGACGACGCCCACCGGCAACTGCACTGGGGCGAGCATCGTGCGTGCGATCGCGTCACTGACTACCAACAACGTGGCGCCTACCGCAGCGCTCGTCACCAGCGGAATGCCGGGGCTTCGGCTCAGTCGCATCGCGACCTGCGGGGCGATCAGTGCGATGAAGGCGATTGGCCCGGCAACGGCGGTGACGACAGCGACGAACCCGACCGCGACCGCCAACAGCAGCAATTGGACCCGCTGAGTGTGCACGCCCTTGCTGCGCGCCGAGTCGGTGCCGAGCTCGAACATCCGCATTCCGGGAGCGAGCGCGACCAGAGCGGGGGTGAGGATGAGCAGCACGATTGCGACCGGCAACACGTCGGCGAACCGCAGCTGCTCAAAGATGCCTTGGCCCCACGCTGCCGCGGTGACGGCGTTCTCGACGTTGGCCCTGGCGAGTAGGAAGCCGTTGAACGCGACCAACATCGCGCTGAGCCCGATCCCGACGATGATCAACCGCGATCCATTTAGGTTTCCGCCGCGAAGCGCGAGTAAGTAGATCACCGCGCCGGTCACCAGGCCGCCGATCAGCGATCCTACGGTTGCTCCGGTGTACCCGAGGTTGAGCACGAGCAGTGCGACGAGCGCTCCGGTGTTCGCGCCGCTGGTGAACCCGATAATGTCCGGACTGCCGAGCGGGTTGCGGGTGACGGTTTGGAAGATGGCCCCGGACAAGGCAAGCGCAGCGCCGCCGAAGACTGCGACCAGAACGCGCGGCAAGCGACCCTCGACGACGATGCGTTGTACGGCCTCGGATTCGGTGCCGGTGAACGCTCCCACCACTCGGTCGAGTGGCAGGTTAGCGCCCTCGACCGAACCGAGGGTGAGTGACAGGATCGCGACCGCCACGGTGACCAGGGTGAGGACGACGGCGACCGCGGTGGTGCGGATATCGACCCGCAGTCGCGATCGGCCCAGTGTTACGTGCCGGATCCGCGGCGGCCAGATTCGAATCTGCGCCTCGGTGCTCATAACTCATTCACCCCGCGATTGCGAGCGAGCCAAATCAGCACTGGGGCGCCGATGAAAGCGGTGACCATGCCGACCGGCAACTCCCCAGGGATCGCTATCCGGCCGATGATGTCGGCGCCCAGAAACAGGATGGGCGCCACGAGCAGGCAGGTGGGAATGATCCAGCGTTGATCAGGGCCAACCACGCTGCGGACCGCGTGCGGCACCATCAGTCCGAGGAACGAGATGGGCCCGACTGCCGCGGTCGCGGCGCCGCACAACACCGTCAGCGCAATGAAACCGGCCGTACGCACCCTGGTTACCGGTACGCCGAGCGCACGCGCCCGGTCGTCGCCCAACGCGATCGCGTTGAAATAGAGCATCAACACGAGCGCCATTGCTAAGCCGACGCCAATATAGGGCAGTACGCCGAACAAGATTTCAATGGCGCCGGACTTCTGTAGCGACCCCGCCTGCCAGCCGCGGATCGCGTCGAATGCCTTCGGGTCGATCATGGTGAGCCCGAATGCGATACCGGTGAACACGCAACTGACTGCCACTCCGGTGAGCACGAGTTTGCCGGCGCTCGCGCCGGCGCGGCCGCTGGATCCGACGACGTACACCAAGCCCGAGGCCAACAGCGCCCCCGCCGTACCCCAGAGCACGTAGTTAGAGGTGGACATCGCGCCGAACCACCAGAACCCGAGCACCATCGCCAGGTACGCCCCGGCGTTGACCCCGAGGATGCCGGGGTCGGCCAGTGGGTTGCGGGTCAGCGCCTGCATCATCGCGCCCGCGACCCCCAGCGCGGCACCACACACCAGGCCGAGGAGGGTTCGCGGCAGCCGCGAGGTACGTACGATCTGTGCGGCAGTGCTGCCGTCGTTGTGCCAAAGTGCATCCCACGCCTGGGCCGGGGAGATGTTGCCGCTGCCGACGAGCAGGCTCAAGAGCGCGAGCGCAACCAGCAGGATCGCGAGGATGATGAGCACTGCTCCCCGCTTGGCTGTGCCGACCGAGAGCGAGGTCTGCGGGGCAGTGGCCGTGGTCATGCCACCTCCCACGTGAAGAACTTAGGTTCGCCTAACCGAAAGAACTTTACCTGGTGTCGCGGTCCGGGGGAACTGCGTCGATCGTGGTCATTCAAGCGACGTGAGAAACACCGCATCGCTGCAGCATCGAGGTCGGCTCATCTGGCACAATGAATCGAAATCACACGCGTGTTGTTTACGCGCCGGCCTCAACGACGACAGGGATGAGTATGGACTTCGCCCACGCGCTGCAGACGAATGACGACTCCGATGGGGTTGTCGACGGCCTGACGCGCCGTGAGCGCGACATCCTCGCGTTCGAGCGGCAGTGGTGGAAGTACGCCGGTGCGAAGGAACACGCCATCAAGGAGTTGTTCGACCTGTCCGGCACTCGCTACTACCAGGTGTTGAACGCCTTGATCGATCGTCCTGAGGCGCTCGCGGCCGACGCGATGTTGGTGAAGCGCCTGCGCCGTCAGCGCGCGACCCGTCAGCGTGCACGTTCGGCTCGCCGCCTGGGCATCGATCCGAACTAACCCGTAGCATCGTCAGAGTGCTCACTCAGACCGACGTCCAACGCCGGCGTATTGGCGGTGCCATCGCCATCGTCATTGGTGCGGTGCTCGTCGTGCTCGCGTTCATGGCGTTCACCGGCCGTTTGGGTGCGACGGACGCCAGTAGAGGGGCATCCGACGAGGCCCGGTCTGCGGGTGCCGACTCCAGTCAATCTGCCGACGCCAGCGAAGATGCGGACGATTCCGGCGCGGCCGACTCCAGCGACACGCAGCCATCGGATGACGCAGACTCCTCCGATGGAGTCGATCCTTCGGACGACGCCGACCCGTCCGAACCCCCAGCCGACGTCAAGGCGCCGCTGGTCGTGCTCAACGGCGGCGGCACGGACGGTCTAGCGGCCGCCGGCCAAACCGAGTTCATCAACGGTGGCTGGGAAGTTACCGCCGTCGACAATTACTTCGGTACTCCGCTGAACCAGAGCACTGTGTTCTACTCGAGCGGTGATGATCAGGCACAGGCCGCCGCGGAGGCGCTCGCCGAGCAGTATCCGCAGTTGGCGGTCGCCGAAATGCCGCCGGACCTCGGGTACACCGGCGTGGTCGTCGTACTTACCGGCGACTGGGCGCCTGGTCAGTAGCCGTCGTCCTTGTCGGGTTATCCCGACCATGCAATGGCGGGTCTGCGGGATCGTGCGAGGAGTACCGCGAGCCTTAGCGTTGACGACATGAAGATCGACCTGCGTACCACCGTGCTGCACAGCGTCTATTCGCTCGTCGCATTCCCGCTCGCCATCATCGGGTTCGTCCTCACCGTGACCCTCTTCGCGTCCGGTGCCGGCCTGCTCATCACTGTCGTCGGGCTCCCCATCCTCACATTGATGTTCGCCATTGCGCGTGGTTTGTCGTACGGCGACCGCGCCCAACTCCAGTCGCTGATGCAACTGCGCCCGCCGGCGCCGCGGTACAAGCAGCCGCGTCCGGGCAGCGGCTGGTTCGCGCGCGCGTTCACGCCGCTGAGTGATCCGCAGTCCTGGATGGATGCGGCGTTCCAGATCATCCGGTTACCACTGGGCATCTTCTCGTTCGTATTGACAGTGGTGTGGTGGTCGGTGACGTTGGCCGGACTGACCTACTGGCTATGGGGCTGGACTATCCCGGACGACGACGCGTACAACTCCGTCCCTGACTTGATCGGTGTCGGTGGCGGCTACGTCACCGACAGCATCTGGTGGTTCCTCGTCGGCGTCGTGTTCGCGTTGACGATGCGCTGGGCGATGCTGGTGGCGGCCTGGGCACACGCCGGACCCGCGCTTTTGATGTTGTGTGGACGTGCTGCCATGCAGGAGGAAGTGCACGCCGCGCAGGCCGACCGCGAGGCCGCTGTCGCGAGCCGGGATGCGACCCGTACCGCCGAGCATGGTGCGCTGCGGCGCCTCGAACGCGACATTCACGACGGCCCGCAACAGCAACTCGTTCGACTGTCGATGGACCTTGGCCGCGTCCGCAGGCAGATGGAAATCGACCCGGAACGCGCCCGCACGATTCTGGACGAGGCAATTACCCGGTCGGGATCCACGCTCGACGAACTGCGCGCGCTTTCCCGCGGAATCGCGCCGCCGCTGCTTGTTGATCGCGGACTACGCGCGGCGCTGGAAGAAATCGTCACACGTGCGCCGGTCCCGGTGTACCTGGAGTTCGAACTCGACGAAGAGTTGCCCGAACACCTCGAGACCGGCGCGTACTTCGTGGTCTCCGAATGCCTCACGAACATCGCGAAGCACTCCGGTGCCACCTTCGGTGCTGTGCGCCTGGAGATCGAGCCGACGGTGACCGGCCGCGAACTCGTCGTGCAGGTGACCGACGACGGTATCGGTGGCGCACACCCGGCCAAGGGCAGCGGATTAGCCGGCTTGAATGACCGGGTGCGTAGCCTGGAAGGCGTGCTCGACGTACATTCGCCCACCGGCGGTCCCACGCTCATCGAGGCGCGGATGCCGTGCGGATAGTCCTCGCCGATGACTCCATGCTGCTGCGGGAAGGTCTTGAACTGCTGTTGCGGGAGTCCGGACATGACATCGTGGCCACCGCCGGCGACGGTCCGTCGTACGTTGCCGCAGCGCTTGAGTTCCGCCCAGATCTGTCGATCGTTGATGTGCGGATGCCGCCCTCACACACTGACGAGGGGTTGCGGGCTGCGGTGGAGGTCCGCCGGCAGTGGCCGGAAGCCGCGATCCTGGTGCTCTCGCAGTACGTCGAACGTTCGTACGCCGACGAACTCACCGCGAGCGGTACGGCGGCATTGGGCTACTTGCTCAAGGATCGGGTCAGCGACCTGGACGGATTCTTGGCGGCGGTTGAATCGGTGGCCGGAGGTGGCACAGTGCTCGATCCGTTTGTCGTGGCCCAATTGCTCGCGGCGCGTCCGAAGGCCGACCCGGTGCACGAGTTGACCGCGCGTGAGCGAGAGGTGCTGGCGATGATGGCAGAAGGGCTCTCGAATGCCGCGATTGCGGCTCGGCTGGTCGTCACCGAAGGCGCCGTTGAAAAGCACGTCAGCCGAATCTTCACCAAGCTTGATCTGAACGCTGACGAGGAGACGAACCGCCGAGTGCGCGCCGTCCTCGCCTTCCTGAAATCCTGACCGCGAATCGAAGCTCAGCGGTCCAGAGTTGACGCCCACGCGATGGCTAACTCCCGATAGCGCGGCCGGAAGGCGTAGATGCAGGCCAGCCGGATCCGGGTCGCCTCGGCGTACGCCCCGAAGCGGTCGCGGTCGACCCCGACTATGCCAGCCACTTCATCGACCGCGGCACGCACGACGGCGCCGTACTGCGCGGGCCAGAGTCCCTGATCGACGCGAAGTGCAGCGTGCACAGACAGGTTGGCCAAATCGAGAGCAGGCTCGGCCAGCGCTGCCGTGTCGAAATCGAGGATCCCGAGGTGTTCGCCGTCCGCGAGGAGTTGTTTGTCGTGCAGGTCGCGGTGGCTCGTCACAAACGGTTGGGCGGTGCCGTCGATCAGATCAGTCATCACGCGCTCGGCCGCGCGGTGCAACCCCGCGAGCAGGGTGCGCGGCAGCGCTGCGAATTCGTCGGCGAGGGAGCTCCACCGCCGTAGCGCTTGGGCTTCGTGCGTCGCAGTGTGCACCGGCAGGCCGGTCGATTCGCCGCGGGTGAGCGCTGGCCATGCCTTCGCCCATCGGGACCACAACGCAGACCACTCAGTGAGGGAGGTGTCTGCGCCTAGGTCGTGCAGGCTTCGCCCGGGGAGGACGCTGAACGAAACGATCCCGCCGTCCACCCGCAGTACCTCCGGCGCCATCAGGCCCGCGTCACTAGCGATCCGTCGTCCCTGACGAGCTCGTTCGGCGATCTCGCTCGCTCGCCCCGGACGTATCACTTTCACGACATCGCCCTCGCGGCGTACGACCGCGCGCTTGCCGAAACGGTGCACGAGAAGTTGGCCCGAGAGGTCGGCGAGGTCGGGGAGTTTGGGATCGGCGCCGGCGTCGGCGAGTTCTGTATCCGCCGAGTTCCACGCGCCGTCCTGCGTATCGCGGCGTAGGCGCAACCGACCGGCGCGAATCATGCCGGCCTGATCGCGACCTTCGACGCTGATCACGGCCTCGGTGCCACAGGTCGCGACCTCATGCGGCCACGCGCGTTCGACGCTGATCTCCTCGCTGGCGGCTGCTAGCCGCGCCGGTACGGGGCCCGGTTCATTCATGCCAGCACCTTCGCGACCTGATCGAGACGGCGCTCGATCGCACTGGCCCAATTCGGATCGCCGGCCCGGAACGGCTCCATTACTCGCGACAGCAGCGCCCGCGCGACCCACTCGCGGTGCACACCGTCGCTCGATGCAGAGTATCCGGCTGCCAGGGCGGTGGTGCGCGGGAGCGTATCGATATTGAACGCTTCGTTGCCCGGTGCGCTCACCGCTAGTAGTTCTGTCGCGGCGAACGTGCCCAGATCCATCGCGAGTGGGCCGATACCGGCACGGTCGAAATCTGTCAGAGCGACGGCAGGTGCGCGCCGCGTGGTCTCGTCCTCGAGGAGGACCTGATCCGCCGAGAAATCGCCGTGCACCACACCCGTGCGCCAGGTCCGCGCATCGATGCGTGCGATGGTGGCATCGGCCAATTTGCGCATCCGCTGACCTGCTTCCGGATCGATGCGGGCGAGATCCTCGGCGACCGCTGACAGCTCGCCACTGACCGTTAGTACGGGGTTGAGCCCGCCACTTGCACCAGCGGCGTGCAGTGCGGCCAAGGCCCGTCCTGCTGCGGCGGCGTACGGCGCGCTTTCAGCCGGTGCAACCTGCTCCAGATCGCCGGTTCCGTACCAGGGCCAGAGGGTGACGTACCGGTGTGCCGGCTGTGCCAGCGGTTGTATCAGCGGAACTCCGGCGTCGCTGAGGTGGGCGAGCACGTGGTGTACGCCGTTCTGTGGGCGTGCGGTGATGCGCACTACGAGCGGGTCGGTGCCCGGAATCTCGCGGCGCAACACCAGCCGGCGTTGCGGGTTGTAGCGCAGTACCGCCAGTTCGCCTGTGCTGATTCGCGAGCTGACCGATTCGTCCGTATCCCGCACCGTATTCAGGCCGCGCTGCAGCCGCGGGTCGGTATCGATTTCGCCATACGCCAGCAGTAACTGCTCGCCGGCGATGGTTCGAGGGACCTCACGGGCCCAGAATTGATCGCGGGATCGGCGGCGCCGCAGGGCATTCCGCAGTTTGTCGGTGTGGGCTGGGTACACGACATGTACCCAACGCGGGGGATGCTCCGAAGCCGGATCGATCAACGCCGCGCGGGTCGACAGACCGGGCTTGTGACGAAGGTGCACGGCGCGGACCTGGTGGCCTACTAGCGCGCTGAGCTTGTCCTGATCGATCAGCAGGTCGGCGCTGTGGCGGCCGGGCACCGACCGCGGAGTGCGTTGGGTGGTCATAGCGTTCACGCTCCAATCTGTGCGAGCGGTCGAGGTGGTCGCGTGGGTGGCTCGGAAAGATCGACATCAGCCGATTCAATGGTCTCCAGGTCCCACCGAAACTCCGCGTCCGCCGGGGTGTCCCGCAGTATCCTGCCGCCCTCCAGCCACACGATCCGGTCGCACTCGCGCGCCGTCCGCTCATCGTGGGTCACCACGATGGTGGTCTTGCCGCGAGTCAACTGCTCGATCGCGGCGCGTACGGCGACTGCGTTCTCGGCGTCCAACCCTGATGTGGCCTCGTCAAGGATCACCACTGAGGCATTTCTGAGCAGGGCCCTGGCGATGGCGATGCGTTGACGTTGTCCACCGGACAGGGTGCCGCCGCGCTCACCTACGAGGCTCAGATACCCGTCGGGCTGCTCAAGGATGAACTCCTCCGCGTTCGCCATCCGCGCCGCGGTGCGGACCTGCTCGTCGCTGGCCGAGAGGTTGCCGTAGCGAATGTTGTCGGCGATGGTTCCGCTGAACAGCACCGATTCCTGCAGTACGACTGCGATCTGACCACGCAGTTCGGCCAGATCGAGCCTGCGTAGGTCGATCCCGTCTATGCGCACTGAGCCAGCCGTGACGTCCATACTGCGCAGCAGTAAGGAGGTGAACGTCGACTTGCCGGCGCCAGAGGGGCCGACGACAGCGACTCGCTGCCCAGCCGGAATATGCAGGTCGATGTCCTGAAGGACTGGCCGGCCGGTTCCGTGATCGGCGTGGACGCCGACGAAGGATAGGGCGCCGGTAGCCCTGACCAGGCTTACGGGGTTTTGCGGGCTGGTGATTTCGGCGCGCTCATCTAGTAGATCTGCGACTCGCTCGCCGGAAGCCGCCGCTCGGGCGATCCGGCCGGTGTACTTGGCCAGGTCCCGCAGCGGTTTCATCGCCGTCTTCAGGTAGGTCAGGAAAATGACCAGGTCGCCCGGCGTCATCGCGCCCTGCATGACCCGCATACCGCCGAGCAGCAGCACCGCGGCCGTCGCAAGACCCACCAACAGGTCAGTCTTGCGTTCGAGTGCGGCCGCCAACCGGCGAGCCTGCACGCCGTCACGCAATGACCGGTTGTTATGCCCGGCGAATCGCTGCTGAAGCGTTCGTTCGAGCCCGTACGCCTGAACCACGCGCATACCGCCGAGTGCTTCCTGTGCGATGTTGGCGAGGTCGCCTTCACTCTTGCGGGTGCGGCGCGACGCGTGCGTGATTTTCGGGGTACTGGAGCGCGAGAGCAGTAAGAACAGGGCTGCGGCGATCACCACGACGAGCGCCAGTAGCGGGTCGAGCCACAGCATCACGCCTGCCATCGCGACCATCGTGAAACAGTTGACCAGCAGCGGCATTCCCGCGCTGACAGCGGCTTCCTGCATTCGGCCGACATCACCGATCAGCCGTTGTACAAGATCGCCGGAGCGCGCGTTGGCGTGATAGCGCTGGGAGAGCCCGTTGACGTGCGCGAATACGCGCTGCCGCAGTTGGATCGCGATCCGTGATCCCGCGATGGCGAATGCGACGGTGGCCAGGAAGTTGCACAGCGCTCGCATGCCGATGATGAGCAGGGTCGCGAGCGCGGCCAACAGCAGCAGCCGGATGGTGGCTGTCGGGCCTGAATCGGCGAGATCCGCACCGAGCGAGCGTGTGAGCGCATCGACGACGAACTTGACCGGCCATGGTTCAAGCACCCGGAAGACCACTTCGAGGATGAGCGCCAGCGAGCCGCCGGCGATCACCGGCGCCTGGCTTCGAAGGTGCGGCCGGATGAGGCCGAGCGTACGGCGCACTGCCGTCCGGTTGAGCTGCTTCGCGTTGCCGCTCATACCGTGACCTCATCTCTGGGCCGAACACCGTGCAGGATGCGGTCGAGGACCGCTGACCACGAGTGCTTGCGTGCCACGATTGAGCGGCCGGTCGCGCCGAGCAGCTGTGCGCGTCGTGGGTCCGCCACCAGCGCGTCGATCTCAGCTGCTAGTGCGGCGGGATCAGACGGTGGTACCAGCACGCCGTTCATGTCGTCGGTGATTATCGCGGGCACCTGCCCGACGGCTGACGCGACGACCGGCAATCCGGCGGCCGAGTATTCGTAGATCTTCAACGGGGAGAAGTAATCGTCTTTGGCCGAAGCGGGGTACGGTGCGACGGCCACCGAGGCACCGGCCAGCGCGGCCGGAATGTCCGACGGCGATACGGCGCCGCGCAGGTCGACGTCCAAGCCGAGACGTTGTGCTTGTTCGAGTAGGGCCGCGCGTTGCGGTCCGTCGCCGACGATGCGTACCCGCCATTTCTGCTTGGCCGCAGCCGCGGCGTCCAGCAGGGTCTCGACTCCGTGCCACGCTTTCAGGGTGCCGACGAATACGACGACGGGCCGCCTCGAGGGTGCAGGTTCGACCGGGAGGATGCGTTCGGTGTTCACCCCGTTCGGGGTGAGGCGGACCTTGCCGGAGGCGGACGGGCAATGCGAGAGCACCCATTGAACGACCGGCTCGGAAACGCAGGCGATGACGGTGGCAGCGGCGACCTGGGTGCGCAGCGCAGCTAGCGCCCCATCGCGATCCACCAGGTGCCGGTGGGCCGCTTGCTCGTCGATCAGCGGGGCGTTGACTTCCAGCACGGACGGAACCGGCAACGACGCGGTGACCTGCGACAACGCGGTGGAGAAGAGCGAATAGCGCTCGTACACCAGGTCGGTGCCGTCGACGATGACGTCCGCGGCGAGGTCGCGCGCAACAGCCTGCTGGCGCCGCTCGCGCTGCGCGACCCGCTGCTCCGGCGGCATCCCAGGGTCCGCCGGATCGCCGTCCACCGGGCGATGTACAACTTGAAGGTCAACCAGGTCTACTGGGACATGTTCCCCGGTGCGGACGGTGTACAGCCGTGGCAGCGCCGAGCGGGCGCGAAAGGCGCGGATAATTTCCTGTACGTGCACTGATGCACCCTTGGTGCCGTACGCCGGCACTCCCGGATCGGTGTTGAGATAGGCGACGCGGTACATGCTTGCCCCTTTCAGCTGGCCTGCAGCGCCGCGCGGCCTTGGCGGGCGGCCAAGAGTTGCGATTGGGTGGCTGCATCGAAGTCGCGTTCGATCAGCGTGCGCGCGCGGCGCGCGATCGCGACGCGCGGATATGCCGGATCGGCCACAGTGCGTAACGCCTCGTCGAGTTCGCTGCCGTCGTCGGCTGCGAGCCTGCCGGCATCCAGCAGGATCCCGGTCTGTGTCGGGCCAATCGGGTTGACTGCTTCGCCGATTCCGGTGACGTCGCTGGCGATTACCGGCACGCCCATCGCCATCGCTTCCAGTAGGACGGTCGGTAGTCCGTCGGCGTTGCCGTCCGCGCCGACGATGCACGGTGCGACCATGACGTCGGCCCAGGTCAGCAGGTCGCGTATCTCGTCCTGGCTGCGCGGTCCGATGAGGTGCACGACATCGTCGAGACCGGAGATCGAAATCTGCGCCTGGAGCGCGTCGCGCAGTTCGCCGTCTCCGGCGATGCGCACCTCGAGATCCGGCGCATCCGGCCGGCTGCGGAGCCGGTGGATTGAATCAATGAGGTGCGTGAATCCTTTCTTTTCCACGAGCCTGCCGACAGCGGCGATGTGCAGCGGGCCGTGGAGTGGGCGAGGATCGGTATAGGCAAACTTCGATAGGTTTAGGCCGTTTCGCACGAGTCTTGTGCGCGCCGCAACCTGCGGATAGTTCTGCTGCAGGAACCGCTCGTTGTAGCGGCTGATCGCCACGATGTGATCGGCACGTGTCAGCACATCGGCCAACACCAGCGGGTCGACGTCCTGGTGAAAGAGATCCTTAGCGTGGGTGGTGACCGAGAACGGGATGCCCGTCAGTGCGCTGGCGACGGCCGCGACGCGGGCGGCCATCGAGCCGAAGTGTGCATGAAGATGGGTGATCTTGCCTGCCACGGCCGCGATGGCCAGATCGATGCCTTGGATCGCGTCAGTTGCATCGATCCGGAGCAAAAATGGCAGTGCGTCTGCAAGCCGTTGGCCAAGACCAGGAAGTGCGGCGTGCGCGTGTCGGAGCGACTCCCACATCCCGGAGAGTTTGACCGGTTTGGTGAGGTGGGTGACCGGCGCTTGCACCTTCGCTATTTCCGGGTGGAAGCGAGCGTCGGTTGTCGGCCGTAGCGCGAAGATGGCGAGGTCCTCGCCGGCGGCCTCGCGGGCGAGGATTTCGGTTACTACGAAGGTTTCGGAGAACCGGGGATAGACCTTGAGCACGTAACCGACCCTTGTGGGGCCGGCAGTTCGCTGGTTAACCGGCAGCATCGGTGAGCTCCTTGCTGATCTGCGAGCGACGAATGGTTTCGGCGACCAGGTTCGTGACGCTGGCCAGTCCGGCCAGGTGGATGTGCTCGCGCGGTTGCGCCCTAGTGACGGACTGCCGCAGCCAATCGCTGAGAATTTGCGGGGTGAGTTGTTCGAGCCGACGTACATCGACGGCGCCGGCCACGTTGAGCGATTCGGCGCGGATGAGTTGTTCTTTGCGCGGTGCCTCACGAGGGACCAGCAGCGCCGGGGTACGCGTGCTCATGACCTCGCACGCGGTGTTGTATCCGGCCATGCACACCAGCGCGCTGGCGGAGCGAATCATCGCTAGTCCATCCGGGACGGCGGGTACGAGAGTGACGTCCGGGCCGGCCAACTGCTGAATTGAGGCGCGGTCTTCGGGCGACATTTGTGGACCGGTGACCACGACATGCCGGTGACCGTCCGGCACGGTTGCCGCAGCGGCAAGACGGCACAGTGCCGCCCCGTCGCTGCCGCCGCCGACCATCGTCAGCACGAAGGGCACGGGCGTGGGTTCTCGTTCGGGCAACCAATGGCGGCCGGTTGCCAGGTACCCGGTGTAATGCACCAGATCGTGCAGTGCGGCGGGGAGTTCCCCCGAAACGCGCACATCGTGCACCTGCGGGTCGCCGTACACCCAGATCTCGTCGAAGATGCTGCGGAACTCGGCGAGATCACCCAGGCGCGCCCATTCGGCGGCGGTGGCCGAAGTCTCGTCGATGACTTCGCGCAGTCCGAGCACGATCCGTGTCGATGGACGGTGCTTGCGCACGCCGGCGAGAGCGGTCCTGAGTTCACCGTCGATTCCGTATGCATGCCGGTCTACGACGATCAGGTCCGGCGCGAATCCGCGAATGACGCCGCCAAGAACTCGTTCACGGATGTCGATCAGATCGGTCATCGGCACGTGCACGTTACGAGGCTCGTAACCCTCGTCGCCTTTGCGCACACCCGGTAGGAGGACGACGTCGAAGCCGACCGGTACGTCGAGTTCCGCGCTATATCCGACACCGGTCAGCAGCATCCCGGTGACCGGGCGGCCGGAGAGTTCGGGAAGCCGGGTAGCCAACTCGTGCGCAAGTGCCAGATTGCGACGGATATGGCCCAGGCCGACTGAGTCGTGTGAGTACAGCAATATCCGGAACGGGTTGGTTACCGGCGTGCGCATCCGCCGCACCTCCTGAGTTCGTTCTGCGGCTCCGCGGATCGAAGCTGGAATCACTCAAACAGGAGGAAATGAGGAGTCCGTCATTCAGATGAGGAGTTCTTCATTTACCGGCGATTCACGGTTGGTTCACCTGCGCTGTCGCGCCACCGAAGCGCCACTAGTGGCGACTTTCGGTGTGACGAAGGACGGTTCGGGATATTGGCGTGTATCAGGCCAGGTCTCGATCGTTCGCGAAGTTCTCCAACCACGCCACCTGCTGCGGATCAAGTGATCCTTTGACGTTTCTGATGGCCTGATCGAAGTCGGGCTTGGTGACCTTCGGTGCCGACATGTCGCGGCGCATCGCAACCAACGCGGCTTCGCGGACCACAGCGGCGCAGTCTGCTGAGGAATAGCCATCGAGTTGCTCAGCGATCGCGTCGAAGTCGACCCCGCGAGTCACGGGCGTCTTGCGGGCCGAGGCGCGCAGGACGGCGGCGCGAGCCTCGGCGTCCGGCGGCGGCACGTAGATCATCTTGTCGAGGCGTCCGGGGCGCAACATCGCGGCATCGACTAGGTCAGGGCGGTTGGTCGCGCCGATCACGAAGACGTTATTCAGCGCCTCGACGCCGTCCAGTTCGGTCAGCAGTGAGGCAACGACGCGATCGGTCGTGCCGCCGTCGGTCCCTTGACCGCGGGGCGGCGCGATCGCGTCGACCTCATCCATGAAGATCAGCGTCGGCGCTGCCTGCCGGGCTCGACGGAACAATTCGCGGACCGCGCGCTCAGACTCGCCGACCCACTTGTTCAGCAGTTCGGCACCCTTCACACTCATCACGTTGGTCTGGCCCTGACCGGCGATGGCCTTGACGAGGAACGTCTTACCGCAGCCGGGAGGGCCGTACAGCAGTACGCCGCGCGGCGGACTGACGCCGAGTCGTTCGTACGTATCGGGGTACTGCAGCGGCCACAGCACGGCCTCGGTGAGAGCTTCTTTGGTCTCGGCCATGTCGCCGACGTCCTCGAGCGTCACCCGGGCGACCTCGAGGGTCGATTCGGCCATCGCGGTCGGGCGAACAACGTCCAACGCCCCGATGAGATCTTCGGCGGCGACAGTAGGCATCTCGGCGTCCTTCTGCCGCAACGCCGCGCGGACGGTCGCCTCGCGGCGCAGCGCCAGCAGGTCGGCGGCTACGAAGCCGGGGGTCCGACCGGCGATGTCGTCGAGGTTGACGCCGTCCTCGAGCGGTACCGGCCGCAACAACGCGTCCAGCAGAGCCTTGCGCATGGCCTTATCGGGCAGCGGAAGGACGAGTTGATGATCGAGTACACCGGGATGTGAGAGTTCGGAACTGACCTCCTCGGGGCGGGCGGTGGTGCAGATGACGGCGATGGTGCCCTCGGCGATCGTGCGCTGCAGCAGATCGATGAAGATTCGGGAGATGGGATCGGCGTCCTCGCGTGGTGCGAGGGCCTCGACATCCTGAATGAGCAGCACGGACGGCGCGTCGCTCATCGCCTTTTCGGTCGCCGAGCGCAGCGTTTCGGCCGCGGCGCCCGCTTCGATGGCAGCGATCGAGGGCGCGGACACGTCGATGACGGCGGCGCCGACGTGTGCGGCGACGGCGCGGGCAAGAGTCGACTTGCCGACTCCGGGAGGTCCGCTGAGCAGTACGCCGAGCTGTGGTTTGCTGCCGAGTCGGTCAAGAACTTCGCGATGGTTGAAGCCGAGGTCGAGCCACTCGGTTAGTGAGTCAGCTTGTGTTTTGAAGCCGCTCAAGTCGTCCAGGGTCGGCGTTGCATTGGCCGATATATCGGCCTTTGGGGGCTCAGAGCTACTAGCGAGAGCTTCGGCTGCCGGCCGGTCGTCGGTGCGGGTGACGGCCTTCGCCTGCACGCCGGTGTGGGTGGGTCCAGGGGCGAGCATCTGGTCCGCGGTGGTCGGCGCAGCAGGTCGCTGCGGTGCCGGAGTGACCGAGAACATCCCGGTCGCGGCGGCTGGGGCGGACGTCGGGGGAGTCGCCGGATCACGTTGCCAGCCCGGGGCGACGGCGCCGCCGCGCCAGGAAACTGCGGTCGCGCCGGTCACGAGTACCGGCTCACTGGAGTCGCTCGCGGTGACGGCGACGAGGGTCGTCGTCCACTGCATGCCCATCGCGACGCGTAATTGGCGACGAGCGGCCTCGAGGTCAGCTGCCTCGACTCCGCCGTGAACCGGATTGTCCAGCGGCATCAGGGAGATGTCGTCGCCTACCGTGACCATCTTGCCAAGCAGCGCGCGCCGCAGCATGTCGGGCGAGATCATCCGCATCACGTTCTCGTCGCCGACGAGTTCGACGGAACGAGCTTCGCTCAGTGGGATTTTGGAGACGCTGATGGCGGTGCCGTCCTGCAGTCCGGCGTTGCCGAGAGTGAGGTCGTCGCACAGCAGGATTCCCGCGGGTACGTCGGCGCCGCCTTCGGCGACGATGGCAGCGGTGCTGCGGGCGCCATCGAGGCGCACCGGATCCCAGGCGGAGAGGTCCAGGGCGGCCATGACGTCGCGGTGCATGCGCACGATTCCGCGACGGGCGTCCAGGACGGCGGCGGTCAGGCGGGCGGTGAGGGTGAGAGTGGAATCGGCCACCCCATGACTCTAATGGGAATCAAAACGGGATAGGTCCTGTTATGATGTTGAATATTCAACGAGTTGAGGAGAAGGCAATGCAGTTCGGCATCTTCACGATTGGTGACGTGACCACCGACCCCACGACCGGCGCGACGGTCAGCGAAGCTGAGCGGATTGCGGCGATGACCGAGATGGCGCTCAAGGCCGAGGAGGTCGGGTTGGACGTGTTCGCGACCGGCGAGCATCACAACCCGCCGTTTGTCCCGTCTTCCCCGACCACCCACTTGGCCTATATCGCTGCCAAGACCTCGCGGTTGCGACTGTCGACCGCGACGACCCTGATCACCACCAACGACCCGGTCAAGATCGCCGAGGACTACGCGTTCTTGCAGCACCTGTCCGGTGGGCGCAACGACCTGATGATGGGTCGCGGCAACACCGGCCCGGTCTACCCGTGGTTCGGTAAGGACATCCGTCAGGGCATCCCGCTGGCCGTGGAGAACTACCACTTGCTGCGTCGGCTATGGCGTGAGGAGGTCGTCGACTGGAAGGGACAGTTCCGCACTCCGCTGACTGGGTATACCTCCACGCCCGCACCGCTGGACGGCGTACCACCCTTCGTGTGGCACGGATCGATCCGTTCGGCGGAGATTGCCGAGCAGGCCGCGTTCTACGGTGACGGGTTCTTCCACAACAACATCTTCTGGAATGCCGAGCACACTAAGCAGATGATCGACCTGTATCGCCAGCGGTACGAGTACTACGGTCACGGCGCGGCCGATCAGGCGATTGTCGGGCTCGGAGGCCAGACCTTTATCGGAACTACCGAGGCTGAGGCCAAGAAGCAGTTCCGGCCTTACTTCGACAATGCGCCGGTCTATGGTCACGGTCCGTCGCTGGAGGAGTTCTCGTCGTACACGCCGCTGACGGTCGGCACCGTTGAGCAGGTCATCGAGCGCACCTTGTCGTTCGCTGATTACGCCGGTGATTATCAGCGGCAATTGTTCCTGGTCGACCATGCCGGTCTGCCGCAGGACGTCGTCTTGGAGCAGATCGAGATCCTGGGTAAGGAAGTCGTGCCGACCCTGCGCGCCGAGTTCGAGCGCCGGCGTCCGGAGCACGTGCCCAGCGATCCGCCCACCCATGAGTCGCTGGTGGCCGAAGGCGCGGACTCCAAGCACCGCAAGGTCATTAACGCCGAGAATCTGGAGACCGTCTAAATGTCACGCAACATCGTGGTCGTGTCGGCTGGAGTGTCCGTTCCGTCCTCGACTCGCTTACTGGCCGACCGCATCGCCGACTCGGTTGATGCGGCGGTCAGTGCGCGGGGCGAGTCGGTGCAGGTCTCGTTCATCGAGTTGCGCGAACTCGCCGTTGATCTGGCTCATTCGTTGACCGGGGGTGGACTGATGGGGCCGCGGCTGGCGTCCGCTCGCGACCAGGTGTCCGAAGCCGCCGGACTGATCGTGGTCACGCCGGTGTTCGCCGCCAGTTACAGCGGGCTGTTCAAGATGTTCTTCGACCAACTCGATACTGACGCACTGAACGGGATGCCGGTGATCATCGCCGCTACCGCCGGAACGCCACGGCATTCGCTGGTCCTCGATCACGCGGTGCGCCCGCTATTGACGTACCTGCGGGCGGTCGTCGTACCGACCGGAGTTTTCGCGGCCACCGAGGATTTCGGCGATTCGGCAGATTCCGGCTTGACGGGGAGAATCTCGCGTGCGGCGTCCGAGCTGGCCTCGCTCGTGGTGGCGTCGACCGACGCGGTCGCGGGATTCACTCCTGATCCGGTGCGAAACTCCGGTAATGACCTGCCGACGCAAGTCACGAATTTTGCCGACCTGTTGCGAGGCCACGCCGGGTAGGTCGGTCTCGCCGCGCCGGAGCACCGTATCCGGGTTCGGGCAGTGCTTCGAGCTCGGGCGTACTCCGAACCCGCGCGCCTAGTCGCGCCGGGTCGTCGCCCCGAACTCGCGTGGTACTCGGAACTAGCGCAAATAACGCAGCAAAAATCGCCAGGCATCGCGCTATAGCCGATGCCCCCTGATTTTTGCTGCGTTATTTGCGGCAACCCAGCCGCGGCAATCGCCCGAACCGGATGCCGCCGAGAGTGGACCTGTCGATCACCGGCCGAGCGCGCCCCTGGCGCCAGAGCGCGCCCCGGCGCCCGATTAAGCCGAGGACGCGAATCGCTATTTGGCGCTCGTGCGCCCAGACATGGCGGTATACCCAGCCGTGATGATGATCGCACCGACGATCGAGCCAATAATGCCGCTCGGACGCAGTTCGATTCCGTCGCCGGCGAGCAAACTGATCAGCAGTCCTCCCAGTAAGGAGCCGATGACGCCGGCCACGAAGGCAAGTGGCCAGTTCACGCCTTGCAGGCGCTTGCCGAGTAGGAGCTGGGCCAGCCCGCCGGCAACCATGCCGAAGACGAGGATCGCGATGATGAGCATAAGCTCGACGTTAATCGGTTGACCGGCGAAAGCAACTCGACCGAAATGGGCGAATCGGTTCGGTTGAAGTCAGTCGACGGCAGCGTGTCGTTGGTTTCGCGCCGTCGTCGACAGCTCATCGACTGCCGCGCTCACTGGCCGCTGTGATGTGGCTGCTGTGATGTCTGCTCGTCACAACTCGCACGGGAACCTAACTACCGTGTGGTCAGTTGTTGTAGAGGACGTTATCGGCTCGACAGAACGGCACACGGGTGGCGAAATGGCTCGGCGGCAGACGATTGATCGCACTCATCGCAGTGATCGCACTCGTCGCGGCGCTCATCGTGTGGCGCTCCGTCAGCAGTTCACCTAGCTATCAAAGCGAAGAGTTCCGATTCAGCAGCGAAACCGCCGACCCGGCGGAACTCGACGTCACGGTTTTCGTACCGGACGGCGTCACCGCAGACGATCCGGCTCCGGCGGTCATTGTGGCGCACGGTTTCGGCGGTTCCAAGGACAGCGTCGAAGCGGACGCTCTCGCCCTCGTCGAGCGCGGGTTCATAGTGCTCACCTATAGCGCCCGAGGGTTCGGCACCAGCACCGGTGAGATCGGGCTGAACGCGCCGGACGCCGAGGTCGCCGATGCGCAGAACTTGATCAGTTATCTCGCGGAGCGCGACGACGTAGAACTCGACGGTCCCGATGACCCGCGGGTCGGGATCACCGGTGGCTCGTACGGCGGCGCGCTCGCGCTACTGGCCGCGGGCTACGACGAGCGTGTCGATGCGATCGTCCCGATGATTACCTGGAACCGGCTCGCGCGGGTGTTCTTCCCGAATGGAGAAGGTGAGCGTGAAGCCGCCGCCGGCCCCGCCGCGGCCGACGGATTCACCCCTGGGGCGTTCAAGCGCGAATGGGCCGGAACGTTCTTCGGCTTCGGCAAGGGCGTCGACCTCACATCGCTACTCGGCGCCGCCGACTCCGAGTCAGACGACTCCGAACCCGGCGGCGGTGGCCCGTTGAACGGTGGGTCGCTCGAGGACCCTGAGTGTGGGCAGTTTGCCGCCGACATATGCGCCGTGTACGCCGACGCAGCGACTACAGGAACGCTCGATGATGCAGGGTTGGCGCGGTTAGATGAGTCATCGCCGTACTCGGTAGCAGACCAGATCGATGCGCCCACGATGCTGATCCAAGGCCAGGCTGACTCGCTATTCCCGCTCAGCGAAGCCGACGTGACGGCGCGACAGATCACCGAAGCCGGCGGCACGGTGAAAGTGATGTGGACCGCCGGCGGCCACGACGATGGTGGTGTTGCGGCCACTGACGCAGAACTCTCCCGGGTGTACGACGTAACGGCCGATTGGTTCGATTACTATCTCGCCGGCAACGGCGACGACCCGGGCACCGAATTCGAGTTTGCGCAGCAGACCGGGCTCACCACGACGGGTCGCAGCGGTCGTCCGACCGCGCGCAACGAGGTCGCCGAGCAGTACGTCGATAACGTCGCGACGTACGACGGCGTGGACCTCGCCGGGCCGCCACAGGAGATTGTCCGTCCGCCCGGCGGCGTCCCGGGATCGTTGTCCTCACTGCCTGGATTGGGGCTCGGCGTGGCATTCGATCCGCCCGGCCAAGCCGCGTACTTCAGCAGCGCCGTCTTGTCGGATCCGGTCACGGTCGTCGGTAGCCCCGTCGTCACCGTCGACGTTTCCGGAATGCCGGACGGCGGAATGCTGTTCGCGAAGGTGTACGACGCCGCGCCCGGTGGACTTCCAGCATTGCCTGGCGGACAGGTGGTTCCGGTCGTGGTTCCGGAGAATAACGGGAATGTCGCCCTCGAGGTCACCCTGCCGGCGATCGCGCACAGTTTTGAGGCCGACCACCGGATTATGGTTGCGTTCGCAACCACCGATCGTGCCTATCAAGTCGAGCCCACACAGCAGACCGTCACTATCGCGTTGGGCGAGGACGGGGCAATTGAATACCCGACCGTAGCGACCGAATCCCTCACCTACGCGACGTCGGCCTGGACCCGTCTGCTGATCGGTATTGGCGCCGCCGTGCTGATTGGATTGGCCGCGCTTTTCGTGTTGCGAGCGCGGCGCACGAAAGGCGAGCGGATCGATCACGATCCAGAGTTGGACAATGTTCCGCTGATCGCCGATGGTCTGCGCAAGGCGTACAAGGACGGTTTCGTCGCGGTCAAGGACGTGTCGTTCCGGGTTGAGCGGGGTCAGGTTGTTGGCCTGTTGGGACCTAACGGCGCCGGGAAGACGACGACCTTACGGATGTTGATGGGGCTTATCCACCCCACGGACGGTTCGCTGCGAGTCTTCGGTCACCGCGTGCGTCCCGGCGCGCCGGTGCTCAGCCGGTTGGGGTGTTTTGTCGAAGGTGTAGGGCTGATGCCACACCTCAGCGGTCGGGAGAATCTGACGTTGTACTGGGCTGCGACAGGCCGCCCGATCGAGGACGCCCGTTTCGACGAGGTCATCGAAATCGCGGGCCTCGGCGACCGACTCGACCGCAAGGTGCGCACCTATTCGCAGGGCATGCGGCAGCGCGTCGCGATTGCGCAGTCCATGCTGGGCCTGCCTGACTTGCTGGTGCTGGATGAACCGACCAACGGGCTCGATCCGCCGCAGATCGCCGAGATGCGTCAGGTGCTGCAGTCGTACGCCGTCGACGGACGATCGGTGCTCGTCTCCAGCCATCAGTTGGCCGAAGTTGAGCAGACCTGCTCGCATGTCGTTGTGGTCAACGTTGGCGAGGTGATCGCGTCGGGCACGGTCGCTGACGTGGTCGGCGCCGGTGGCGAGATCGATATCGATACCAACGATGGGCAGGCTGCGGCGGCGGCGTTGCGCGATCTAGCGGGCGTGAAGGTCGTAGCGGCCGAGAGTCGCCGGGTCATTGTCGAGTTGGACGGCGTCCGCGCCGGCGAGGTCGTCGCGGCGTTGGTTGTGGCGGGCGTCGAGGTCGAGCAGGTCATGCCGCGCAGGCATCTCGAGGACGCGTTCCTGGCGCTCGTGGGAGGTCATGAATGATGTCGCAGTCGAACGACGGGCCCGCACAGGCGCCTCGGTCCGTCAGCGCAAGCGGATCGCTGCCGGCCGCATCGGTAGCCGAGCATGCAGACACCGCGCACGGGTATCAGCGCCGGCATTCGTTGCGGTTCTGGGTTGAGGTGCGTCGTCAACTTGGTCGGCGGCGCACGCTGGGCGTGTTCGCGCTGATGGCGGCGATGCCGTTGGTATTGATCGCCGCGTTCGCGTTCGGTTCGCCGGAAGACACCGGGCCCAGTAGCCGGATCAACCTGTTCGACGTCGCGACTGCGGGCGGGTTCAACTTCGTCTTACTGGTGTTCTTCGCGACCACTGGGTTCTTCTTGGTTGTCGTGTTCGCATTGTTCTTCGGTGACACCGTCGCAGTAGAGGCGCAGTGGGGAAGTCTGCGCTACCTGTTGGCATCGCCGGTACCGCGGACCGTCCTGCTGTGGCGCAAACTGCAGGTCGCGCTGTTCTTGTCCGTGCTCGCCGTACTCACGCTGGTCGCGGTGTCGCTGCTGGCGGGAACTATCGCTTATGGCTGGAATCCCGTCGCTTCGCCGGCCGGAACGGTGATTGAAACCGGCGACATGTGGTGGCGACTTGCAGCGATGGTCGGCTACATGATCGTCAACCTGCTGATGGTCGGCGCGCTCGCGTTTTATTTGTCGGTGCGCACAGATGCGCCGTTGGCGGCGGTCGGTGGCACGGTGTTCATCGTGATCGTTTCCTCGATCCTGGGCCAGGTCGAGGCGTTGGAAAGTCTCCGGAATGCACTGCCGACGACGTATAACTTCGCCTGGATCGGCATGTTGAGCGATCCGCCGGACACCGCCGATATGGCCACCGGTATCGCCTGGTCGCTGGGGTACTCGGTGGTGCTCTTCGTGCTGGCTTTCTGGCACTTCCGCCGCAAGGACGTCACCTCCTGAGATAGCGAAACGCCGCGCGGCGAAAGCGTGGTTCCACGCAGAAAGCGCGAACAGTTTCCCGCTTTCTGCGTGGAACCACGCTTCTGCGCGGGCTGGAAAGTGGGACGGCTTCCGACGCGGTACCGGTTTTCCACTCCGCCGGCGGTTTTCCACACCGGCGCGCCGTTGGATTTCGTTCGGTGGCGGTGCATGTCACGCTTCGGCAATGTCGATTCCTGCGCCCTTACTTGTCGCTGCGGCGGGCCAACGCGGTGTGTTCACTCGACGCCTCGCGGCGCAGTACGGCTGCACTGATGCCGACCTTGCGCGGTGGGTCAAATGCGGCCTCGCGCGACAGGTGTGGCGGGGGATACTGACGACGAGTCCGCCGCCGAAGGACCTCACTGAACGTCATCGGGAGTTGGCCCACGCGATCAGCGTCGGGTACGGCAGACGGCTGGCCGTCAGCCACCAGTCCGCGATCGTGATGGCAGGCCTGCCGACGTACGACATCGACTTGACTACTGTCCGGTTCGTACGCCGAAATGGCGGGAGTTCGTTGAGCGTGCCCGGCATCAAGATCAGCCGCTGTTCGCTGGACCTACCGACATACGAACTCGACCGTGCGCTGGTTGTTGATGAGGCCGTCGCCATTGCACAAGTCGCCCGCGCAGTTGGTGTCGATGCGGCGGTGGTGGCCGCCGATGCCGCGTTAAACCGTGAGTCGCTGAGCAAGGGCCAGCTGTACGACGCCGCTCAGGTGCTCGATCCGCTCGGAAGGGCGAGGCGTATTCGCGAGGTCGCAGATCGGGCCGACGGCCGAGCGGAGTCTCCAGGGGAAACGCGGTTGCGGTTGATCGCAGTCCGCGCAGGTTTGGATGTCGAACCGCAGTTTGTTGTGCGTGATAAGGAGGGCGCTTTCGTGGCGCGTACCGATCTCCGCGTGCGCGACACGAACGTGATCGCCGAGTTCGACGGTGAGGTGAAGTACGAAACGGGTAGGTCAGTGGTCAACGAGAAGAAGCGCGAGGATGCGATTCAGCGTCTGGGTTGGCGGGTTGAGCGCTTTGTCTGGTACGAGCTCGATCGGCCAGCTGATGTTGAGCAACGCCTCCGGTCTTGACCGCCAGAGTTACTGTGTTCATCGTAAAGCGGGGTTGTCAAAGGAAAGCGCGGAAACTTTCGCGCTTCCCTGGGACAACCCCGCTTCAGACCTGATGCTGCGCCCGTTTGAGGGGCCTCGCGTCTAGTGCCGCAGGCTCAGGACGTTACTTCGCGGCCGCGAAGCCGGTCTCGAGGTCGGCGATGATGTCGTCGATCCCCTCGATACCGACGGCCAGACGCACCTGACCCGGCGTGACTCCAGCAGCAGCCAGGTCCTCCGCCGATAGCTGGCTGTGGGTCGTGGTGGCCGGGTGGATCACCAGCGAGCGGACGTCGCCGATGTTGGCTACGTGGCTGTGCAGCTCAAGCGCGCTGACGAACTTCCGGCCGGCCTCGACGCCACCGGCGATCTCGAAGGAGATCACCGCACCGGCACCCTTCGGGGTGTACTTCTGAGCGCGGTCGTAGTACTTGGAATCCGGCAGCGACGACCAGATGACCTTCTCCACCTGCGGGTGGTTCTGTAGGAACTCAGCCACCTTGCGGGTGTTCTCCAGGTGACGCTCGACGCGCAGGCTGAGCGTTTCGATGCCCTGCGAGATAAGGAATGCGTTGAACGGCGACACTGCAGGACCCATATCGCGCAGCAGGGTGACGCGCGCCTTGAGGATGAACGACAGGTTCGCGCCGAACGCCGAGCCGACGCCGAGGTCCTTCGCGTAGGTCAGTCCGTTGTACGACGGGTCGGGCTGGTTGTAATTCGGGAAGCGCTCGGGGTACTGGGCGTAGTCGAACGAGCCACCGTCCACGATGACGCCGGCGATCGAGGTGCCGTGTCCGCCGAGGTACTTGGTCGCCGAGTGGATGACGACGTCTGCGCCGTACTTGATCGGGTTGAGTACGTACGGCGTGGCGATGGTGTTGTCCAGGATCAGCGGTACGCCGACCTCGTGCGCCACCGCAGCGACCTCTTCGATGTCGATGATCTCGCCGGAAGGGTTAGCGATCGTTTCGCCGAAGAACAACTTCGTGTTCTCCTTCGCCGCGGCCTTCCACGACTGTGCGTCGGTGGCGTCCTCGACGAAGGTGACCTGGATGCCGTACTTCGGCAGGGTGTGCTTGAGCAGGTTGTAGGTGCCGCCGTACAGATTGGCGGAGGCGACCACATGGTCGCCAGCCTCGGCGATGTTCATGATGGCGAGGGTTTCGGCAGCCTGGCCGGACGACAGCAGCAACGCACCGACGCCACCCTCAAGGGCGGCGATCCGGTTCTCGACCGCCTCCTGGGTCGGGTTGGTGATCCGGGTGTAAATCGGCCCCAGGTCGCTGAGCGCGAAGCGGTTGGCGGCTTCGTCGGCATCCTTGAAGACGAAGGAGGTGGTCTGATAGATCGGTAGCGCGCGGGCGCCCGTCTGGCTGTCTACGATCTGGCCGGCATGGACCTGCTTGGTCTCAAAAGCCCAGTTTGCTTCGTTGGTCACTGTGGGTTTCTCCGTATAGGTCAAGGGGGCTCATCGGATCTCGAGAGCCCCCGCGCTTATGTGTGAAGGGACAGCCGAAGGCTGTGATCTGTTGAAGATTGAACGGCTGCGCGAAATTGTACCGTAGCGTCCAGATGACCGATGGAATGTCTCTCACTGGGTGAGATCGCCGATCAGGTGTCGCGTGGCCGTTGCCGATTCGTTACCGCCTGGCCACGAGCAGGACTACGCATCGTGGGTAACGTGGCGCGCGGTCGTAGCGAGACCCTGGCGCCGCAAACCGCGGGCCTGAGCAGTAACGGACACAGGAGCGCATGTGGCACAGGGAACCGTGAAGTGGTTCAACGCGGAAAAGGGCTTCGGCTTCATCGCCGTGGACGGCGGCCAAGATGTTTTCGTGCATCACTCGGCCATCCAGATGGACGGCTACCGGGCCCTCGACGAAGGACAGCGGGTCGAGTTCGAGGTCGCGCAGTCGGACAAGGGTCCACAGGCCGAGCAGGTCCGAATCCTCGGATAGCCCGGCACGTCAGCGTTGACGCTAGAAGCACGCAAGAAGCGGGCCACCCATGGTGGCCCGCTTCTGCTGTTTGCGTCGGTGCTACTCCTTAGCCACCGCGACACCGCGCAGTGAGACGTAGCCGTTCGCCCGCTGGATAACGCCCGAGACGTTATCGGCGAACACCGAATTGCCTTCCACCATGCACACCGGAATCAGGTGCGGCGGGGTTTCCACCCAGGCATCCATGTACTTCTCGTACGCCACCTTGCGCTCGTCCGGATCGAACGTCGATGCGCCCTCGTTGCCGTACTTTGTCAGGTCGGGATAGTCGGTGTTACCAGGGTTGAACAGTGACGTTTTCGCGATGTAGCGGGAGTTGATCACGTCCGGATCGTTGATGCCGGTGGAGATCGTCGTGAACGTCTCGGTCACCTTGTCGATCGAGAACTCCTGCACCATCTCGCTCGGCGGGATCGAGTGGATCTCAACGTTGATGCCCACATCCGCGAGTTGGTCCTGCAGCACCTCAGCGAACTTCGTATAGATCGTGACGTTCGGCGCAGCTGTGGCGACCTCGATCGGCTCGGTGACGCCGGCATCCTCGAGAATCTTCTTCGCTTCTTCAGGGTCGTAACCCCAAATGTCCAACCCGTCACCGATCTTGTCGCTGTAACCGGGGCTGCTCTCGGGGAACGGCTGAATCTGCGCTGTGCAGTATCCGTCGTACAACCCCTGCGAGATCTCCTCGCGGTTGATCGCCATGTTGATCGCCTTGCGCACTTCGGGATCACCGAATGGCTCCACCGAGGTGTTCACCGCGAAATAGAGCACTAGCGAGCTCGGCTGGACGATTGGGGTAAACCCTTCCTCGGCCATATTGTCCAGTTCGGTCGCTGGCGCGGTCATGCCGTCCAGTTCACCGGACTTCATCGCATTGATTCGGGTCTGATCATCGGGCATGTAGTAGTAGGTCATCGTCTTGACCCGCTGCGCGTCCGTGTCCCAGTAGTCTGGGGTGAGCTCGTAGTTGACCTTGTTGCCCGCCTCGATATCGGCGGCGGTGTAGGGGCCGATTCCGACGGGCCCCGCGTCCAACTTGCCGGACTTGGCAGCGGCAGGGGAGACCATCATGCCGGCGCGGTTGGCGAGCGCCACGGGCAGGGAACCGATGCTGCCGGACAACTCCAGCGTGACGGTGTAGTCATCAACGATGTCGACCGAGGTGACCTGATACAACTCGCCGTTGATCTTGCTTTCCTCGCCGCGGGCACGGTCCAGGTTGAATTTGACGGCCTCGGCGTTGAAGGGCTCTCCGTCGGAGAATGTCAGGCCTTCGCGAAGCTTGAGTGTCAGCGATTTGCCGTCGTCCGCGGGGGTGAACTCGGTGGCGAGCATTGGCTCGAGTTCCCCGTCGATACCTTCGTAGAGCAACCGGTCGTAGACGGGTTCGTAGAAGTTCTGGTCGCCACCGTTGATGCTCAGGATCGGGTCCCAGCTGGAGGCGAACGCGACGTACGCCCAATCGAAGTGCCCGTCGGGGTCATATCCGTCGACGAGGTCAATGGAGTTGCCGAACGAGTCGCTTTCTGCGGCTGTCTTACTTTCCGGTGCATCGCCACACGCTGCGAGCACAAGGCTGGCGCCGAGTGCCGCGACCATGAGTTTTGGAGTTCGTTTCATCCATGCTCCTCTCGGGACCCGCCCACACGCGCTGGTCGGTCGGGGCGGCTGTAAGGAGTATGACCAATCCCACAACCAGAGCAACTGTATTGAGTGCTTGTTACATTATCGTGACGCTGCCGAGGCGCAGGACTTGTTTCCGAACGCTTCTCGCACACGTTTGTCGCTTCCGCGCGGCGTGGCACGGCGAGGGTTCGCATGGGGAGAGTCGACCTGCACCGTGGTGTGGCGCTTCGCTGTCGGCGGTTCATTCAGTTGCGGATACCGGCGACCGCGTCGCCGATATCCGCACCCGCAGTCACGTCAATCGTGTTACTCCTTGGCGACAGCCACGCCGCGCAGATCTGGGTAGCCGTTCGCTTTCTGGCCCACTCCCGAGACATTCGAGTTGTACGCCGAAGCCATGTGAATCGTGCACACCGGAATGAGATGTGGCGGCGACTCCACCCACGCGTCCATGTACTTTTCGTACGCTGGCTTACGTTCGGTTGGATCGAGCGTTGAAGCGCCCTCTATCCCGTATTTCTGCAGATCCGGGTACTCGGTACTGCCGGCGTTGAACAGGGAATCCGGCGCGACGTACCGCGAGTTGACGACGTCCGGATCATTGATCCCTGTGGAGACCGACGTGAAGGTTTCGGTGACTTTGTCGATCGCGAATTCCTGCACCTGTTCGGCCGGTGGCAGCGCGTGGATTTCGATGTTGATACCGATCTCGCCCAACTGATCCTGAATCACCTCGGCGAACTTCGTATAAATGGTGACGTTCGGTGCGGCCGTGGCGATGTCGATGGGCTCAGTGATTCCCTCCTCCTCGAGGATCTGCTTGGCCGCCTCGGGGTCGTACGGGAACTCATCCAGCCCGTCACCGAGTTTCTCGCTGTAGCCGGGGCTGCTCTCGGGGAACGGCTGGATCTGCGGGGTGCAGTAGCCGTCGTACATGCCTTGTGAGATGGCCTCGCGGTCGATCGCCATATTGATCGCCCGGCGGACCTCGGGGTTGTCGAATGGCTCGATCGCCGTGGAGACCATGAAGTAGAGGAACAACGAACTCGGTTGCACGATCGGCGTTGCGCCGCCGTCCGCCGCCACATCCATCTCATCGGGATTGATCCGGGCGCCGTCCACCTCGCCGCTCTTGAGGGCGTTGATCCGGGTCTGGTCCTCGACCATGTAGTAGTAGGTCATCGTGGCGACACGCTGTGCGTCCGGATCCCAATAGTCCGGGGTTTTCTCGTACGACGCGTTGCTACCGGGCACGATCTCGCTCGTCACGTACGGGCCGATCCCGACCGGTTCGGTGTCCAGTAGGCCGGCCTTCGCGGCCTCGGGCGAGACCATGATTCCGGCGCGGTTAGCCAACGCCACCGGCAACGAGCCGATACTGCCGGAGAGGTGGACGTCGACCGTGTACTCGTCGACGATCTCCACGTCCTCGACTTGGTACAGCTCGCCGTTGATCTTGCTCTCCTCACCGCGGGCCCGGTCCAGGTTGAACTTGACTGCTTCGGCGTTGAATGCGGCGCCGTCAGAGAACTTCAGATTCTCGCGGAGTTTCAAGGTGAGTGTCTTGCCGTCATCGGACGGCGTGAACTCCTCGGCGAGCATCGGGTGAATAACCCCGTCGACGTCCTCGAACAACAACCGGTCATAGACGGGTTCGTAGAAGTTTTGGTCGCTGCCGTTGATGCTCTTGATCGGATCCCAGGTCGAAGCGAAGGAAGTGTAGCCCCAATCGAAGTGTCCGTTTGGGTCGTAGTTCTCGTCCAGTTCGATCGCCATGCCGAAGTCTTCGGTATCGGACGCTGACGATTCCTCGGGCGCTTCACCGCAGCCGGCGAGCAGCAGGCTGCCACCGACCGTCGCGGCGATCAGTCGAGATGCTTGTTTCATCCGTGCTCCCTTCACATGGCGGCCGCGACTGCGGCCGTGGGTGGTTGGAGTATGGGATTGCGCGCGGCGCTACTCGCCGGTCCGATTCAGGCGTAGCCCGATCGTGACCGCGCCGATACCGCAGGGGGCCGAAGCGTCGGAGCAGGGCGCCCTCCGCACACAGCAGCCCTGAGGCGCTGCACAGTTGTCGAAGGCAACGTATGCATCCGCAAAGACGAAGGCCGTCTACCGCGCAGTTGCGGTAGACGGCCTTTATCGTGCGATGCGGCTAGGACTCCTTGGAGACCGCGACCCCGCGCAGGTCGGGGTAGCCATTGGCCTTCTCGCTGACGCCGGACACGTAGTCGGCGACGGCGATCGACTGGTGCAGCATGCAGATCGGCATCAGGTGTGGCGGAGTTTCCATCCACGCGTCCATGTACTTCTCGTACGCCGGCTTACGTTCGGCGGGATCGAACGTTGCCGCTCCCTCGTCGCCGTACTTCTGCAGGTCCGGGTACTCCACGTTCGCCGGGTTGAACAGGGAGTCGGCACTGATGTACCGCGAGTTCGTCACGTCCGGATCGTTGATTCCGGTGGCGGTCGAGGTGAAGGTCTCGGTGACCTGGTCGACCGAGAACTGCTGAACCATTTCGGCAGGCGGCACCGAGTTGATCGTCAGATCGATGCCGATGTCCTTCAGTTCGCTCTGCAGAACCTCCGACAACTTCGTGTAGATCGTGACGTTAGGAGTGGCGGTCGCGACCGACAGTTCGGTCACGCCTTCCTCTTCGAGGATCTGCTTCGCGGCCTCGGGGTCATACCCGTACACGTCAAGCCCGTCGCCGACCTTCTCGCTGTACCCGACGCTGCCTTCGGGGAAGGGCTGGACCTGCGGGGTGCAGTAGCCGTCGTACAGGCCTTCGGAAATGGCCTCGCGATCAATCGCCATGTTCAGCGCCTTGCGGACCTCGGGGTTGTCGAACGGCTCCATACCCGCGTTGACCATGAAGTAGATGAACAGCGAACTCGGCTCGACCAGCGGAATCAGGCCGGCGTCGGCGAGAATGTCCATCTCGTCGGCGTTCACTCGGGCGCCGTCCAGTTCGCCGCTCTTGAGTGCGTTCAGGCGGGTCTGGTCATCGGGCATGTACTTGTAGGTCATTGTGGCGACGCGCTGCGCGTCGGTGTCCCAGTAGTCCTCGGTGAGCGCGTAGTCGACGCTGTCGCCCGGGGCGATATCGGTCGTCACGTACGGGCCGATGCCGACCGGTTCGCTCTCCAGATCGCCGGCCTTCGCGGCCTCGGGGGAGACCATGATTCCGGCGCGGTTGGCCAGGGCGACCGGCAGCGAACCGATACCGCCGGACAATTCGAGTTCGATGGTGAGCGGGTCGATGATATTGACCGAGTCGACCTGGTACAGCTCGCCAGCGATGTTGCTGCCTTCGCCGCGGACGCGGTCCAGGTTGAACTTGACCGCTTCGGCGTCGAACGGTGCCCCGTCGGAGAAGCTCAATCCCTCCTGAAGGGTCAAGGTGAGTTTCTTGTTGTCTTCGGACGGGGTGAACTCGGTCGCCAGCATCGGGACGACGGTGCCGTCCTGCTCCTCGAACAGCAATCGGTCGTAGACCGGTTCGTAGAAGTTCTGGTCACTGCCGTTGATGCTCTTGATCGGGTCCCAGGTCGAGGCGAACGACGTGTGTGCCCAGGTGAAATGGCTATCGGGATTGAAGTCATCGGCAACCTCGATGCTGTTGCCGTACTCGTTGTTTTCGGCGCCGGTGCCTTTATCCGGCGCGTCGCCGCAGCCGGCCAGCAGCAAGCTGGCGGCCACCAGGCCAACGAGCGGTTTCGCGTAACGCGTCATGGGGGTGTCCCTTCACGGATTCTGAACACCTCACAATAGGCACTCGGTGTCATAGAAATACGCGCGGGTTGCGGTACGTCCGGCGCGCGGTCCACGGACGGGCCCGATGTAGTGACTGATCGGCTGACTCGCCGCTGATAACGCAGACGAAGCGGCCCCTCATCGCTCATAGAACGATGAGGGGCCGCTCAGGCTGCGTGGTCGGCAAACTCGACCAGGAAGGTCGACTAACTTCACTCCGTGATGGCCACGCCACGCAGGTCCGGGTAACCATTCGCCTTCTGCGAAATTCCCGACACGTTGTCCGACGCGGCCAACGCGAGGTGGATCATGCAGATCGGCATCAGGTGTGGCGGGTTCTCGATCCAGGATTCCAGGTACTTCTCGTAGGCCGGACGGCGAACTTCTGGGTCCAGTGACGACGCGGCCTCATCGCCGTACTTGATTAGGTCTGGATACTCCACACTGCCGGCGTTGAACAGCGCGTCCGGCTTGATGTAGCGCGCGTTGGAAATATCGGGATCGTTGATGCCGGTCGAGATCGAGGTGAACGCCTCCGAGGTCTTGTCGATCGCGAACCGCTGCACGATGTCGCTGGTCGGCGCCGCGTGGATCTCCAGGTTGATCCCGATCTCGCTCAGCTGGTCTTGCACGATCTCGGCGAACTGCTGGTAGATCGTCACGTTCACGACCTCGGTGGTGATGTCCAGGCTGGTGACGCCCTTGTCCTCGAAGACCTTCTTGGCGGCCTCGGGGTCATAAGGGAACTCGTCGAGCCCGTCACCGATCTCCTCGCTGTACGCCGGCCCGGTCTCGGTAAACGGATGGAACTGCGGGGTGCAGTATCCGTCGTACAAGCCTTGAGAGATGGCTTCGCGATCGAGCGACATATTGATGGCCCGGCGAATCTCAGGGTCGTCGAACGGCTCGATGGCGGCGTTGACCATGAAGTAGATGTAGAGCGCGCTCGGTTGAGACAGCGGGACGTAGCCGTCGTCGGCCAGCGTCTTCATCTCGTCGGGGTTGATGCGCGCGGCGTCTAGTTCACCAGACCTAAGTGCATTGAGCCGGGTCTGATCGTCGGTCATGTAGTAGTAGGTCATGCTCGCGACGCGCTGAGCGTCCGGGTCCCAGTAGTCCGGTGTCCGCTCGTACTCGGCACGATCGCCGGGCAAGAAGTTGGTGACTACGTACGGACCGATACCGATGGGTTCGGAAGCCAACTGGCCAGATTCTGCTGCCTTGGGCGAGACCATGATCCCGGCGCGGTTAGCTAGTGAGATCGGCATCGAGCCGATCCCGCCGTCGACGTGGATGTCGACGGTGTATTCATCAACGACCTCGACGGATTCGACCTGACCAAGCTCACCGTTGATCTTGCTGTCTTCTCCCGCCGCGCGTTCGATGTTGAACTTGACGGCTTCGGCGTTGAACGGCTCCCCGTCGGTGAACTTCAGCCCCTCCTGCAGGGTGAGCGTGAAGACCTTTCCGTCCTCGGAGGCCGAGTACTCGGTGGCGAGCATCGGGCCGACGTTGCCGTCCACGTCCTCGCGCAACAGGCGGTCATATACAGGCTCGAAGAAGTTGATGTCACTACCGGTCAGGCTTTCGATCGGATCCCAGCTGGCCGCGAACTCTGGATAAGACCAGTCGAAATGCGCGTCCGGGTTGTAATTTTCGTCCAGCTCAATCGTCTGTGCGTACTCAGCTGTTTCTTCGTCGGACGACGGTTCGGGCGCGTCGCCGCACCCCGCCAGCAGTAGCGCTACACAACTAATCGGCGCGATTACGCCCATTCCTCGTCTCATGTGCACTCCTCGACACGGCCGCCGCAGCGGTCCGCACGCAGTTGTAATGCAGATCTCAATTGGGTGAAGTATGCACGACGATTTGGACTATCGATAGGGGCGCCGGAATCACAATTCAGTAGCGGATCAGCCGAGAAGTGACGCAACGCGAACAGCCGTGCAACGAAGGTGTGGCGCAACGCAAAGGTCGGCTGCCACGTGAATCGACAGCCGACCTTTAGACCCTGTGGAGGGTTACTCCTTAGCCACGGCGATACCTCGCAGGTTCGGGTACCCGTTCATCATTTGGACGGCGCCCGACACGTTGTCGTTGTAGGCGTTGGTCAGGTGAATCATGCACAGCGGAATCAAGTGCGGAGGAGTCTCGACCCAGGCGTCCATGTACTTCTCGTAGGCGGGCTTGCGCTCCTCGGGATCAAGCGAGTTGGCCCCCTCCTCGGCGTACTTGATCAGATCCTCGTACACCACCTCGCCCGGATTGAACAACGCATCCGGCCCGAGATAGCGCGCGGTGATCGCGTCGGGGTCATTGATCGCGGTGAAGATTGACGAGAACGTCTCGGTCACCTTGTCGATCGCGAACTCCTGCACCTGCGGTACGGGCGGGAGCGAGTGGATCTCCATATTGATCCCGATCTCGGTCAGCTGTTCCTGCATCACTTCGGCGATCTTGGTGTAGATCGTGACGTTGGGCGCGGCAGTGGCGATGTTGACCTCGGTGACTCCCTTGTCCTCGAGGATCTTCTTGGCGGCCTCAGGGTCATACGGGAAGATGTCGAGTCCGTCGCCGATCTTCTCGCTGTAGCCCGGGCTGCCCTTGGGGAATGGCTGGATTTGCGGGGTGCAGTATCCGTCGTACATGCCCTGCGAGATCGCTTCGCGGTCGATAGCCATATTGATCGCCTTGCGTACCTCGGGATCATCGAACGGCTCGATGCCCGCATTGAGCATGAAGTAGATGAAGCGAGGGCTTTGGGTGACCAGCGGAATCAGACCGGCGTCGTCGGCGGTGTCCAGTTCGTCCGGGTTGATCGCGGCACCGTCGACATCACCAGATTTCAGTGCGTTGATCCGGGTCTGATCGTCGGCCATGTACTGGATCTTCATGCTCGCGACCCGCTGTGCGTCCGGGTCCCAGTAGTCAGGGGTCTTCTCGTACTGGACGTAGTTGCCTGCGGAGATGTCGGTTGCCTGATAGGCGCCGACGCCGACCGGTTCAGTCTCGATGATCCCCGACTTCACCGCGGCGGGGGAGACCATCACGCCTGCGCGGGAGGCCAGCCCGACCACCAGCGAGCCGATACCGCCGTTGAGGTGTAGGTCGACCGTGTAGTCGTCTACGACTTCAATCTCATCGATCTGATAGACCTCGCCGTTGATCCGGCTGTCGGTGGCGGTGTAGTGCTCGAGGTTGAATTTGACGGCATTGGCGTCGAACGGCTCGCCGTCCGAGAACGTCAAGCCCTCCTTCAACTTCAACGTGAGCGTCTTGTTGTCCTCGGACGCGGTGAATTCCTCGGCCAGCATCGGGCTGATCGTGCCGTCCTGCTCTTCGAGTAGGAGTCGGTCGTACACGGGTGAAAACATCAGCATGTCCGCGCCGTTGACGCTCTTGGCCGGGTCCCAACTCGCGGGGTACGCCGTATACGCGAAGTCGAAATGACCCTCGGGGTCATAGTTCTCGTCGAGGGGAATCTCCGACTCGAACCCGCTGGTGTCGGCCTCCTTTTCCGAGTCCGGTGCGTCTCCGCAGCCAGCCAGCACCATCGCTAGGGCGCTCAGCGGTGCCAAGTAGCGGATTCCTCGTTTCATGTGCTCTCCTCATCGTGCGGCGCCAGGTTGTGATCCAAGTCGCAGGGAAGCAGTATGGCCGAGAATCGCCGGTTACTCCTATCCGAAACCGAATCGTGATTCAGTGGCGGCGCAATCTCGTCATCGGACAGAAAATAGTGACGGGCCCCGCGTGCGGGGCCCGTCACTATCGATGGGGTGGCTAGTTGTGATGTCCAGGGACGTTGTTGCGTGAATCGCGCGTGATCTGTTGACGGGTGAAGGCCTCCCGTTGCGAGAGTGGAGCTGTCTAGGAACCGCTCACGCATAACAGGAGGCC